>JAUYEF010000023.1 GCA_030691635.1 Bacillota bacterium
AGCTGGGTGGGCCGTATGCGCCCGCCCGGGGGCCTCGGGGATCGGCGCAAGGGCCTCAGGAGCCTCCCGGGCCCGGCCGGCCGCCTCCGCGCCCAGCAGGTTCCGCACGGCCTGACGGGTGGCGGCCGAGTCGGGCACCCGCCATACCCTCAGGCCAGGGTCCCAGCGTCCTCCCGGCAGCGCTCGCACCCGCCCCAGCAGCGGGGAGGGATAGGGCACATGGAGGTGGATCTCGCCGTCGGACAGCGTCACATGAACGCGCTCCCTGGCTGGCGGGTCGGTGCGAGGGCCAGACGGGCCGGGGCCGGAGGGGGCGTCCATGCCGGAGGGTGGCCCGTACGACGGGGCAGATCCATGGCGGGGTGGGACGGAGGGGTGGGGACCCCCCCGGGGCGAGGCCGGCCGGGGAGAACGTGGCGCGTCGGGATCCGCCGGGGCATATTGGCGCTGTTGAGTTGCAATCCACGGCGGCACCGCCGTGGCCATGGCCCTCCCGGCCGGCGCCTACCCTTCCTGCGCTCCCCCTCGCAGGCCGGCCCGGGACCGGTCAGACGTCCAGAGTGGAGTCGGACGAGAGATCGAAAGGACACCATAAGCGTCTTACACGCACCGCTTCGCAAATCCCCCGCCTGGATCCCCTCTTGCGCACCACGCAGATCCCCGGACTGTGGAGGCATAGGCGCACGGCGGGGATACAACGTTAACTGACACCGCGGGAATCGGTGGAAGGAACGAGGACCGAAGGAGCGCACTCACAACGTATTGGTATTTGTGACTCAACTTTCACATCGCTTCGGCAACTTGGTTGGCTCCGCGAGAGCTGAGACAGACCAAGCAATGCTCTCCGCCGCCTTCGTCGAGACTGCGGATTTCCACGCACTAGTGGAAACCCGGGATTTCAACTTCGTCGTCGGTCGGCGGGGTACCGGAAAGAGCGCCCTGTTCCAGCGCGTCACAACGCACTTTTCTAAGTCGAAGGGCTATCTGTGCCTGTTCGAGCGACCTCAAGAATTCCAGTCGCTCCAAATGCAGACTGCCCTCGCGCGGGTAGGCGCGAGTTATCCCCAAATGCGAGCGGCGAGTCGCATCGCCTGGAAGGCCCATTTGCTGTATTGGGTCCTTGGGGAGTTGGTAGACCATTACAAGATCTCGGGGACGGACATCGCGGTTGGGCTCGGGCGACACATGGAGCGCATCGGGAGTTTGATGCGTGACACCTCAGCTGGGAGGGCAAGCAAGATCTTGCTTGCTGCCTTGAGCGATGACCCATCCCCTGGCGCCGTTCCAGCGATCATAGCTGAGCGCTATCAGATATCACGGCTTCAAGAGGACGTTGCTGCCGGTCTGGGGGAAATCAACAAGACCGCTCTCGTCTATTACGACGGTCTCGACGAAGGCTGGACGCCGTCCCTGGAAGGAACAGCCGTCCTGGGTGGCCTCTCCGCCGCTGTTTCTGATCTCGACGAGGCCGAGACGGGCATTCACGGCACACTATTCGTCCGCGACAACATGTTCCGCGCCCTGGCTCACCTCGACCAAGACTATTCACGCCACATCGAAGGCAACGCTTTACGGCTCCATTGGGACGAGGGTGCTCTCTTTCAGCTGGTCGCGGCCCGCCTTCGGGTTGCGCTGGGAGTTGATAGCGAGAATCCGGAAAAGGTGTGGAACGAACTCGCAGACGAGGACATCAGGGATCGCCAGGGCTTTGAGAAGTGCCTCAAACTCACACTCTACCGCCCTCGTGATATCCTAGTTCTGATCAATCGTGCATATGTCGGGGTGCAAAGAGCCGGAGACACCAGGCTATCTCAGCGGGCGATCGACGCCGCCGCAACCGACATCTCCAACGATCGACTTGATGACCTAATCAAAGAATATGATCGGGTTCTCCCTGGGGTACGCTCTTTTGTGAAGCTGTTCGAAACCGCCCCCGCGTTCGATACCATGGAGTCGGTGATCTCCAGACTGGACACCGAAATTGGGTTCGGCGCCTACGAAGATGAGGCCGACAGCGATTTCGCTGCGCTGGGGTCAGGCAAGCAGGTCCTCCACGCTCTGTACGGCATCGGTTTCCTTGGCTTTGAGGACACCAGTCGCGACAAGGTCGTCTTCTGTCATGATGGGTCAGGCGCCGAAGTGCAGAATTTCACGCCCAGCCATCGCATGGTGGTGCATCCTTGTTACTGGAAGGCCCTAGAGCTTGCGACGGACGCTGCCTTTACTGATGTCGTCGTCGAGATCAACGACGAGTTCGATGCCAGCAAGAAGGACGAGGTCTCCGATAGTCGCGTGCGGCGCTTGGGGCAGGTCGTGTCGGAGTTACCCAAGGTTGTCGTTGGCGCTGAGGGCGCGGGGGACTTTGAGGAGTGGGTACTTAGAGCAGTACGGTTGCTGTTTGCCGGAAAACTCTCCAACCCGGAGTTGCACCCATGTCCGGACGGGATTCAACGACGCGACGTTGTGGCGACGAACATCGCCGAGAGTGGACTGTGGCAGCGCATTCATGCTGACTGGGGAAGTCGCCAGGTGGTCTTCGAGGTCAAGAACTACGAGGACCTGAAGATGGAGGACTTTCGGCAGGTTCTGAGCTATACGACCGGGGAGTACGGGCGGTTCGGGGTGATCGTTCACCGAGGGAAGTCAGAGGCAGTCAGCGAAAAGCTCCGTGGCTGGCTTCAGGTGTTATACCACGAACACCAACGAGTCATCCTCACCGTTCCCGCGGCGGTTCTCAGTCGCGCGATTTCCAAGCTCAGGAATGCGGATCGCCTGGACTACATCGAAGACCAACTGAGCAAGAGGTTGGACACTTTTGTTCGCTCTTATCTGAGCCTGAAGCACCAACGATCCTACCGCGGCCGGCGAAAGCGGCGGAAGAAGAAATAGGGAGGGGTCTGTCCTTGGCGACGGAGAGATCTGCCGAAGCGGGAGCCGCGGGGCGGCGTCAGTTAACAAACGAGTTGCGCCTACGCCGCGCGTGGCGCGGCTCCGGAGAACACCGGCGCACACATGGCAGCGCCTCAAAGCGTGCCAGATAGTATCGAAGAGCGAAGCCTCGTCGCGCGTGAGGGCGCGCCGGCGTCGCAACTCTGGAACGTTATGTGAAACGGGAATACGACCGCAGTAGTAAGGCACTACGTATGCAGGACTAGGGGAGGATCCAGTCGATGATGGTGTTCTATCACCCGCCTGAACACGATGCCGAGGCGTTGAGGCAGGATCTCCTCTTCATGGCGGTTGAAGACGACGATGTGGATGAGATGAAGAGCCTTGTCGCTCAAGGAGCGAATGCTCGGGCGGTTGATGTCTACGGCAAGCCTTTGATCGCTCGTGCGGTCGAGTCAAATGCGATCGGGGCGTTCGGCTACCTCATCGAGCTTGGCCTGAGCGACTCCTTCGGCGAGCTCCTGATCAAGGCAGCAGGACTTGGGCACCTGGAGTTGGTGAAGATGCTGCTCCGCCTGTCGGCATCCCCTGATCCTCGGGATGGAGGCGGATGGACGCCGCTAATGCATGCGGCTCTTGAGGGCGAGACTGCCATCGCTGAGGTGCTGTTCGCACACGGTGCGGACGTCAACACGACTGACGATACTGGGGCCACTGCGCTGATTCACGCGGCGGTCTTCGGCAAGGTCGAGACGATCGCGGTTCTTTTGGAGCACGGAGCCCGTGTGGATGCGAGGGACCGGGAGGGTCGGACTGCGCTGGATTGGGCAATCGAGAATGAACACAGCGCAGCCGTCATACTGCTTAGGGAGGCAGGTACCGAGATCGGATAAGCGCGTGGCACTCCCGCATCACATAACAACCCGGGTTCCGCCTGCGCGGCCTGCGGCCGCTCCGGAGAAACCGGCGCGTGCATGGGGGTGGCGGTCGAAGAGATGTGCAGTCATCGAAGAGAGATGAACCTGTGGACTTGCGGATAAGCGCCGGTTCGGAACCCGAGAACGTTATGTGCCACCGCTGGAGAGAATGGGTTTCGGCAGTCAAGGGAGAGTGGGGTTGATGACCTGGGCGAAGAGTCCGAAGCAGCCTCCTAGGCGACGGTGGATTGTGGGTGCCTGTTCCCTTCTCGGTCTCGCTGGGCTCCAGCCCAGCGTCGCCGCCGGCCAGATCCCCGCGCTCCCGGAGGGAGCTAGCACCATGTGGGTCGTCAGCGACCCCGAGGAGATCGTCAGTTGGCGTGCGTTTGACCCGTCACGCGTTTCCGACCGCCTCCCTGCCGGTGTTCGGTTCCTCTCTCTCGGTGAACTGGCCTCAGCGGGGACCTCTTGGGCGGAAGACTACTTGGAGGCTCACCCGACACAGCGTGAATGGGGCGTATCGTTTCTTGAGATCCTCCACGCGGGTGAGTTCGCGCTCGATGGAAGAACCCCGAATTGGCCCGACGGAGGAGCCGTGGGATTGTGGTTCGCCCGAATCGCTCCTACCGGGGACACTGATCTTGGCCTGGGCATCCCGCTTCTTGAGTTGGAGTTCTGGGTTCCAGATGCGGCCTACGTGACGTACATGCGAGAACTAGGGCACTATGCGAGCTACGGCGACGTAAGGCTTACGGGGACACCCTCGGGCGAGCGGCGAGGCTCAGTTTCCATCGAGGGACTCTCCCTGCGAGTCAGTTGCTCGCCGGAGGGGCCGACGTCAGGGGGATCGACCTCTGCCGGGGTCCAAGTTCTTCTTCCCTTGGGGACGCCCTCCGTCAATGGAGTCGTACGCATCGCTTTTGCCGGGCACCGTGAACAAGATTGCGCGGGTGACCCTGCCTGGTTGATTGAAGGGCGCCATCCCCTTGCTACTACCGTGGCCATCGCACCGTCGGTCCTGCAGTTCGGGTACAGACTCGTGGGCGGTCTGTACCGGCGCTAAGGCAATCCCTTCGCTGCTCTTGGTGATACCAACATGGAGTTGCCCTTGCTCAACTGAGTCGTGCGGCCAGGCTTGTCCCAAGCCAAGTGTGTCGATGCGTGCAGAAGTGACACCGGCAGTGGTCCAAGCGCGGCGGCACATAACAATGCGAGTCCCGCCTGCGCGGCATTCGCCGCTCCGGAGAAACCGGCGCGAGTGGCGGTCGGAGAAAGACGGCACGTAGGTTGTCTCGAAGAAGGTGAACCTGGGAGCTCCCGGAGCGCCGGTTCGGGACTCGCGAACGTTATCTGCAGTGTCGCCCGGCGATAGAAGAGGAATCATGAGAATGGCCCCACCCCCCCCCACCACGTTGGCGGCCTGTGCGGCCGCCATGGCCGGGGCGCGACGGGGCTCCGTGGCGCTCGAACCCGGGCTGGTGGCTCCTACTGCGGCCTTCGGCCGCCCCATTCCGAGCTCAAGACTGCTGGCGACGAGTGGA
>JAUYEF010000071.1 GCA_030691635.1 Bacillota bacterium
GACTGCTCAGCAGTCATGTTCGCTCCAAGTGCAGTCTGGGACTACCGGTCGCTCGTCGAATGGACTACCTGGCAGTCAGTTCACCGCAGACTAGACTGTCTGGCAGTCTAGTCTGCGGTAATGCGGTCTTCCGCACCGAGCGTGCAGGAGGCCGCTCCTCATGCAGGCGCAGTTCAGCTCATGCCCCGGCCGGGAACCGTCCTTGGAAACAGACGCAATATCTGCATGGCTGAGAAGGCCCTGCAAGGCAATGATTCATAAAATACCACAAACACTCGGGTCGGTGACATTCTTATTGTTCACTTAAGGGGCCACTTTGGCTGTTCATTGACACGGCTTTCTGGGGGCAATTGCTTTCCGGGCACCATGCGAGTGCATGGCGATGATTGGGAGCACGAGACACAGGCGGCCGTATCTACGAGTTGCGGGCACCGAGATCTATGTGCCGCGGAACAGACTTGCGTGACAGCTGCACACCGACTGCGATGAGGACTTGCGCTACGAAAATCCCTGCAAATGCCTCATAGAACCTGCCGCGAGCCGCGAACAAGCCGGCCAGAGAAGGCGCGACCACCGCCCCGGCCTGCCAGGCGGAGTTCAGGGCTGCGTTATATGTCCCCCGCAGGTTGGCCGGGGCGAGATCGTTCAGCATTCCCGCGATGCTGGGCTGGAAGAACGTGAGCCCGAATCCGGCGATGGCTGCTGCGGTGACAAGGGCGACCGGCAGGAGCCGGCTGGCAATCAAACCGGTGCTGAGGTACACCACTGTGGCCAGGGCCAGCAGGGATGATGCCAGCGATATCGCCATCATCCTGCTCCGTCCTCGGATCAGCCGCAACGTGAATGACTGGGCCACCACTATGGTCGCGGTGTTTGCGGAAACGATAGCCCCAACCAGGCTGGCCGGCAAACTCAGTGGTCCGACTACCCACAGCGGAGTGAGCGTCTGGAGCGCGACAAGTGTGACCGCAAACGACAGGTTCAACAGGACGAACACTCGGAGCGTCCGGTCCGTAAGAGCGACGCGAACTCCCCCTGTCGCTATACGGGATGGACCTCTTGGCCCGGCGGGTTCGCCACCCGATTCCCCGCCAGACTGACCAGTAGAATGGCCGCCGGATTCCCCGGTGGACTGGTCGGCGCGTTCACCGCCAGATCCGCCGCCAGGACGATCCTCGTACAACTTGCCGGCTGCCAGGATCAGTGCTGCAAGTGTTCCGAAGATAACAAAGCTCGCAACAAACGTCCTTTCGAACGTTGCAGGAACCCGGATATCCAGTAGAGCGCCGGCTGCAGCAGCACCCAGCCCCGTACCGAGGTTCTGCAAGGCATAGGCCACGCCGAAAACGTCCGTGCGGGCGTGCACGGGCACTATGCCGACGAGCAGGGCCGCAAACGCGTTCCACATCGCGGCCAGTCCCGCTCCGGCTACTGCAGCCCAGAGCAGGGCCGGACCGAGCACGGATACCCTGGCAAATCCAAGAGCAGCGCCGGCCGTCATGGCCAGCGACACTGCCACGATCTTCTGGGGGCCGAACCGGTCCGAGAGCAGACCTGAGATCGGGGTGGCAAGAACCCCGGCAACGCCGGCGACAGACATCACCATTCCCGCAGAAGCTACCGGCATACCGCGAACTGAACTAAGGTAGATGACCATGAACGGCCACACAAGCCCCACACCGGCGTTTTCCAGGGCATAACCACCCAGAAGCAGCCAGGCACGCCTGCCAAAACGAGGAGCGAACCCTGACATAGGCACCTCAGCAGATACGAATCTCACGAAACGCTGGCCGGATACCAACACCGCGAAACGCCTGGAGGACACAGACTTGGCAAAATGCCGGGACCATTCTATCACACACCCGGCTGCGGCCGGCAGCCCTTCCGGTACACGGCACCGTCAGGTTAGAATATAGGTGGCAGAAGTGGTCGATCGTGGTCGCGCCAGGACCGAAGTCATGACACTCTAGCAGGAGGCTTGCGCTTGCCGGCCAACCTGACGCCAGATTACCGGAACGCCGAAGAACGGTACAAGTCTGCGGAGACAGTACCGGACAAACTTGCTGCCCTTGACGACATGCTTGCCACGATCCCGAAGCACAAGGGCACCGAGAAAATGCAGGCCGACATAAAGAAGCGGATCGCCAAGCTCAAGCAGGAGGCCATGAAGCGACCATCCGTCGCCCGGCAGGCCAGCCTGTCTCACGTTGAGCGAGAAGGAGCGGGCCAAATCGTGATGGTCGGCCCGCCCAACAGCGGCAAGTCGAGCATCCTGAAGGCCACCAGCAACGCCTTGCCGGAGATCGCGGACTACCACGGAACAACCAGGCTGCCCCAGCCGGGGATGGCGATATTCGAAAACGTCCAGATCCAGCTCGTGGACATACCCCCGTTCGCGAGGGAGTTCCTGCAGCCTTGGATGCTGAACCTCGTACGCCAGGCCGATGGGGTGCTTGTCGTCATCGACGCGAGCGACGATGACCTGCTGACCTCCATAGAAGAAATGCTGGCTATCTTGAAAGAGACCAACATCGTGCTGCATCATCCGCTGGCGGAAGGTGCGCCCGAGGTTTTCCGGCCTTCCGTTGTCGCCGCCAACAAAGCGGACAGGCCCGATGCGTCGAGCCGGATCGAACTGGCAAGGGAGATACTCGGTCCCGGTCTGCCCATCATGCCGGTGTCGGTGCTGGACCAGCAGAGCCTGACGGCCCTCGAGAGAGAGGTATTCTACAACGTCCTGGGCCTCATACGCATCTATACAAGGGTGCCCGGCAAGAAGGCCGACCTTGATGAGCCGTTTGTCGTGCCGAGGGGCGCGTCTGTCGTGGAGGCCGCAACTCGCATCCACAAGGAACTGGCCAGAAACCTCAAGTATGCGAAAGTCTGGGGCGCAAAGGTGTTCGACGGGCAGATGGTGCCGAGGGACTACATAATGCAGGACGGCGACGTGGTCGAGTTTCACCAATAAGCGAATCACGCGTGTGAACGAATGACGACAGGACACCCGCTTTCGACCGTTGAATACGCTTCATGACCAACAGAAGCAGACCAGTCGCAGAACCAGGGGGTGCAGATCATTCCAGCAAAGAGGATCCAGGTCAGTGAGAACCGGTTACGCCGTGACATCGAGGCTTTGGCTGCCATTGGCGCTGGACCGTTCGGAATCACTCGCAGAGCTTACACCACTGAGGACACGAAAGCGCGCCGGTTGACGGTATCGCTCATGGAAGACGCAGGCCTGCGAGTCAGGGTCGATCCAGTGGGCAACGTTTTCGGACGTAGAGACGGGCGGGACCCTGAAAAACCAGTGATCATGGCCGGCTCGCACATCGACACCGTTCCCAACGGAGGCATGTTTGACGGCGCCCTGGGTGTTCTCGGGGCTATTGAGGCCATCAGAACCTTCAATGACGCAGGCATCGTCACAGAGAGCCCGATGGAGATTGCGGCTTTCGCCGATGAAGAGGGCGCATGGTTTTCGGGCACCTTCGGCAGCCGGGCCTTTGTCGGGCAGGTCAGAGAGCAGGAACTCCGCGCCACCACCCGCGATGGGCAGTCCGTCTGGGAGAAGCTGAAGTCCGCAGGCCTCTCGCCGGACGATCTTGCCGGCTCCGTCGCTTCCTATCCCATCTCCGCCTACCTTGAACTCCACATCGAACAGGGCGGAGTCCTCGAACGCGACGGCCTCGACATCGGGGTCGTCACCGGTATCGTTGGCATCACCCGTGGCGCCATAACGGCTGTTGGCATGGCCAACCACGCCGGAACGACCCCCATGCACATGAGAGACGACGCGCTCGTCAAGGCCGCCCGGTTCATCTGCCTCGTACACGAGGAGGCGCGCCGGGGATGTGACATGGTGGCCACCATTGGCCAGATCCAGGTGAGCCCGGGGGCCGTGAACGTCGTCCCTGGCGAGACCCGGCTATCGCTCGAGATGAGGTCCATGGACCCTGCCAGGATCGAGACTGCGGTGGAGCGCTTCAAACAAGGCGCGGCATCGCTGGGGGGAATTGAGGTCGACCTCGGGCTGGCCAAGATGCCCGTGCCCATGGACCCGGGCGTCATGGACTCCATAGAAGACGCCTGCAAAGACGCCGGCTACCCGTACAAGCGGATGGCGAGCGGCGCGGGACACGATGCAATGTGCCTTGCCCGGATTGCGTCCGTGGGCATGATCTTCGTGCCGAGCATGGGTGGCATCAGCCATTCATCGAAGGAATGCACCGCATGGGATCAGGCAGCCAGAGGTGTGGACGTGCTTGCCCGGACGATTCTCAGACTTGACGCGCGGAAACTTTAGCGAGCAAACGGGGGCGAGAGACTGGTGTACGATCTGGTTCTGTCAAAGGGCCGGGTGGTGACCGCAACCGACTCATTCGATGCCGACATCGCGGTCAAGGATGAGAAGATAGCAGCGATAGCAGGGCCAAAGTCGTTGAAAGGCTCAAACATGATCGATTGTGCCGGGCTCTTCATCCTGCCGGGGATAATCGACTCACATGTTCACATCCGTTACCCAGGAAACCAAGACCGCGAGGATTTCGTCACCGGCACCATGGCCGCCGCAGCGGGCGGCGTGACGACGGTGCTCGAGATGCCCATATCTTTCCCATGCGTGCGGACGGGGGAGATACTCAAGCAGCGCGTGGCCGCTTGCGCGCCCGGCGCCTATGTCGATTTCGCCTTCTACGGCGCCGCAGGCTGGGATTCGGTAGCCGATGTGAGGGGGACCGCGGAGGCAGGGGCAATCGGGTTCAAAACGTTCCTTCACGCGGCGCCTGCGGGCAGGGAGGAGGAATTCGTCGGTCTCTGTGCCACAGATGAGGCGTCCTTGCTCGAGGTCTTCAAGGCTGTGGCCAGGACCGGGCTGGTTTCGGCCATCCATGCGGAAAGCAACGCCATCTGTGAAAAACTCACCGGGGCGATGCGGGCGAGGGGCCACGTCGCGCCGGTCGCTCATGCGGAGTCGCGACCTGAGATCGCCGAGATTGTGTCGACTGCCTCGTCACTTGCGCTGGCCGAAGAGGCTGGAGTCAGGCTCCAGCTCTGCCACATGTCGACCGACCGTGGCGTCCGTATGGCCTGGGAAGCCAGGCGGCGAGGGCTTCCCGTCACCGTCGAGACTTGCCCCCACTACCTTGCGGCGGACGTGTCTGACCTTGAGCGGCTTGGCCCGTATGCACGGATCAACCCGCCACTCCGGGCGCGCCGCACCGTTGAGGCGTTGTGGGAATGTTTGCATAACGGTATGATAGACACCGTCGGAAGCGACCACGCGCCGTACCTCTTGCAGGAGAAGACTCGTGGGGAAAAGGACATATTCGCCGCCACGTGCGGCTCGCCTGGTCTCGAGACGCTCCTTCCGGTGATGCTCGACGCTGTCAACGGTGGCCGGACAGACATCAACACGCTGGTGAGGATCATGTCGTCCAACGCGGCGCGCATCTTCGGGCTCTACCCGAGGAAGGGCGCCATCATGGTCGGTTCGGACGCCGACTTCACGATAGTGGACCTGGCGACCAGACGGCCCGTCCGGAAGGACCGGATGTACACAAAGGCGAGGGACGTAGCGCGGCTCTATGAAGACAGGAGCCTGACAGGCTGGCCCGTGATTACGGTTGTCCGTGGCCATGTGGTCATGCGCGAAGGCCAGATCCAGGGTAAGGCCGGTACAGGGAGGTTCGTGGCACAAGAAGTAGCCGTAGGACGGAGGTAGCATACATTGCTGGACATAGTCATCAAAGGCGGAACAGTTTACGACGGGACGGGCCGGGGTTGCGCGCGTGTCGACGTAGGCGTCAAAGCGGGCAAGATCGTCTGCACTGGAGATCTCGCGAGTGAGGAAGCGCCGCTCGTCATAGACGCCACGGGCAAGACCGTCGCACCGGGATTCATCGACACGCATAGCCATTCTGACCTGCGGTTGTTCCAGTCGCCTGCGCCGGATGTGAAACTGCTCCAGGGAGTCACGACGGAGATACTCGGGCAGGACGGCCTGAGCGTCGCCCCGATAACAGACAAGGATATTCCGCTATTCGGCAAGATGCTCGCGGGTCTATTGGGCGAGTACGACGGGGATTGGCCCTGGCGGACGACCGCTGAGTACCTGGGAACGCTCGATAGGCACGGGCTGCCGTTGAACGTCGGCTACCTGGTGCCCCACGGCCCGATAAGGACCAGGTTCATGGGCATGGACGACAGGCACGCTCGCGCCGGCGAGATCGATAGCATGAAGTCCGCCCTTGGCGAGGCGCTTGAGCAGGGAGGAGCTGGATTTTCCACAGGGCTGATCTACCCGCCCTGCAGCTTCGCCGGTGAGGACGAGCTCGCCGGGCTGTGCAAGGTCGCCGCCGAGCACGACCTTCCGTTCGTTGTGCATATGCGCAATGAAGGCATGCGGATCCGCGACTCGATCGACGAGATGATCCGCGTGGCCCGCCGCTCGGGAGTCCACCTGCACATCTCCCACCTGAAGGTATTTGGGAAATCCGTCTGGGAGGCCACCGGTGAAGTGCTCGCCAAGCTCGCCGCCGCGAGGCGAGACGGAGTGCGCATCACCGCCGATCAGTACCCGTATTTCGCTGGCTGCACCGTCCTGATGGCTGTGCTCCCCACGTGGACGCTTGCGGGCGGCACCGAGGCGCTCCTGGCACGGCTCAAGGATCCTGCGACACGGGACGAACTCAAGAAGTGGTTCACCATGAGCGAGGAGTCCTGGGACAACAGAGCGTCCATCGTCGGTTGGGACAATGTCGTGGTCACCTGGGTCAAGTCTGAGGCCAACAAGCCCGCCGAAGGAAAGAGCATCACCGAGATAGCTCGGATGCGGGGCGAGACGCCGGAGAATACCGTGCTCAACCTTCTGGTTGAAGAGAATCTTGCGGTGACCCAGATCACGTTCTACGGCACCGAGGAAACGATAACCCCCTTCATGCAGGACCCATGGGTCATGATCTGCACCGATGGCATCTATGGCGGCAAGCCGCACCCGAGGCTGTACGGGTCCTTCCCGCGGTTCATTGGGCGGTACGTCCGCGGCATGAGGCTTATGGGCATGGCTGAGGCGGTGCGGAAGATGACATCGCTGCCTGCTTCGACTTTCCGGCTGCAGGGTAGAGGCCTGATCAAGGAAGGGTATGCGGCCGACATCGTGGTGTTCGACCAGGATACCACGGTGGATAACGCCACGTTCGAGGAGCCGACGAGAACATCAACAGGAGTGCTGTGGGTCTTGGTGAACGGTTGCCCCGTGGTCGAGCACGGCAAGTGCAACGGCAGGACCCCTGGGCGGGCCATCAGCTACTTTCCCGGACCTCAGTAAAGCCGGAACAAGGACACGTCGTCGAGCACAAGGTAGCCCGATCCAGTCTTGCTGAAGCGGACCTGCACGAAACGCGCAGCCACGGGAGCGGGGCCGATAATGCGATTGTACTGGGCAAACTGGGGAAGCACCACGGGTGGCAGCAACATGGGCGGACCAGCTTCGCCAAGCAGTTGCCCTTCGACGTTCAGCCACATGACTTCAACGCGTCTCGGCACGTCACCCGTACCCAGCGCGGAGAATGTGAGATGGTAGACTGTCCCGGTAACCACCTGCATGACCTGCGCGAGCGTCGCAGGTGCACCGGGTTCGGACGGCGACCCGAGGCGGACGGCGTTCCTGCCGGTGTGGATTTTCGCCTCTTCGCGCCAGACGTTTGCTCCATCCCAGCCGGAAGGAACACCGTCATCCCATTCTTCGAAACTGCCGTTTGTGACAAGATCAGCCCTGGCCAGCCAGGCGCCGGGGGACTGCCCGGGGAATACCGGACCAGAGACCTCCTGTGCCATATGCGGCGAGACACCTGCTTGGCCCTGTGTGGGTTCCACCTGGCCCCACGCTGGTGGCGGCTGTCCCCACCCGGGCGCCGGCTGTTCTGAGCCGGGCGCCGTCTGGCCAGGCTCGGACGTGCCGGACGCCATTCCAGGGTAGTCCGGCGAGTACGCATGCCTCATCAGCGTTGCCTTGTAGGACTCTGCCAGAGCCCTGTTTCGCTCGTATCAGCCTCCGGGCGTGGGGTACTGTCCGGGTTTCTCCGTCTTCATGAGGTAAATCGTGCAAGAGTCCTGCGACGGGCAATTGGCGCAATCGTGCCTCGCCGGTCCCTTCAGGTCCTGTGGTCGTATACCCCACGTCATCTGGGGCTCGCCTCCCACTCACACATCATATGACAGCATATTCGCGAGGAGGCTCAAGGATGATGCGCATCCGGGCGGGCTGCGCGGGCAGGCCACCTGGGCAGCCCGTCGCCCCCGCCGCCCCGCGCTGGCGGGGCTGCCGTGGGGGCAACCCCCTGGAAAGTCCGAAGGGCGGGGATGGATCTCCGCCCTTCGCTTGCGCTCACACACCTGAGGATATTGCAGTCGAGCCTAAGTTGCCGGCGACGGCGGGCACTGCCGCGGGAAAAGCGGCGACGGCGGGCACGGTAGCGGGGCCTTCGGGAGTTCCACGCACTCGGCGGGCACGCAGAACCCATAGGCCGGCACGAGCAGCTTCACCAGAGCCCTGGACTGGATCAACAGGCAGAAGTCGATCTCGCAGCACACCTGGGTCCCTGCCAGGATGAAGCACGGGCCGCAACGAGTCCCACGAGTCTCTACGACGACATCCGTCCCAACCGGCGCGCAGAGCGCGACGGTCTTGAGGAACGGGAAGTCAGCTGTGAACGTGCACAGCGTCGTTCCGTCAGCCCGGACGAGTGTGAACGTCAATGTCATGATGAGCCTGATGGTCACGCGCGCGAACCCTGCCGGCGCGGGCGCGGGCAGGGGCGTCCTCTGCACTACCGCGGCTGTGATGTTCGTGATCGCGCAGTTTACAGCAACGGCAGTCGTCACCGGCGGCACACAGGCGGCCGGAATCGGGAAGCAGGCGTTCTCTACGGTGTCACTCTGGAAACAGAAGTCGTAGACTTTGAGCGTCTCTATGCACACGATTTCGGTCGGCGGCGGGCAGCCCTGCGGCGGGCATGGCCCTGGCGTAAGAGCCACCTGGATCCTCTTTTCTTCGCCCAACAACGATCCCTCCTTTAGCTGGTTGAGTCTAAGCCGTATATCCTATGAAGGAGGCCGAGGCGAGGTGTAAACATAACAGATTCCTGCAAAGCGCTGACATTTCGTTCCAGTGCGTACATTCCGTCCGCTTTCCGTAACACCGCTTTTACATGGCTGTGATTTTGTCCCGTGGTCGGCCATCCGGCGGGAAACGGTTTTTGCGGGTGACAGCGACTGATGTTAAGGTCTTATTACCGGATCCATACCAGGCATCAAGCACCAAAAAACGCAGAACTCGGGAGGGGTTTGATGAAGAGGAAAATCGCGTTCGCGCTATCGCTGGCGCTCTTGCTTCTGGTGTCCTTGGCCGCGTCTCCTCGGCCTGCAAACGCTTCATGGTATCTGACACCGGGCTCGAATTGCCTGTATCCGGCCGAGAACCCGACAACTCCGGCAACCAACCCACCGCCTTCGACACCGACAACCCCACCAGCGCCCACTGGCTCCGGCGGCTGGTACTGGAACAGAGCATACTACATACAACAGTGGTACGGGCAGCCACAGGCGCCGGCACAGCCTGCGACCCCGACGCCGGAGGTCCCTTACCAGCCACCGGTGCCAGTCACACCGGCACCCGCCCCGGCACCCGTGCCCGGCGCCGTCCAGGGCTCACCCACCGACGAAGCGCTGATGGTCAGCCTGGTGAACCAGGCGCGAATCAGTGTGGGCCTGAACCCGTTACAGGTCGATGCCACACTGACGCAGCTTGCGAGGATGAAGAGCCAGGACATATTGGTGAACAACTACTTTGCCCACACGTCACCGACATACGGATCAGCCTTCACCATGATGAAGAACGCTGGGGTGACCTACAGGATCGCGGGCGAGAACCTCGCAAAAGCCAGGGACACCGCATGGGCCCACCAGCGGCTGATGGCAAGCGACGGCCACCGGACGAACATCCTCTACCCAGACTTCACGCACATCGGAGTGGGCATAGTCAAGTACGAGTACGGCGTGGTCGTGACGGAGTTGTTCATCGGCAAGTAGCCGCTCACGAGGCGTGGTGAATAGGACCACTGACCTTCTCAGGAGATCGCGACAGGCACTGTCGCGATCTCCCCTCATTCATGGTGAAGCGCCCAGAGTCTGCGTGGATTTCTCGTAAACAGCCTAAGAGCAGGGATGGCCGTTATCGTGTAGCCACTGATGCCCATCACGAGCTTTTCGCCGCGGCTGTCTATCACGGGTCCCCAGACCCGCTACGGCGATGCTGGCGTTCATGTTGCGACGTCGTGTGCCGTCGAGTCCATTCGGCGGATGCATGGTCATTGAGTTCGTCCTCAGGGGCGGCTTTCCTCCAGCCCGTCAACGTGGGTATAATAACCTATAAAGACAGAAAACGGGAGGTCTTGTGGTGCTCTTTAAAGTAGCTCCCGAGGTTTTTGAACTCTTCCCAGACTACATCGTCGGAGTGGTTGTCGTCCGGGGCATGAGCAACACACTGCACGGTCCGGGCGAATCTCTTGAGAGCGCCTGCGAGCGCGCCAGGGTCATGCTGGGCGAGTCGCCCCGCCATCACCCAATGGTCTCGGTCTGGCGGGAAGCGTTCCTGAAAGCCGGCTACAATCCGAACAGGTTCTCTCCCTCGATAGACGCTCTGACAAGCCGCGTCGTCAAGTCCGGCGGCATCCCGTCGATCAACGGCGCGGTCGACATCATCAACGCCCATTCGCTGACATACCTGCTGCCCATGGGCGCTCACGACCTTGGGCCCATGAAGGGCGACTTCGAGGTGCGCAAGAGCCGTCCGGGCGAGGTGTTCTCCCCGATGGGACATGGGGAAAAGGAGATCGTCGACACAGGCGAAATCGTCTACGCTGACGATCTGGAGGTGCGGACTCGCCGCTGGATCTGGCGGCAGGGAGACAATGCGAAGGTGAACCAGTTGACAACGCATTTGTTCTGCCCCATCGACGGTTTTGCGGGCACGAATCTCCAGCAGGTTCTGGCTGCCAGGGCGTCGATCGCGAATGCGCTGGTCGAGCATCTCGGAGGAGAGGCGTCCCAGTTCCTGCTGGAGCGGGAGCACGCGTCCGCCGTCATCGCGTGACCACTGTCCGCCGTTGCCCGGTGGTTCGTAATCAGCCGTCGCCCGGTCGCCGTCACTCCCTGACCTTCAGGCGTAGAGCGCGCCTGAGCGTCTCGGACCACCTGACGGCGATGACCCCAAAAAGCGTCACAAGGGCGCCGGCGAAGCGGACGGCGCTCCATTTCTCTCCCAGTATCAGCCAGCTGGACAGGACGCCGGACACCATGGCGATGTTCTCGTAGACCGCGGTCCGTGCTCCGCCGAGCCTGCTTATGCCCCAGCTCCAGGCGAAGTAGGAGAAAACCAGAGCGAGGCTTGCGCTGCTGACGAGACCGGCCCATGACGCTGGGCGAATCCTGGTCCAGTCTTGAGCCCTGAGATACGGGATGGCATAAAGCACGAGGCAGATTGTCCCCGACACCATTGTCAGCGCCGTCACCCGGGCCGGGGAGTACTTCTTCACAAGCGGCTTTGTCAGGATCGTATACGCGCTCCAGCAGAACACACCCAGAAACGTAAGCAGGTCTCCACGCAGAGTCCTAGAGCTGAAGTCCAGCTTCGCCCCGCTTCCCAGGGCGACCACAAGCACTCCAGCCAGCGACACCAGGATCCCGGCCCAGCCGAGCGCGGGGATGTCCTCTCCGCCGAACAGTTTCGCGAGGATGGCGACGCACACGGGCATCAGCGCAAGCATCACCGTCACGTTGCCGGCCGTGGACAGGTTGATGCCGTTGATGTAAAGGATCTGGTACAAGGTGTTGCCGAGTATCCCGGTGACCACGATCCGGCCGATGTCACGGCGTTCGACCCGGAAAGTCTTCTCTGTGAGCAGTACGATTAGGCACAGCACCGTGGAGGCGAACGTGAACCGGACTGCGTTGAACGCAAGCGGGCTGAAATCGCTCAGCGCAGACTTGACGACGATGTTGTTGACTCCCCAGATGACTCCTGTGAGAATGAGGCAGACGTCAACGAGTGAGAAAGAGCGCGCCTCGTCCACCTCGCACCTCCGTTGCTGCCACGAGCGCTGCCTGATCTGGTCCGTGGAAGAATGATTTGTCTCTACCGGTCGAGAAATCCTCCATGACTGGAGGTGCACGGAATATGGAGCATAGAGTGCTCGGCAGGACAGGTCTTCGCGTGTCCATCCTGGGGCTTGGAGGTTTCCACCTCCTCGAGATACCGGCGGACGAAGCGGTCAGGCTGGTTGATCTATACCTGGACTCCGGCGGCAACTACCTGGAGACCGCCGCTTCGTACGGCGATGGCGAGTCCGAGCTCAAACTGGGCCGGGTGGTGAGGCGGCGGCGAGACGAGTGCATTCTGGCGACCAAGACTGGCGCCCGCGACAAAGAGGGCTGCCTCAAGAGCCTCGACAACAGTCTCAAGAACCTCCACACAGACCATGTGGACCTGCTGTTCGCCCATTCGGTGGCCACGGACGACGATGTATCCAGGATACTCGGGCCGGGCGGCATGGTGGAAGGCTTTTTGCAGGCGAAACGGGAAGGGAAAGCGCGTTTCCTGGCGATTAGCGTCCACGGCCAGCCTGGTACGATGATCAGGGCTCTCAAGGAGTACCCGTTCGATGCAGCCATGTCCACACTGAACTATTTCGACCGCTGCAACTTCCCCGAACTTGAGCGCGACCTCATACCTCTCTGCATCGAGAAGAACACAGGCCTTATCGCGATGAAGCCGCTTGCCGATGGTTTCCTCTGGAGAAACGTGGGCCTGGCCATGCGTTACGTCTGGAGCCTTCCGGGAGTGGCCATGATAGTGGCGGGCGCCAACTCGCGGGAGATGCTCGAAGAGGACATCTCGCTGGCCGGCGCGTTCGCGCCTATGACGGGCGATGAGGTCTCCGCGCTGCTGAAAGACGCGGAGGAACTCGGCGATTATGTCTGCAGGCAGTGCGACGAGTGCCCTGTCTGCCCGCGGGTACCCGTAAAGGACATCTTCCGGCTCGAGGGATACTACGACAGGCAGATGCGCGACGGCAAGCCGCGTACGCCGCCCGAGTTCGCCCTCCGCGACAGGCTGAGGTTCTGGTTCCAGAACCGGGAGATGGCACGCGCTGGATACGCCAGGCTCGGGATCGACGCTTCGAAGGCCTGCGACGGCTGCGACGGAGGCTGCGGCCCATGTCGCTACGGACTTGATGTGCCGTTCAAGCTGCGGTACGCCCATTACAAACTGGCGGGCGATGTGGAGGCTTTCTAGTGGTTGCCGGCGTGGGAGTGGATATCATCTCAGTCGCTCGGGTGCGGTCGATGCTCGAAAGGCGCGGCGCCCGCGCCATGTACAGGCTTTTTTCCCCCGGTGAAGTGGCTGAGGCCGGCACCGGAGTCATGGCCTATGAGCGGCTTGCCTCGAGGTGGGCGGCCAAAGAGGCGGTCCTCAAGAGCCTGGGGTCCGGCCTCTGGCAGGTTCCTCTGCGCGACATAGTCGTCACGAAGGGCCAGGATGGCCGGCCGGAAGTCTCGCTCCAGGGCAAGGCACAGGAGCGCGCCACCTGTCTCGGGGTGACAGGCATACAGGTAAGCATGTCTCACGAGCACGAATACGCCGTGGCTTTCGCGGTCGCCCTTAAGGGTGATGACTAGATGGAACTGTTTACTCCCCGTCAGATGAGGGACCTTGACTCTCTCACCATCAACGAGGTTGGAATCCCCGGCGCAGTCCTCATGGAAAACGCAGGGCTGGCTGCTGTATCGGTGTTGCTCAGGCTTTACGAGCATGCTGGGGGCGGGCGAAAACCCAGAGCAGTCGTGCTGGCGGGCGGCGGTAACAACGGAGGAGACGGCTCGGTCGTCGCGAGGCACCTCCACAACCGGGGCTGGACGACAGACCTGCTGCTTTGCGCGGATCCCGCGTCGCTGGCGGGCGATGCCGCACTGAACTGGCGGCTGGCGTTGCGTTGCGGCGTGCCTGCGTATGTAGTTTCGGAGGACACGCAGGAGGCGCTTCGCCACACTCTCGAGCAGGCAGACGTTATCGTCGACGGGCTGCTCGGCACGGGCGCCAGGTCTGCCCCACACGGGGTCATCGCCCGGGCCATATCCGCCGTGCTTGAGATGAGCGTTCCAGTGCTCGCGCTGGATGTCCCGTCCGGTGTCGATGCCGAGACAGGCGCCGTCCCCGGCGTGTGCATCCGAGCCCACGACACCGTGACTTTCGGCGGGCTCAAGACCGGGCTGGTGCAGTTCCCGGCGGCGGCATACTGCGGTCACATCTGGGTGGCGGATATCTCCATTCCACGGGCGCTGCTTGCCAGGATAGGCTTGTCCGCATGGATGCTGTCCGGTGGGCAGGTCGCGCACGACTTGCCGAAGAGGGAGCCATGGATGCACAAGGGCGACTTCGGCCGCCTGGTGCTTTTTGCGGGCTCGGGCCGTTACCCAGGAGCAGGTTACCTATGCGCCACCGGAGCGCTGCGAACTGGTGCCGGGCTTGTGACGCTCGTCGTGCCGCAATCTCTGTTCGACCTGTATGCATCCAAGCTATCTGAGGCGATGGTCTTCGCCGCGGCGGGGTCGGCCGACGCCACTTATTCTCGTGCCAGCGTGGACGTGGCCCGAGAACTCCTTGACGGCGCCAGCGCCGTGGCCGCCGGGCCCGGCATCACGACAGGTGACGAGCCTGTGGCGTTCCTCACCGCCTTGCTGGAATCGCTTGAAGCTCCGCTCGTTCTTGACGCCGACGCCTTGACCATCATCTCCAGAAACCGATGCGCCAGGCATGCTTTCGACGGCTTCGTATCGCGGAGCGCTGCAGTGCTGACGCCACATCCTGGGGAGGCATCCAGGCTGCTCGGGACCAATGTGCTGGCCGTGCAGCAGGATAGGTTGGCCGCCGCCACGTCGCTGTCAAGGGAGTACGGGTGCGTCGTCGCGCTGAAAGGCGCGCGCACGATCATCGCCGAACCCGGCGGGAAAGCATGGGTCAATCCCACCGGCAACGAAGGCCTCGGCACGGGCGGCACAGGCGACGTCCTCACTGGTTGCATCGCGTCACTGATGGCACAGGGGTGCACTCCCGCTGGCGCGGCATGTGCCGGGGTGTATGTGCACGGGCTCGCCGCGGATATCGCGGCGCGGCTGGCAGGCCCATCCGGCATCACCGCCGGAGATGTGGCGTCGAGACTCCCAGAGGCACAGCAGGCTGTGAGACAGGGCGACCCGTCTGCCGAGCCGCCGTTCATCACCATCCTCTAAGAATACCAATGAGTACTGCGAACGGCGGCGGGGGCGTGCCTGCACTCAGCAGGATGCCAAACATGCTGGGAACGCGCTCCAGCCCTGGTGGCGCGCTCTCCTTTGCCCGTCCCATGCAGTGGAAGCGATAGAAGTCCCTGCGCAACAGCCCCTTGCTCCCTGCATAATGGCTGGCCTGGAGTATATAATCAAGTATGTAAGGATGTCCCACTTGCCGATATACCCGCCGGGAGGTGTGCCGTGTCGGACTTTCGCAAGATAATGATCAGCGTTCCCGACTCGCTTCTCAGGGAAGTCGATGCCGCCGTGACCAGACAGAGCGGCAGCAGGAGTGAGCTCATCAGGACTGCGCTACGCATGTACCTTGACGAGATTCGCCGGCGCAAGATGCGGGAGGCGTTGAAAGCCGGGTACATCGAGATGGGCGCTCTGAACCTTGAGCTTGCGGAAGGCGGCCCCGTCTTCGAAGAAGCGCCACGCGCGGCGGAGGGCGGCCAGAAGTGATCATGAGGCGTGGCGATGTGTTCTATGCCGACCTCAGCCCGGTGATAGGCTCTGAGCAGGGTGGTATCCGGCCGGTACTGGTCGTGCAGAACGACATCGGGAACCGTTACAGCCCCACAGTGATCGTGTCCGCCATAACCTCGCAGATAGATAAGGCCAAACTACCCACGCACGTCGAGCTCCCAACCGCGATCTCCGGCCTGGAGAAAGACTCAGTCATACTCCTTGAGCAGCTCAGGACCATAGACAAGCGCCGGCTCAAAGAGAAGGTCAGCCACATGGATGACGGACTCATGGCGATGGTGGATGCCGCTCTGGCCATAAGTGTCGGCCTGAAGGAAATCTGAAGCTACTTCTGGCCCGCCGCCTCTTTCGTCGCGTAGTTGACGCTCATCCCGTATGCCGGATGCATCACAATTCCCTTGACGCCCGGCCTAGTGGCCAGGTACGCCTTGGGGTGGTAGAGCGGTATGATCGCGACGTCATCACCCACGATCGCCTTCTCGATCTTCTGGTAGAGCTGCTCACGCGCTTTCGCGATGGCGGTCGTTCTCCCGGCCTCGAGGGAGTCCTGCACGGGCACGTTACGGTACCCGGACGACATGGCGTTTGTGTATGAGAAAAGCGGGTACAGGTAGGCGCTTGCGTCTGGCGCCTGAGGCTTCCACATCCCGATGCCTGCCGGCACCGAGCCTTCCTTCTGGGCTCTCGCGTAGTCCGCGGCCGGCATCCTCAACACTCTGAGGCCGATACCCGCGTCCTTTGCCATTGACTCAAGCAGGGACTGCAGCTCAAGGCTTGTGCCTTCCGCGGCCCATGCTTCCACGGAAACCGGGCTCGACTGGTCAAGAAGCTTCCTGGCTGCCGGAACATCCATCGCTGGGGCAGGGCCCGCGCCTGCCGCAAAACCGCCGGGCACTCCCGGCGGCACGAGCCCGTGAGCCGCGGTTCCCCTGCCGCCCAAGACAACCTCAAGGATCCTATTCCTGTCGATGGACATCGCCAGCGCTCGCCGCACCCGCGCGTCCTTCCAGGCCGGGTTCCGGACGTTCATGATGAAGTAGCAGGTGGCATCCAACTGGCACTCAAGCACTGCGCCCGCGCCGGACCGCACGACAGCATCCACTTCTGTGGGCGGAACGCTCAGCACATCGAGGTTACCCTTCGCGAATTCCGCCAGTGCCTGGGAAAAAGGGAGGACCCGGTATTCTATGCCATCCAGCGCCGGGATTTTCACGTCGTAGTGGCCGGAGAAACTCCCAAGCTCCAGCATCACGCCGGGGTTGTTCGAGAGCACCCTGAACGGCCCGCTGCCCTCGGGCTTGGCCCATTTCTCGGGCGAGGTAGGGCACAGGGTTCGCGACAGGATGGAGGCCGCGACGGCAGCCAGGCTGTTGAGGAACAGCGCGTCCGGCTCCTTCAGCGTTATCTGGAACTTCAGGTCGTCGATCTTTCGGAAGCCCACCACGGAGGAACTCCGGCCTTTACTGAAGCTCTCAGCGCCGAGGATGGACATGAACACCCAGCGGTTCGGCCTTGATGCCTTTGGGTCGAGCATTCGCTCGATGGTGAACCTGACGTCATCCGCAAGAAGGCGAGTGGTTCCGTCGTGGAAGCGTATGTTGCTCCGGAGCTCAAAAGCGTAGGTCTTTCCGTCTGCCGAGACCACAGGCATCTTCGAGCAGAGCTCAGGCTCGAGCTCGTATCCCGTGCTCGAGTACCGCACCAGGGTGTTGAACAGGTTCCGTGTCACAGATCTCGCGCCGGCGTTTGTGGACGACTGGAAGTCGAGCGTGCCGTAGTCCTCAAAGAAACAGGCCTTGAGCACGAACTTCTGTTTGTCGGGCTTTGTCGCCGCAGTGGGTTCCTTTGTTGGCGGCGTCTTTGGAGCCGCGGGCGTTCGAGGCAGAGCCACCCGAGAACACCCTGGGAGCAGCATGAATCCCAGCAAACAAACACCCACCAGAGCTGCGAGACCCCTTTTCACGATCATGCCTCCCAAGCGTGGCGACTCGGCTGACGGCGCCGCGCCGGCCGCGCGCTGCCGGTAGCAGACCACCCGAAGCCAGACAACGAACCGCGCCGGCGCCTGACTTGCCAATGCTCTATTCTGCGGGCCTGTGCGGAAATCTTCTTGGAGTTGTTGGAGTTGACCCGATTTGGTGGACACGTCGGACGTGGAGTGCATATCGGCTGGGCGCAGCAGGTGTCTGCCGCTTCAAGCGCCTGCTCCACGAGATGACTATATGGAGGAGTTCCGCAGACCGACAAGAAATCTAGATGAAGCGCATTCCGACTACGCGAGTATTGCGGCGTTCTAGCCTGC
Source organism: Bacillota bacterium (assembly GCA_030691635.1). GTDB lineage: Bacteria > Bacillota > Sulfobacillia > JAUYEF01 > JAUYEF01 > JAUYEF01. The sequence goes on from JAUYEF010000071.1 coordinate 18,176, forward strand.
ACAGGAGGCGTCACCGTTGAAGCCAGTGATCGGTCTGACCAGCTCGTTTTCCGCTGAGAATAACTCCCAGGCTTTGCCATCGACTTACGTTGCGGCGATCGAACAGGCGGGCGGCATTCCACTGATCATCCCGGCGGGCATCAGTCCCGCGCTCAGCGACGCGATACTCCAGAGGATCGATGGTTTGCTGCTGACAGGCGGCCCCGATGTGGATCCATCCTATTTCGGAGAGGGGCCCCACCCCAGGCTAGGCGCGGTGACTCCTGAGAGAGACGTGATCGAGATCCCACTGACGCAGGCCGCCGTCGCCTGCCGCCTGCCCATCCTGGCGATATGCCGGGGCATACAACTGCTCAACATCGCGATGGGCGGGTCCGTGATACAGGACATCGCTTCACAGGTCAAGGACCCACTCAAGCACAGGCAGGAAGCGCCCAGATGGCACGGCACGCATGAAGTCGCCGTGGCGGAGGGGAGCAGGCTCGCGGGTCTGCTGGGGACCACGTGCGTCAGGGTGAACACTTTTCACCACCAGGCGGTCAAGGATGTGGCCCCGGGATTCGAGATCGTGGCGCGGGCGCCTGATGGAGTTATTGAGGGGATCGAACGTCCAGGGTCCTTCATCGTCGGGGTCCAGTGGCACCCCGAGGGCATGTACGAGAGGGTTCCGGAGATGGCCCGGCTCTTCCGCGGTTACATCGAGGCGGTCGCCGCCGCCAGGGCTGCTGGTACTGCTATGGCTATCGGGACCGCCAAGGCTACGGGCGCCACGCCTGCCTGCGCAGCCGGAGCGGCGGACGCCACCAAGGCGGTCGGGGCCAGATGACGCGACCGCGGGCCAGGGAGTTCGGTCTTCGGATCGGGCTGTTGGACCCGGGACCGCACAACGCCATAACGGACGTCCCCGGAGTCATGGTCGGCCACTCGACCATCATCAAGGGAGACGGCCCCCTCGTCGTGGGAAAAGGGCCCGTCCGCACGGGAGTAACAGCAGTCCTGCCGCACGGCCGGAGCGTCTTCCGCCAAAAGTGCAGGGCCGGGATCTCGGTGATCAACGGCTTCGGCAAGTCGGTAGGCCTCAGCCAGGTTGAGGAACTCGGCCTGCTCGAGACACCCATACTCCTGACAAATACGCTGAGCGTCGGATCAGCTCTTGATGCCCTGGTCGAGTACATGTGCATCCAGAACCCGGAGATCGGGATCACGACCACAACGGTCAACGGTGTGGTGGGTGAGTGCAACGACGGGCACCTTAACGACATCCAGGGCCGGCACGTGAAGCGGGAGCACGTGTTTTCCGCGCTTGCGAGCGCCGCCGGGGGCCCGGTTGAGGAGGGAGTCGTGGGCGGCGGGACCGGAATGTCCTGCTTCGGGCTCAAGGGCGGGATAGGCACTGCGTCACGGGTCGTTTCCGGGCCAGGCTACACGTATCATCTCGGCGCGCTCGTGCTCGCCAACTTCGGGCTCGTCGAGTATCTCACCATAGGCGGCGTCCACGTCGGTGCCCAACTCGCCTCGCTGGGCTACGGCCTCGCGCCGCCAGAGCCCTCTCGCCCCACCGCGGGCAGCTCAGGCGACGGCGGCGGCTCGATCATCATGGTGCTGGCCACCGACGCGCCTCTGGAATCACGGCAGGTGAAGCGCGTCGCCAGGCGGGCTGCGTTCGGGCTGTCCCGGACAGGCTCGTTCGCGTCGCACGGCAGTGGAGACTACGTTTTCGCGTTCACGACCGCCAATACGCTGGACCACTTCGGCGACCCGTCGGCATTGCGGCAAGAGGCGTTGATGAGAGACGACGACCCCACTTTGAACCGGCTCTTCCAGGCCTCCGCGGAGGCGGTGGAGGAGTCCATCCTCAACGCGCTTTTCGCGGCGAGGACCGTGACGGGCAGGGACAACAACACCAGGCAGGCGCTTCCTCTCGATGTGATAGAAGACATACTTGTGCGTCACGGGAGGCTTTCCAGATAGATGGCTCGGTCCATAGTACTGCAATTGCTACGGCAAGCACAGCGGAATGCTGACCCTCTCGGTCATGCTGAGCGCCGACCCCAGAGGCTACCTTGATCCAGAAGGTCCGGTGCAGAGGACGATTCTCGGCACGGCGTCAGCGATGATGGGTGTCAGTCCGGACAGCGTGGTCCTTGGGATCGACGGCTGTGGCGTGCCTGTCTATGGTGTGCCGCTGACGGCCATGGCGCTGGGGTTCGCGCGCCTGTCTCTACCGTCAGGCCTCAGCCCTGAGCGTGCCCGTGCGGTCGAGACCATTTCCTCGGCGATGCGTTCACACCCGCAGATGGTGGCCGGAACCGGCCGGTTCACGACCGACCTGCTCACACAGGCGGGCGATCGGATCCTGTCGAAATCCGGGGCAGAGGCGGTCTACGGCATGGGTCTTGTCGGCAAGGGCGTCGGCGTGGCGTTCAAGGTGCGGACGGAGAGTCACGCCCTATCGCGCCTGCCGCCATCGAGATACTCCGGCAGCTCGACGCCATAACCCAGGAAGACATAGAGGCGCTGGCCGGCTGGGCGCACCCTATTGTGAAGAACCTTAGGGGCGAGGTTTGCGGGGAGATCCGTCCGGCGGTCGATCTCGTGCCGGCCGTTGACGGCCGGCCCAGGTAGAGAGGAGAGGGAAACCATGATCAGGTACAACAAGGAGAACCTCGTCACGTTCTCGATCCAGGGGGAAGTATCGCCTCCCGGGCAGAGGACTCCGTACCGCGTGGGGTTTGACGGCGTCGCCAGGGTGGTCCCTGGCACGGGCGGCATAACGTACAACGTCCGTGTCGGCGACCGGGCCTGCGGTTGGGCCGGCGATCATGTCGAGCCCGGCGTCAGCTCCAAGAGCAAAGACGAAGGGGAGAACAGCGGTTACAACACGTTTGCCTGCGTCGGGAACCGGGCCACCGTTATCTCGGGCGACGCCAAAGGCGCTCTGGGGCACGTTACCGGCAAGCACGGTGGGATCGAGCATGTCATCATAGACTTCGAGCCCACGGCGCTTGAGAAAATGGCTGTCGGTGACAAGATACTCGTGCGTTCCTACGGCCAGGGGCTGGAAATCGCGGGCCTTGAGAAAGACGTGAGCGTGATGAACCTTGATCCGGGCCTGTTCGAAGCGATGAACCTGTCATTGACGCCTGAGGGGAAACTCCGCGTTCCGGTCGCATGTGTGGCGCCGGCCGAAATCATGGGGAGTGGCATGGGCGCAAACACCGCGCACCGCGGAGACTACGACATCACGACTCAGGATAAGAGCATACTCAAAGAGTACGATCTTCTGTCCATGAGGCTCGGCGACATCGTCGCCATAAAGGATATGTCGTCTTACTACGGCAGAAGCTACCTCCGCGGAGCCGTTATCATCGGGGTCATAGTGCACAGCGACTCGATGATATCCGGGCACGGGCCAGGGGTGACCACCATAATGACATCGAACACGGGCGCGATTGAGTGGGTCAGGGACACGCGCGCAAATATCGCTAACTACCTGGGCATCAGGGAGGTTTAGTGACTTGATAAGCGCGGCTTTGATCGCGGACAAGGCGCAATCCCTCAAGGGCTTCTGCATCGAGACCCGGAGAGACTTTCACCGGAATCCGGAAGTCGGTATGCAGGAGGAGCGCACAGCGCGCCTCGCTGCCCAGCACCTTGAAAAGCTCGGCCTCGACATACGGACGGGCGTCGGCGGCACCGGGGTATCCGGCGTGCTCCAGGGCGCAAGGCCGGGCAGGACCATCGCGATACGCGCCGATATGGACGCACTTCCCATCCAGGACCAGAAGACGTGCGACTATGCGTCGCGGCGAGCGGGCGTGATGCATGCGTGCGGTCACGATGGTCACACCGCCATGCTCATGGCGACGGCATCGTTGCTCACAGACCTGAGGGATTCCCTCTGCGGGAACGTCCAGTTCATCTTCCAGCCTGCGGAAGAGGGTCCAGGCGGCGCGCGAGCGATGATCGACGATGGCGTGCTGCTGGATCCCAAAGTTGACGCATGTCTCGGCCTCCACCTTCAGACCGACCTGCTTGTGGGCAGAATCGGGATCAGATACGGTACCATCAGCGCCGCTTCAGACAGCATAGAGATCTCCATCAGGGGCCAGGCGGGTCCAGGAGCGGGGCCTCACGAGGCTGTGGATGCGATCGCTGTCGCCGCACAGGCGATAGTCGCGCTGCAGACCATTGTGTCGCGGGAGATAAGCCCGGTGGAGCCCGCGGTGGTCAGCGTGGGCACAGTGAGGGGCGGCTACCGGGGCAATGTCATCGCCGACGAGGTGTTCATGACCGGCACTGTCAGGACCCTCCAAGCAGACACACGCTCCATGATGCCACAGCGCATCGAACGGATAATCCGGGGAGTCACCGGCGCGATGCGGGCGTCCTACGACCTCAAGTACTCGTTTGGCTACCCGTCTGCCCTCAATGACACAGCCATCACAGCGCTCGCGGAGAGTGCGGCCAAGGAGATTCTGGGGCAGGATCAGGTCGAACACCTCCCGGCGCCAACCATGGGGGCCGAGGACTTCGCTTATTTCGCCGAAGCTGTACCCGCGAGCTTCTTGAGGCTTGGGGCCCGGAACGAGGCAAAAGGGATCATCTACCCAGGGCATAACCCGAAATTCGACTTTGACGAGGATGCGATGCCGACCGGCGTGTCGGTACTGTCGCTTGCGGCCATCAAGTACCTGCTCGAACGCTAGATTGAACGCCAGGCGCTTCTGTGGGTGCTGACTCCTTTTGTGTGTGCAAAGTCGAATAAGGATGTGACGGGGAGGGAGGCTGCATGAAAGCGCTGAGGGGCTTGTTCACTCCGCTGGTGGTGGCCGCCTTGCTGCTGTCGCTCTACTCATTGAGGGGAGTAATCGACCGTGTCGCGACCAACCCGCTTGAGGGCCACCCTGTGAGCATCCATCTCGCGCTCCGGTGTGAACCGCCGGACCCTGCGACCGGGTCGAACGCCACGGTAACGATTGCGCTACGCAACGCAGGGACCAAGCCGGTCGTGGTGCAGTTCCCCAGGGGTTCGAGGTACACAATCGAAAGCTTCAAGGGAGACGCCAGGGTGTGGTCAGCCTCTTCGAGCGCCACGGGGACATCCATCGAAGCGTTCGTGCTTGCGCCGGGCCAGACACGGACGTATGTCGAAACGTGGGTCCTGAAGGATTCGACCGGTAAGCTGCTGGAGCCCGGGACGTATGTGATCCGAGGCGTCTTCGGAGGCGAATGGCCTGGACAGCGAGGCCATATCGAGATGGCTCCACTGATGATCATGGTCAAGTAAGATTTGCTTGAGTGAAGGATAAGGTATCCACGTGTAAGAATGTATCGAGACTTAGAACCGAATTGCGTGAAGGAGCGAGACGATGACGCAAGAGAAAAATGAGGGCCGGCCCTCCACGCCGGACAAAGATCCCGGCCAGAGGCCGCAGGGCCGTCCTCATAGGAGACCGCCCCGGCCCGGCCAGGGCCCTCGGCCCTCCCAGCCCGGCGCCCCACAGCAAGGATCTCCGCAGCAGGGGGCCTCGCAGCAAGGCGGCCCGCAGCAAGGCGCGGAGCAGCAAGGCGCGCGGAAAAGGCCACCCGGGCAGCCCGGCCAAAGACCGGCCCGGCCCCGGCCCCGGCCCGAAGGACAGGGAAAGCCCGGCTGGAACGGGCAGCAGCCTTCACAGAAGCCCGGCCAAGGAGGCACCGCGCCTCCGAAACGGCCCGGCGAGGAAGGCGCAAGACCGCCCAGACAACTTGGCGAGGAAGGCGCAAGACCGCCCAGGCAGCCCGGCCAAGAAGGTTCAAGACCGCCCAGGCAGCCTGGGCAGCCAGGCGTGCCCGGCAAGCGGCCACGGCCCCAAGGCCAGTCTCAGGCTGCCATTTCGAAAGGCTCGACACCGCCCGGCACCCGGCCGCCGCAGCAGGAACAAAGGCCAGCTCCCACCGGGAAAGGTCCGAGACCGGGCGAACGGCCAGGCGCCGGCCGTCCGCCATCCGGGAAGCCTGGGGTTACTCCCAAGAAGAAGCCTGCCGCTGGCGCGCAGGTCCAGGCTAAGGAGCAGCCCCAGCTGCCGCCTGAAGAAGTGCTCGTGCAGTATTCGGTGCACCAGCTTGCCCAGCGTAGGGGCATCGCCGCCCTGGTCCTCGGAGCGATAGTGGTTGTGGGCTATATCGCGTACACCGCGTACCCGAACTCTATGTTCGTAGTCGTGGCGATGGCAATCCTCGTCTTCTCAGTGTCGGCGTTCCTGTTCCCGATAAGGTACAGGCTCACCAACCGCGGTGTATACTTCCGGAACTTCACCAGCAATGAGTTCAGGGCGTGGGACAGGTTCTATGATTACTTCATCTACAAAGACGCCGTGCTGCTCTCGTTTGACTACAGGACGCTGAGAGGAAGAATCCAGAAAGGCTTCCTCGTCTATTTCGATGCCAAGCAGGAACATAAGCAGAAACTGCTTGACGTCATCGCGTCCAAGATCACCAGGCCAGCCCGCCAGCCGGCCTCAGCGAAGCCCCGGCGCAGGGGCCTGTTCCCGCTGATGAGGCGCGGCCCGGAGGTGGTGCCGCCGGCGGCGAAGCCGGCTGAGACAGGGCAGCCCGAGGCAAACACGGTCGGGGCTGGCGAGGTCGAGGCGACCCGGCCAGAGACAAGTGCGCCTGGAGCCAGCGTAGCTGAGCAGGCACTGCCTAAACCCGAGCCACTGCAGCCTGACACCGGTGACGTGGCGCAGCCGGAGCCAGGGCCAGAGGGTGGACCGTCGACCGACGAATCCCCTGAAGGACTTCCAAAGTCCAAGCCCCCCGAGCAGCCGGGCGAGCGGCCCGAGGAACCCAAGATACTTTAGCGCACGCTTGTGCTGAGAACGGCCGGAAACCGGCCATATAGGATACTGATCAACCCCTCACGACCCAGCGCGGATCGTGAGGGGCATGAATAGGTCTGCAGAGTAGGGAGTTTACGGGGCATATAATACCAAGTATACTAGAGTCATGAAACTATCGGCCTGGGCAAAGCAACAAGGAATTGACTACAATACGGCTTACCGGTGGTTCCGCGCCGGCATTCTTCCTGTGCCGTCCAAACTACTGTCGTCAGGGACCTTCGTGGTGGACGTAGCTGCTACGAACGAACCCGTCATGACCGTGCTTTATGGGCGCGTCTCGTCGTCTGTTCAGTAATCAGACATGGACCGGCAG
>JAUYEF010000083.1 GCA_030691635.1 Bacillota bacterium
CTTTAGTATACTTGGTATTATATGCCCCGTAAAGTCCCTACTCTGCAAACCTATTCATGCCCCCAACCTACCGCCGGCTCTTTCTGTCTAAAGGAACAGCGAGCGAGATGACCCACACAAGTCCACAAAGCACCAGCCCGACAGTCAATGGCACTGGTTTGGCCGCCAGGAGACCCAGCACCTGCTCCCACCTCAGCAGCCGGGGCAAGAAGATGACAACGCCCACCAGCACCGCGGCGGCGGAGGTGACCAGGACCGCTCCGGCAGCCGCATTCTTGGCGACCGCCGCCAGAGGGTCACGCCGCTTGATCACGAGGTCTATGAGCGCCTCGAGCGCGGTGTTCGCCATCTCCGCAACTATGACCATGCCCGTGACAAGGCTCGTCGCCACGAACTCAAGTGTGCTTATCTCGAGGATCAGGGCCGCAAAGAGCACAGTGAAACCGGTGGCTACGTGCACGCGCATGTTCCGCTCGTGTAGCCACGCGTACCCGAGTCCCCACGACGCGTATCTGAAGCTGTCGAGCAGCGATTTGGCCTTCATACCACCGGCCTAGAGCAGCGCCAGGGCCTTCTCCTCCATCTCCCTCATGGCGCCCGCAGATGTGGGGTCCTGATCGTCGTACCCGATGAGGTGCAGCGCGCCATGGACGACCAGCAGCGCGATTTCGCGTTCTGTGCTGTGGCCGTACTCAATGGCCTGCGATCGCGCCGCATCTTCCGAGATGACGATATCGCCTAGGAACACGTCATCGGGAGCGCCTTTGATGTCCGGTTCTCCGCCGCGCTCGCCCCGTGAAGGGAACGACATCACGTCCGTCGGACAGCGGGCGCCGAGATACTGGCCGTGCAACTCCGCTATACCTTCATCGTCCGTGAGCAGCACGCTCACCTCTGGTGCCGGCCCATCATACCCGGCGGCGGTGAGGGCGGCCACCAGCGCGTCTCGGGCGAGGGTCTCAAGCTCGCCGGGCACTTCTTCGTATTCCGGGCCTCTTCTTCTTAAGACTGTTACTTCGGCTTCCATTCTGGGTCTCAGTACCTGCCTTTGCCTCGACGACCGGCTTCTCCTCGGGATACTCGATCCGTGGATGGAAAATGCCCGATAGCACGCTGGTGAACACCTCGGAGATGACGTCCAGGTCACCGAGCGTCAAGTCGCACTTGTCGAGCTGGTGATCGTTGAGCTTGTCTCTGACAATCTTCTTCACAACGGACTCAATCCGCCCAGCGGGAAGCGTGCCCATCGACCGCACCGCCGCCTCAACCGAATCGGCCAGCATGACGATGGCCGTCTCTTTGGAAGTCGGCCTCGGCCCTTCATACCGGAAGTCCTGTTCGGCATACTCGGTCGCCGAGTCGCCCCCGGTCGCCCTCGTGAAGAAGTAGCTGACCAGCGTATTCCCGTGGTGCTCGCGGATGAACTCGATTATCCGCTCCGGTATGCCATGCTCCTTGGCCATTTCCACACCGTCGCGGACATGCGCCGTGATGATGAGCGTGCTCAGCGTCGGGCTCGTCTTGTCGTGCGGGTTGACTATGCCCATCTGGTTCTCGATGAAAAAGTACGGCCTCTTTGTCTTGCCCACATCGTGGTAGTACGCGCCGACACGTGCCAGCAGGGAATTTCCTCCCACAGCTTCGGTGGCCGCTTCGGCGAGATTCCCGACAAGTATGCTGTGGTGCTAGGTGCCCGGCGCCTCAACGAGCAGCCTCTTCAGCAGAGGGTGATTGGGGTTCGAAAGTTCTATGAGCTTGACGGGAGTGATTATGCCGAAGAGGCCTTCAAAGAATGGCAGGCTCCCCATGGTCAGCACCGACGACACGACACCGTTCAGAAGCCCCCAGAACTGCTGCTCCAGAAGGTTCACGTCGAATGGCGACAGGCCGTCGGTCAGGCCGAGCGCTCCGATGGTGAGCAGGCTTGAGACACTCACCCCGACCCCGGCACGCATCAGCCCCGAACGCTGTTCGAGGTGGACTATCCCGAACACTCCGGCGGTGGCGCCCACCAGGCAGACGACAAGGAATCTCAAGTCGTTCCCAGCGATGATGTTCGACGCCAGCGACAGCACGATCCCCATGAGCACCGCAAACCGTGGCTCAACGATGGTGGCGTATAGCATGGTCCCGGCCGCGACCGGCATCAGGTAGCCGGAAACTCTGCTGAGCACACCGGAGAAAAGCACGATGGCGAAGAAAACGAGCACGATGAGCAAAGCCTTTGACTCATTCTCAAACGTCTGGCGCTCGAATCTCCAAAGGTAGATAACCACAGCGCTGACGAGGATGAGCGAATACACGGAACCGGCCATCAGGGCGCTGAACTGCGGGCCGGTCGTGATGATCCCGAGATCGCGCAGGATCACCATGTGGTCGTCGGTCACGATCTCGCCCGCACGCAGGATGAGCTGGCCTTTGAGCACCTTCACGGGCTCTACGGTCTTCTTGGCTTCTTCCCTTTTCTTGAGGGTCTGGTCCGCGTTGAGCACTAGGTTGGGCCTCAGCGCCTTTTTCGCCACTCCGGCCCCGAAAAGCCGCAGGTCCTTCGAATAGCGGATGGACTCGACTTCCAGATCGATCTGCTTGTAGTAGGGCTCAAGGCTATCCGACCTGACTCCCGCACCCAGGACCTTGCCTGCGGCCTGCTTCGACGCATCGCGCAGGGCGTTGATGGTCGCCGTGTCGGTCCTCAGGAATGCGGTGTAGGACTGCTGAGGCGCGTCGGACACTTCCATGAGGCCGTTGATCTTCTTCTCGCTGCTGAGCGATGGGTCGGCCTTGATGACTCGAGCCACCGCATATGCTTTCTCTATCTCGTCATTGACAAACGGCAGGACGGCAGGGTCCTGTTCGTACACGTCTTTTACAAGGGCAGCCTTCTCTTCGCGCAGTTTCTCCGTCTTCGCCCTGTCAACGGTCTCCTGTGGGGCTCTGACATCCTTCGGCGCGATCTGCCCTGCTCTCAGGTCGAAGCTCTCGGGAGCGAGCGAGGACGTGAAGACCATGCCGAGGATAACGAAAGACCCCACCGCGAGACCGGCCCGCCTCGCGACCGACCCCCTCGCGCGGGGCTTGTCCATCATGTCATGGATTTCCCTGCCGACGTTCCGGAAAAAGCCCAACGGGCTTACCTCTCTTCGCCAGGCTCGTGGCGAGGTTTCTTTCTATCGAACCTATCGTAAGCCTGGACTACTTTCTGAACTAATTCGTGCCGGACGACATCCTTTTCACTCAGGTAGATGAACTCAATGCCTTCCACATCCTTGAGAACGATCCTTATTTGCTCCAGACCCGAGTACGTGCCTTTCGGCAGGTCGATCTGGGTGATGTCGCCGGTCACCACTGTCTTGGACCCGATCCCCATCCTGGTGAGGAACATCTTCATCTGCTCGGCCGTCGTGTTCTGTGCCTCGTCCAGTATTATGAAGGAATCATCAAGCGTGCGCCCGCGCATATAGGCGAGCGGCGCCACTTCGATGATCGCCCGCGACATGTACTTCTCGAACGTGTCCACTCCCAGCAGGTCGAACAGCGCGTCATAGATGGGCCTCAGGTACGGGTTCACTTTCTCCTGGATGTCGCCCGGGAGAAAGCCCAGTTTCTCTCCGGCCTCGACAGCAGGGCGCGTGAGTATTATGCGGCTGTACTGCCGGTCTCTGAGAGCGGCCACGGCCATGGCCACCGCCAAGTAGGTCTTGCCCGTTCCCGCGGGTCCGATGCAGAAAACCAGGCTCTGCTTCCTCATCGCCTCAACGTATGTCTTTTGGCCGAGCCCCCTCGGGCGGACCTGCTTGCCCCTCGGGGTGACGATGATCGGTGAGTTCACAACCTCATCAAGCCTGGAAATGCTGCCTGTGTTGGTCAAGTCTATGGCGTACCTGACGTCGTGATCGGCGAGCGGCCCGGTCTGCCTGACGGCGCCCAGAAGCGCATCCATCAGCGAAGATACTTTCTCCACCTCTTCGTCCGGCCCCGTGACGACGATCTCGTTTCCTCTTGAGACTATCCGGACATCAAAACTCTCTTCTATCTTCTTAAGGTTGGTGTCATGCCGGCCGAACAAATCCTGAGCCTGGGCATTGTCCTCGACCCTGAACCTCTTCTCTGCCTGTTTCTGTTCCAGCGCCGTCTCGTCTCCTCCTGATCCTCAGCGTCCGGTCACCGGCTTTGCCACGCCGATTTCTTGGATTGTGTCTATTGTAACACGGACGCCGACCGCGCCGGGCAGCTCCGTCACAATGCTCCGAACATCCGCGCGCTCCGCCTCTGCCGGAATCGCCAAATAAGCGGCTTCAGTCGCCGCTCCCTGCGCGATGCTCTTAGCTTCTGCCACCGATAATACTACTTCTCTAGCAGCCAGTTCGCGGAATTCTAGTTTGTGCGCTTCTACGAATGCCGAGCTATTCCCTCCAAGCCACGGTACGAGCGAACGCGCGTCTACGTTCTGCTGCTCGAAACCCCTGCCAGGGACCTTGAGTAGTATTTGCGTTTTGCCAATTCTCAGTAGTATGGCTCCGCGCACCTGCCCGGTCGGCTCCAGGACCGTGCGTTTGAGGGACACCTCCTGATAGGACGAGTAGGGTATCCTTGCCCTGACAATCGCGCGGGCGCGCAGGTACTTGGCGACGTGGACCTGCGGGCTTCCTCCAGCAACCGGGGAAGGAACAGAGCTGTAGATGGCCCCGCTGACCAGGACCTGCCCTTTGGACACTCGGCTCCCTTCTCTCACCCTGGCCTCGCCCATCAGCACCAGAAGTCTCTCGACGGTGCCGTCCCGCGAAGCCACGATATCGCAGGGCCCGTCGACTTCGGGAGGCGGTTCTGGGGCTTTCTCGATCACCTCAATCGTATACACAGTGCCCTGAGCCCGTATCTTCGCCCATGACAGGCCTTTTGTCCCTAGCACCACGCCGGTCTCCACGTTTCCGAGGTCGACGTTCCTCTTCCAGGCGCCCGGATACAGCCCCGTCCGCCTAGCAATGTCCAGTATGTGTTCCGGGCTGGTGTTCTGGGTGCCGGCTATGCGCACAAGCCACACAAAGGAGGTGGCCAGGTAGCTCGCCACTATGAAGAAGAGTATGCCACCAAGCAACGCCACCCTGCCCTTGAACCGCGCAAGCCAGAACGGCAGGCCGGCCTTCTGCTGGATATGCACCCTGCACCTAGTCTTACGCGCAACCGGGCGCAGCCGCTTGAAGCCGGCGATACCCATCTTCGCATAGAGCGCGCCTGCCCGCCTCGTGACATCCCAAGCATAGATCCCTTCGCCGATCAGGTGATTGAGGAAGCGCTCGAGCCATTCTCCCTCCACTCGCACGACGACGAAGCCCACTATGTAGAACCATACCCTGATCAGGATCATGCCATCAGACCTCGAATCCGACCCGGGCGATGGTGCCCCGTATGGTTATTGTTTCGGCCTCGACCGTTCCGATGACCATACTCTCGCCCTCCACAACTATCTGGAAACCGCCCGCTCCGATGGTGATGGAGCCAGGATCATAACGCACCAGCCCCCGGTGATTCTCCACGGTGACCAGCGCATTGCCGACAATCGTGACCCGCGGGAGATTGAGGACCACATCACCCGGGAGTTCAAACGCCTGCGCAAACCTTCTTATCAGCCCGCCCTTGCCCTGACCCTGACCGTGAACCTTGCCCTGACCGTAAACCTTGCCCCGACCCTGACCCTTGCCGTCACCCTTAACGTCACCCTTAACGTGCGGCACAGCCCTCACCTCTGCCATGCTTATACCTATGCGGCGGAGCGGCGCCGTAAGAGCAGGAGCGGTCGTTGCGTGTCCACGATATGCCGGGGGCGCCCGCGATCGCAGGCGCCCCCATGTCAGCCGGGTCCAGTATCAGGATGGTCCCGTTCCTCAGTGAACCGGCCGCTACCCTCCATTCGATTGATGCTCTGTCCACGCTCAAGGTCTATCCGGCCAAGCGCCTTCCGGTCCTGATCCGGCGCCTCTCGTGCCGGTCTAACGAAGAAGCTGCATTACCGACTGAGGTCGCTGGTTGGCCTGTGCGAGCATCGCCGTTCCGGCCTGCTGCAGGATCTGGCCCTTCGTGAAGCTCGCCATCTCCAGCGCCATGTCGACGTCCCTGATGCGGCTTTCGGCGGATGTCAGGTTCTCTATGGTGGTGCCCAGGTTCGCGATGGTGTGCTCGAGCCTGTTCTGGTAGGCGCCAAGCGTAGCGCGCTGGGTGTTGACGAGACCGATGGCGTCGTCAATGTCTTGCAGCGCCTGTGTTGCGTTGGCGGACGTGTCGACGCCTGCTGCGTCGAGGTTAAGACCTGTGACTGTCATGTCGTTGATGTCCACTTCGAGCTTCTCGACACCATCCGCGCCGATGCTGATCTCTGCCATATCGCCAGCTATGGTGATGGTGTTATTGGGAGCAGCGATGTCTGCCAGGTTGTCGTTCACCTGGACACGCAGCCCGAAGACGTCGAAATTGACCAGTGATGTCTCTCCAGCGGCCGGGGGAGCCGCGGTTACCGTCTGGCTGACCCCGCCCTTTGTGATGGTCAGTTCCTCCGCGACCTCATCATAGGTGACATCGTATACTCCGATCGCGGCGCCCTGCGATGTGACCGATGTGATGCCCGCTGCCGGCACCAGAGCGGTCCCGAGCGTCAGGTCTGAGCCAAGCGTGCCGTCGAGAAGGGCCATGCCGTTGAACTTGGTGTTATCGGCGATGCGCGTCAGCTCATCTTTGAGCTGGCCGAATTCCGCAGCGATCTTCGCCCTGTCGTCGTTGGTCACGGTTTCGGTGGTCGCCTGGTTCGCCAGGTCCCGCATCCTGAGCAAGATGCTCGAAGTCTCGTTGAGGCCTCCTTCTGCGGTCTGGATCAGGGAGATGCCGTCCTGAGCGTTGCGTTGGGCCATCTTCAGGCCGCCGATCTGAGCCCTCATTTTCTCCGAGATCGCGAGACCTGCGGCGTCATCTGCCGCCTTGGCGATCCGGAGACCCGAGGAGAGTCTTTCGAGGGACTTGGCCATGAGTTCGTCGCTCACGGTCAGGTTTCGCCACGCGTTAAGCGCGGCAATGTTCGTGTTGATCCTCACTTCTCTTCACCTTCCTTGGTGGTCTCAGAGCGCATCTTGCGCTCCACGACGGGCGGCGGGTGCTCTGCCCTGCCGGCGTTCAGGCGTCTGCGCCTCCCGCCTGTCGTGCCCGCGCTGGCCTGCCAGCGCTGGGCTGTTCTAGTACATCATCGCGCCCTATACCCAGTCGTTTCAGACTTATATATTTCCTGGGAAATATCCGATATGTCATTGCTGGCCTATCGCCCGAAGGAGCCGTGAGGTCGCCCAATGAGGGAAGGTCGTTTTGCATTGCGGGGCTATCGAATGGAGAAAGCCGCCTCACTCGTCGGAGGCGGCTTCACGGCATGGCGGTTTCAAGGTCTTTCCGGATCTGGGGCCCGGGTCCTGGCAGCCCGATAACCAGAGCCCAGCAGCCGGAGGCTTACGCCCGCGGCCAACGCCGCCGGTGGTCCACGCCGTCGATATTCTTAGGCAGCGGGCTACACACGCCAGCGTCGCAGCAGCCTTGGGCGCGTGGGCGCGAACGCCGAGGCTGGCCTTCCCAACACTTCGGACATCACAACCCCACGTGCGATGTCCTCCATCTCGGAGAACAGCGTTGAGGCGTCGAACATTGTGCCCGTGCCCTTGTCCGCGCCCGCAGCGTAAGCAGGAGTCGCATACGCTCTCGCTGCCTCGTCCTGGGCAGGGGGTGCCTGTTCCCTGGCTTCCGCAGGGGGACCTTCCATCCGCCCGACTCCGAGGCTGCCAGTCATAGGACGTGAATGAGCGCCCTGGCCGGCGACTTGGCCCGCGCCCTGGCCCACTGCCTCGGCCAGAGGCTGCACGAAAGTCCCCGGCACAGTCGCCCGCCGCCGGCGCGTAAGCGGCTTGGCGTCCGCAGCAGGGCGCTCCACCGGCCTGGTCATGATGGTAGGCCGGTAGCCCCGCTTGGCTTCATCAGCGGCCGAGCGAGCGACCCGGCGCATGAAACCGGTCAGCGCCATCATCACGAAGACCATCCAGAAAAGCCCTACCAACAAAAACGGAAACGTCCGGGACATCGCGCCTACTTCCTCTCGGGGCCCGGCTCCTGCGGCTTGCTGGGCTGGCCTCCGCCTATGCTATCCCGCATCTTCGTATCAGCCTGCAGGTTCTGGAGCTGGTAGTAGTCCACCACACCAAGTCTGCCGCTACGTAGCGCGTCGGCCAGCGCCTTCGGCACCTCGGCCTCGGCCTCGACGACCTTAGCTCTCATCTGTGCCACGAGCGCCTTCATTTCCTGCTCCGCGGCGATGGCCATTGCGCGGCGCTCCTCCGCCCGAGCCTGCGCGATCCGCTTGTCGGCCTCTGCCCGGTCCGTCTCAAGCCTGGCGCCGATGTTCTCGCCCACGTCCACGTCGGCGATGTCTATCGAAAGGATCTCGAAAGCCGTCCCGGAGTCGAGACCTTTGGACAGCACTGTCCGTGAGATGCTGTCCGGGTTCTCAAGTACTTCCTTATGGCTCATGCTTGAGCCGATCGTCGTAACGATACCTTCACCGACTCGGGCGATGATCGTCTCTTCACCGGCGCCGCCGACCAGCCTGTCTATGTTGGCCCGCACCGTCACTCTCGCCTTTGCCTTGAGCTCGATGCCGTCCTTCGCCACAGCGGCGATGACCGGGGTCTCAATGACCCGCGGGTTCACGCTCATCTGCACCGCCTGCAGCACGTTTCGTCCGGCAAGGTCGATAGCGACCGCCCGGTCGAAGTCCAGGGGGATTCCTGCCTTTTGAGCCGCGATAAGCGCATTGACGACCTTGTCCACATCACCGCCGGCAAGGTAGTGTGCCTCCAGGTTGTCCCCTTTCAGGCTGAGGCCACCCTTGGTGGCTTTGATCAACGGAACAACGATCTTGGCCGGGGCCACTCTCCTGAGCCGCATCCCGATCAGGCTTATCATCCCGACCCTGACCCCTGCCGCCTGCGCGGATATCCAGAGGCCGATCGGGAAGAAGCTCAGCACGATTGAACCGCCGATGAACGCAAGAGCCACAATGATCAGAAACCACACATTCGCTGGGCCCACCTATCCTGCACCTCCATCATGTGAACTCAGTCTGCCCGGCGCACCGCGATCCGTCCGCCGCTAACCGATACCACTTCAACCCGAGCTCCGGGCGGAATGAACTCGCCTTCCGTCAGCACGCTGAACCGTTCTGTCCCAAACTGTGCGGTGCCCGACGGCCTGAGTGGGGTAACCGAGACGCCTTCCTGGCCAACTACGGGCGTCTTCGACCCAGCCGCCGCCTCACCGGCGGCCGTCGAGTTCAACGACAACCGTTTGAAGACGCCTCTTTCAGACGCGTACCTGATCAGAACGCCTACGGTCACCAGGGCAAACACTGCCGCCCCGAGCACTGTGGTTATCGAGGCCGTGAACTGGAAGGCCAACACCAGGCTATAGACCACCAGAACAACGCCGGTGATGCCGATAACGTGAAATCCCGGGATGAACGCCTCGACGGTAAGCAGCAGCAATCCCGCTATGAAGATCAGGTACCAGAAGGAAGCGAGACTGCCGGTGCTTGCGACGAAATAGCTGTCTGGACCCGCTGCAAGCGCTCGAGCCGCGCCAGACGCCCAAATAAGCGCCGCCGCCGAGGCCGTAAGCAAAGTCCATGACGAGACCAGCCGCGTCTTCACGACAAGACCTCCCTCCACCTTCCTGTAAGCTTCGCAGCCCACGGCGCCTATCCTTTCGGAGCGGCCCGTTCAACAAAATGCGGTTAATCTTAACTATATCTACTACGTCAGGCAGGTATTATGGTTCCATTGCCGGGGCGCACTTGGACCGCGAACATAACGGAACCCCCCGTGGTCTTCTTCCGGTACGCAGAGGGTTCGTCAGTCTCAATGGCTGCGCGAGACCACCCGCCGCCCAACTTCTTTGCCCAGCCCCGCCAGTGGCCAACGGTCTCTAGCCTGCCATCACACAAGAACCGCAGCCCCGCTACTGGCCAAGAGCCTCCTTGACGAGCTGGTTGACCACTTTGCCGTCGGCCCGTCCGCGGACTTTCGGCATGAGCACACCCATCACCTTGCCCATATCCCTAGGTCCCGCGGCTTTCGTTTGCTCGACTGCTCCCGCGACCATCTGCCGTATCTCCTCAAGCGATAGCTGCTGTGGCAGGTACTCGCGGAGGATACCGACTTCACGGTTGAGTTTCTCGATCGCCGGCTGCGCGTCGAACTTCTTGTATTCCTCAATCGCCTCATTGCGCTGCCGGACCTCTCTGGCGATTATCTCGAGAACGCCCGGGTCATCGACCGCGATCTGTTTGTCCTTTTCCACCTGGAGGATGGCGGCGCGGACAAGTTGGACGACCGACAACCGTTCTCTATCCTTCGCCTTCATCGTCGTCTTCATATCTTCGGTCAGTTTCTCTTTGAGAGTCACGCGATCACCTCCTAGATGTGGAAAATAAGCACGCCGGAACTTGGCTGTTCCGGCGCGCCTGCTCTTATGGCCTGCTTCTTCTTCTCAATCTCTTGCGCGCTGCCTCGGACTTCTTCTTGCGTTTCACGGAAGGCTTATCATAATGCTCACGCCTGCGCACTTCCGCTAGCACACCTGATTTCTGGCACTGTCGCTTGAACCGGCGGAGAGCGGCATCCAGGGTCTCATCCTTACCTACCTTGACCTCGGCCACCCCATAATCCCCCCCCCCATTCAAGCGTTACCACGATGCAGTATTGCATGTAGTTGCTGCGAAAAAAAGAACTCGCTGTTACCCGTGTTAATTATAGGTGAGCACGTACAAGCGTGTCAATCGCAGGCGGCTCTGTGTGCAGTCTCTCTAGCCCGGTGGCCAGCCAAAATCCCGGCCGCCCAGGATGTGAAAGTGCAGATGCTTCACGCTCTGTCCAGCGCGTTGTCCCGTGTTGACCACGACGCGCCAGCCCCGGTCGTCGAGGCCTTGTTCGGTGGCAATGTCGCGGATGACGCCGAGCATACGCCCGGCAAGCTGCTCGTCCTCACGCGCAAGCGCCTCAAGCGAGTCTATATGCTTCTTGGGTATCACGAGAATGTGGACCGGCGCCACGGGGTTTATGTCGTGGAACGCCAGGATTTCATCGTCTTCATAGACGGCCTGCGATGGGATTTCCCTCTCCGCGATCTTGCAGAACAGGCAATCCACCAATTACCCGCCTCCTCACACTCTGGTTTCATAGTTATTCCACGAAGTCATCCTCCGGCGGCCGGTAATCGGTCAGCCGCCTGTTCTTGTCCTTGTGACGCTCGATGGCCAGGTCTATGAGCCGCGTCAGCAACTCCCGGTACGTTATGCCTGTGGCTTCCCACATCTTTGGGTACATGCTTATCTTAGTGAAGCCTGGAATGGTGTTTATCTCGCTCACGAAAATCGAGTGGTCTTGCCTGGACACGAAGAAATCGACCCTCGCCATGCCGGCGCAGTCTGCGGCCTTGAAGCACCGGATAGCGGTCTCTCTTATCCTATCGATCACCGCGGACGGCAACCTCGCGGGCACCTCGGTCCTCGACCTGGAGTCATAGTACTTCGCCTTGTAGTCGTAGAACTCACGGGCGGGCAGTATCTCGCCTGGGAGAGACGCGATCGGGTCCTCGTTTCCCAGAACACTGCACTCTATCTCGTGCGCGTCGACCGCCGCCCGCTCGATCAGGAGCTTGCGGTCATACAGCGCCGCGTCTTTCAGCGCGACCTCTAACCCGGCCCGATCTTTGGCCTTGCTGACCCCTACACTGGAGCCGAGGTTGCAGGGTTTCACGAAACACGGGTATCCGAGGCGCCTCTCGATCTCATCCATGACCCTGTCCGGCTCGCGTTCGAACTCTGACCGGAGGTACATGGCGAAATCCAGCACCGGTATGCCTGCCTGCCGGAACAGCCTCTTCTGCACGTCTTTGTCCATTCCCACTGCGGACCCCAGGACGCCCGCGCCGACGTAGGGCACATCCGCCATCTCCAGCAGTCCCTGTATCGCGCCGTCCTCTCCGTACGTCCCGTGAAGTGCCGGGAACACGACATCCAGGCGAGCAGCTGGCTCCAGCGCTTCACCCGGCCCGCCTGCCTTCACAAGGCCCGCCCGCCCCGGCTCGGGCAGCATCGCCACGGGCAGCGAGCCGGCCACCAGCACGCCTCTCAGCGCCTGTTCCGAGTCCGCAGGCAGGAGCCACCTGCCCTCCTTGTTGATAACGATGGGGACGACCTCATACCCGGCCGAGGAAAGAGTCCTCATTATGGAAGCCGCAGACATCAGCGAAACCTCATGTTCTCCTGACCTGCCTCCGAAAAGGACCCCTACTCTGAGCTTGGGCAATACGTCCACCTCGTGGCCGAGACTTCTCTTACCAGCATATTTGGTGGAAATGTACTATGTGACCGGAACCACGCGCCCGCGTGCACCGTCCGGCGACGCTTCATCGAGACGGACAGCCACAATCTCATTGCTCAGCGCGGAGCCGGCCGGGAAATGTGTCCGGATATAGTTCCTGGTGAACCCTTCGAGCGCCTCGCCGGCCTGGTCTTCTTCTACCAGCACCTCGAGGGTCCTCCCGATGAACCCTTGGTGGAATGCCAGCGACATGGACCTGCCGAGCCGGATCATCTCGTCACTGCGGCGCGCCATCTCACGCGCGCCGACCCGGCCCCCAAGAGACGCCGCAGGCGTCCCCGGCCGGGGCGAAAACCGGAAGACATGGAGCCTGGAGAACCGCGCTTCGCCGACGAAATCCAGCGATTCCTGGAACTGCTTTTCCGTCTCGCCCGGGTAGCCGACTATGACATCGGTCGTGATCCCGATGCCGGGATAGAGCGATCTGGCCATATCCACTATGCCCTGGAACTCGGCCGGGCCATAGGGCCTGTTCATCGCCTTTAGCACCTCCGCCGACCCGCTTTGCAGAGGAACATGCAGGTGCTCGCAGAAGGCCGGAAGGTCCTTGAGCACTCCGAACAGGTCCGGGCTCAGGTCCATGGGCTCGATGGACGAGAGTCTCAGCCTGGGCGGCATGGGAGCCCGCGCCATCGCCTGGAGCAGCCCCGCCAGGCTTGGGCCTCCCGCGTCAAGGCCATACGCGCCGAGGTGCACGCCAGTCAGCACTATCTCCTTGAACCCCGATTCGACCATCCGTCGCACCTGCGCGAGGACGTCCTGAGGCGGCTGGCTTCTCAACGGGCCCCTGGCGTATGGCACGATGCAATACGAGCAGAACTGCCTGCAGCCCTCCTGGATCTTCAGCACAGCGCGCGTCCGACCCTCGAACTGCGCGATCTGAGGCCAGCCTGCCGGCCTTTCAGTGGACAGGACTCTGCCGGACCTGGCTTGTTCCACCAGAGAGACGATCTGGGTACCCTGGTTTGTGCCCGCCACGACATCCACCTCGGGCATGCTCGCCACCGCGCCCGGGTCGACCTGCGTGTAGCAGCCGGTGACCGCGACCACGGCGCCGGGGTTCCTGCGCCGCGCCCGTCGTATGGCCTGCCGGGACTTGGCATCTCCTCTCGCTGTCACTGTACAAGTATTGATCACATACACGCCGGCAACGTCGTCAAAATTGACAAGCGAATACCCGGAGGACAGGAACGCTTCCTTCATGGCCTCCGTGTCGTACTGGTTGACCTTGCACCCGAGGGTGTAGAAGGCGACGGTGTTCGCTTCGCGGCCTGCAACGGCGTGTCCCATCAGCCCATATCCCCCAGTTCGTAGAGGATGATCGCAAGCGCGACCGCCCCCGCGTTCTCTGTCCGCATCATCCTGGGACCCAGGGTCACCGGCAGCACGCCGGCGTGTAGGGCCTCTCGAGCCTCCTGTTCGGAGAAGCCGCCTTCCGGGCCGATCATGAGGAAAACGCGGGGCGACCGGAGTCCGCCGAGCGCCTCTCTCAAAGATCTGGCGTGTTCCTGCTCCCAGGGCATCAGCCTGATCTCAAAGTCACGGGACATCTCCAGCGCCTGTGCGAACGATACCTGTCCGGCGACCGTCGGAACACGCAACCTACCACTGAGTTCGGATGCCTCGACGGCGATCTTGCGCCAGCGGGCGTACCTGCTGCGGGCCTGTTCGCTGTCGGGGCGGGGCACGGTGCGGGAACTCATTACGGGCACGATCGCCGCTGCGCCCAACTCTGTGGCACGCTGGATTATCGCGTCCATCCTGTCGGCTTTGGGCATGCACTGGAAAAGCCAGACGTCGGTGCGTGGTTCCGTTGCTGCCTGGATGGGGCGTTCGATTTCGGCGACGACCCTTGACGGCCCAACGCCTGTGATCCTGGCGACATACTGGCCCTGCCCCTCGATCACAGCTATGAACCTGTCGCCCTCGACCAGCCAGAGCACCCTTAGCGCATGCGTCGCGTCGGCACCCTGGACCACGATATGCCCATCTTCACCTGGCGGCATGACGAAGAACCTGTGCAACTCACAGACCGCCTTTCTTCAGAGACAGCGCGACCCATTCCCCGGGCCGAAAAGCGCCACAAGTATCAGCATCCTGCTGCCTGCCCGAACGGACAAAACCCGCGTTCAGGTAGCTGCGCGTGACATGGTCTTCCTTAGAAAGTATAATCCCCGAAAGCATCGTCACGCCGTATCTCGAGGCACATGCGCGTGGTCGGGTGAGTCCCGGTGCCGAAAGCCATCCCAGGGTAAGATAAGAGGCCCGCCTTCTGCCACCGGCGGGCCCTGACTTACGCTACTTGACTCCGAAGGCCTTTTTCATCCGCCCCACGAAACCGGGGCCGTCGGATATGCGCTCTCCTCGGACCGTCGCTATCTCCTTCAGCAGGTCCCGCTCTTTGTCGGATAGCCTTGAGGGTATGTTGACGTTGATGATGACGACCTCGTCGCCCCTGCCGTAACCGCGTAGGTCCGGAATGCCCTTGCCCTTAAGCCGGATTTCGTGGCCTGATTGCGTGCCCGGAGACACCTCGATGTCCTGCTTCCCGTCCAGCGTCGGGACTTGTACTGTCGTGCCGAGAGCGGCCTGCACGTAGCTCACCGACGCGCTGGTGAATATGTCCCTGTCCTCACGTTTGAAGACGCTGTGCTCTTTCACCAGGATCTGAAGGAAAAGGTCGCCCGAAGGCGCTCCAGGGTCTCCGGCATGCCCCTGCCCTGCGACGCGGAGCCGCAGCCCGGTGTCCACGCCGGCCGGTATCTTGACGTCGACCTTCGCCTGCGCGCGCACACGCCCGACGCCTTTGCAGTCAGGGCATGGGTCGTCTACCAGCGTGCCACGGCCGCGGCACTGGTCACAGGTCCGTACGGTGACGATCCGGCCGAGGAGCGTGTCCTGCATTACCTGTACCTGTCCGGTGCCCCCGCAGCGCGGGCAAGTCTTGCGTTTGCTGCCCGGACGAGCGCCTGTGCCGCCGCATGTGCCGCACTCACCTATCCTGTCCACCGTGACCGTGGCCGCAATCCCCGTGGCAGCCTGCTCCAGGGTGATCTCGTACTCCATGAGGATATCCTGGCCCCTGCGAGGCTCGTTCCGGCGCTGAGAGCGAAAGCCAAAGAAGGACTCGAAAATCTCATCTATACCGCCGAATCCGGGGAAGCCGCTTCCGAACCCGCCGGGGGGCTTCTGGTGACCCCAGCGGTCGTAGTCGGCGCGCTTCTGCTCGTCGCTCAGGACTTCGTACGCTTCGTTTATCTCCTTGAACCTCTCCGCAGCCGTCATATCGCCCGGGTTCACGTCCGGGTGATACTTGCGCGCAAGCTGCCTGTAGGCACGCTTCACCTCATTGGGAGGCGCGTCGCGCGAAACGCCGAGGACTTCGTAGTAGTCGCGCTTGTCCACTTACCTGCCTCCCTCCTCGCGTCCGGTCCGGCTCCCGAGCTGGCCTTCGATCTCGCCTTCGAAAACCATGACGTCGAGGTGCAGGTATCCCTTCTCGGTACGTGTGATGCAGGGCAGCACCACGCTCGCCCTTTTCCGGCGCTCGAGCTCCGGGCGGACCTCCGCGCAGGCCTTGAGCACCAGCTCAAACGCGAGGGGATCCAGCGTAAGATCGATCCCCTCTTTGGCCTTGAACTTTGAGGCCACCACCCGGGCCATTATGTCAACGGTATCGCTCATCAAAAGTCCATTTCCGGCGTCTCTTCGTTCGTGGCTTTCGCCTGTCCGGAGCTCTCGTCCTTCTTCTTGATGATCGTGTCTATCCTCAAGATCGCCTCCGCGATCTCACCTGCGGCTTTCAGCGCGTACGTCTTCACAAGAGTGGGATCGACCACGCCGAGATCCATCATATCCGCGACTTCACCATCGTCGCAGTTCACAGCCAGGGAGTCGCTCTTGCGCTCCACCTGTGCCGCGATAACGTCGCCCACCTTCTCGAGTGGGTTGAACCCGGCGTTCGCGACTATCTGGGCAAGCGGTCTCTTCAAGGCCTCAGCCACACAGTCCACGCCGTAGGCGGACATTCCCTTGATCTGCGATCGCAGAGCCTGTATTTCACGGCCCACCGCCAGCTCGATCGCGCCGCCGCCAGGGACGACTCCCCCCTTGATCGCGGCCTGAGACGCCGAAGCGGCGTCCTTGGCGATTCTCTCACGCTCACCGACCACTTCCTCAGTGGCGGCGCCGACCAGGATCGTCGCCATCGGCTTGCCCTTCCCGCCCACGACCCGGATGTGCTCCAGTTTCTCGTCTTCAAACACTCTCTCGGCCGAGCCAATGTACTTCTCAATCTCCGTGACCTCTTTCTTGAGGCCTGTCCGCTTGATGGCGCGCGCCCCGACGTGCTCGGCCGCCTTGCGCAGCTCCTTCGACGAAACCCGGTGGACCGTCAGGACCCCAGCATCGGTGAGCATCTCCTCAGCCGCGTCGTCCACGCCACGGTCCACCAGCACAACGTTGACGCCCATGCCGATGATCTTGCGGACGTTCTTCTTGAACTCTTCCTGGAGTTCCATGTAACGGGCGAAGCCCGATTCCGTGGAAAGCGCCTCTTCCTCGATCTCCTCCGGCTCCAGGGCATCGTCGACCACCAGCACACGCGCGCCCACAATCTCTTTGGGCATCTGCTCGTTGACCCTTTCCTTGTCGACGATGACCCCCATGAAGACCTCATTGTCCGCGCCCTCTTTCGCCATAACCGTGTCGGAGAGCTTGAACGTCGGGTCCAGGAGCTTCTCCTTGCCGATCATGTTGGCCGCGGTGCTGACAAGGTCCGCAATGTCCTCATGCTCTCGACCCGCTATCAGGGCGACCCTCTTCATCAGCGGGTCAGCCGTGCCGCTGACCGCCAGCGACTTCTCCCTGGTGATCTCTATGGCACGCTTGATGCCCATGCGCACTCCATCTATGATACGTGTCACCGGAACACCCTTCATCACCTGGGCGACGCTTTCGGAGAGTAGCGCTGCCGCTATGATCGTGGCGGTGGTCGTGCCGTCGCCGACTTCTTCCTCCTGGGCCTTCGCGGCGTTGATGACCATCCTCGCGGCGGGGTGGTTCACATCCATCTTCGTGAGGATCGTGATCCCGTCGTTCGTGATCACCACTTCGCCGAACCGGTCCACAAGCATTGTGTCGAGCCCTTTGGGACCGATCGTGCCTTCGACGGCCGATGCGATGGCGCGCACGGCGTTGGCGTTGGTCAGAAGCGCCGCAAGCTTCTCGTCGATTTCGGATCCGGCGGCAACCTGCTTTAGACTCATCGCTATCTCTCCTTCTACGACCTGCGTGTGAGGGTGCCCCGCTTTGATGTCTTGATGCCGGGCATCCATGCGAAGGCCCTCCTCTCGGATTCCCGCGAAAGGAGAGCCCGGTGAGTATATCCTGCTTACCCTACGTTCTTGACCACAAGCCTCGGAAGCTGGGACTTCGCCAAGTCCACCAGAGAAACGACCCTGCCGTAGTCCATGCGCCGTGGGCCCAGGACGCCCACGACGCCGGCCTCCTGGCCTCCCACCATGAACGTCGCCCACACCACGCTGCAGTCCTTGATGTCTGAAATCTTATTCTCAGACCCGATCGCGATGCTCACTGAGTCCGGGCTTGAGTCGCCGAATATCTTCGCCAGACGGTCCTCATTTTCGAGGCACGACAGCACCAGCCTCAACTTCTCAATATCCTGGAACTCGGGCTGCTGCATCATGTTCAGCGCGCCGTCAAGGTACACCCCCCGGTCTGAGTCTTCCCTCGCGTAGCGCTTGAGTATCTCGAAGACCTGTTCGAGGACTATGCGGTACTGGCGGAACTCGGAGTCCAACTCCCTTATCGCGTGGATGGCCTTTTCCATCGGGAGCCCGGCAAGATGTGAGGTCAGTACCAGAGATATCGCGCGCAGGTCCTCTTCTTTTGACCCTTCGGGGACCTCGACCATGGCGTTCTGCACGAGGCCGAGATTATTCAGGACCACCAGTATGGCGCGCTCTTCCGAGATGAGGTGCATGTACAGGGAGTGAAACGAAGACGCCCTCATGCTGGGGCCGAAGACGACGGACAGGTAGTTCGTCACCTGCGAGAGCGCATGTGCCGTGACATGCAGGAGCGACTCGAGCTGCTCGGCCCGTCTCCAGGCCTGGCGCAGCGAGCGCACATCATCGTCGGCGACTTCCGCCGCCTGCATCAGCCTGTCCACATAGAGGCGATAGCCCTTGTCCGACGGCACTCTCCCGGCTGAAGTGTGCGGCTGTTCGAGAAAACCGAGTTCTTCAAGGTCGGACATCTCATTGCGGATGGTCGCGGGGCTCACGCCGAGGCCGTATCGCCGTGCGATCATCCTGGAGCTGACAGGCTCCGCAGTCTGGACGTAGCTCTCGACGACGGCCCTGAGCACCTGGAGCTTGCGATCATCCAAACTCATGCCAATCACCCGCCCCGATCACGGCCGGCACTCGCCTGTTTTGGTTACTTGCTCTGCTTCTTTAGCAGTCTTAGAGCGAGAGTGCTAATCGGTCTATGTAGAAAATATCACGCGCTCCCCGCGAATGTCAAGAAAGGCAAGGCGCCCGGTCGGGCTCACTGGCGGGATTCCCACCAGCGGTAGATTGCCCTGGATGCTGAGAACCCTGCTTCTGTGGCCTGGAGCACCAGTTTCTTCACTGCGGAGGTCGCCATGTCTGAACCAGGAATCAGGAAGCGGAGCGGGATGTCGAGTTCGGATTGTCCCCGGGTGAGGGCGATTCTCTCGGGAGAGGCCCGGAGGCCACAGACCACGAAGCCGCCCCTGATGCTGAAGGGCATGCCCAGGAGCGTCACCTCAAGATCCCCATGCCGCTGGAACTGCAGGTCAAGGAGCAGCGGATCCGACGACCCCCTGAGCGCGTTGACTCCGGATTCTGCGACGTGAAGACCGGCAAGCACCGCCGCGACGAAGATCGCGACATAGACGCCGGGCTTGATGGCATTGCTCCTGGCCCTGCGCATGATCTCACCATGAATTGACCCTTTACTACCCAATATCTCCTCGCGGCAGGCATCTATTCCACGGGAGGGCTGCTGGCGAGACCCGCTGCCGCGACCTGACGCCCGCGCTATTCGCCGAGCGCTGCCGTCCGAGCTTTGAGAACCTGCGCGAGGGCCTCTGCCGCCGCCCGAGCAGACCTCAAACACTCATCGAGGTTGTTCTGGACTCCTCCTATCTCCAGAAGCAGAGCCTCGGGCGAGTAGTGCTGGTTGAAGCGGCCCGGTTTCGGGTAGATGCCAGAAGAAAGCCCTGGATAGAGCGCCTCCAGCGCGGCGATGAAGTCCGTGGCAAACTCGAAGTTCTTGCGCCAGTCTTTGTTATCGTTGCCCAGCACGACCATGATCTTGGCCATCAGGTGCCCCCTGATGAGCACGGTCGTCTGCATCCTCAACTGCGAATCGCGGTGGACATCGACCAGAGCCTTGAGTGTGGGATACTGCCTCATGAGCGACTGCACCGTCGACTCAGACCTCACGTAGGCTGCCAGCTTGCCCTCGGCGTCGTGGACAGCCGCAGAGTGTACCGCTCCGACTCCGAGCTGCTGGAGCGCCTGCACGAGTTCCTGGCCCACACGTGTCGTGTTGATGTTTGGATCGTCAGTGTGTGCGTCATCGGGCTCGGAGCTCTTGCCGCCCATCTCGGGCAGGTAGCTTTCACGCGCGTGCGTGTGATACACCGCCGCGACTGGCCTTGTGCTTGGGATGACGGTGGGCGCCGGACGTCCTCCTGAAGAACCCGGCAGCCGGAAAATCACCTCTGAGACCGGCCCCGCCACTCCCCCCTGGACATGCGCCAGCCGGGGGCGTTCGCCTGACAGCACGATGCTCGGGAACTGGGCTTCGATGAAGCTCACAGGGTCGTCCGGATCCACCCCTGACAGAAGCCTGGAGATTGTGCTCATCAGGGATGCCGGGGCGCTCCTTCCTGACTCAATATCCTCAACGAAGCTGATCAGGGGCAACCCCGCTTTGAGGATTCGTCTCGGAAGGCCGGGACTCGCCTCCACCACGTAACGGAACAGCCTTGTCCCAAACACGCTGCCTGGCGAGCTATCCGTCCCGGGCTGGGCCATCACGGGCTCAACCCTGCCTGCCACCGGACCTGTGACATACAAGAGCCCGAATGTCAGGACGGCAAGCGCAGCATAAAGCCCGGCGAACCGCAGCGCTTTCCTGTTCCATTTGAAATGAGTGGGAAGCCGCAACCCTATCCCCCCAGCCCTGTTATGTATATGCCGGGTTTGCTCAGAGCAGGAAGAAAAATGCTCCCGGCCTCACAGCCAGGAGCACGATGGTTCTGAGAGCCTTCTACCGCAGTTCCGTTGGAACAACCGCGTCGATGATACCGATCACGAGTGACGCGAGAAGCGCACCCCAGATGCTGACCTGGAGCGTCGGAACGATGAACTGCGCCAGGTAGATAACCACGGCGGCCGTCACGAACCCGACAATTCCCCTGCTCTGGGGCGACACTCGCTTGCCCAGCAGGAGTTCCGCCAGGTATCCGAGCACTGCTATGACGACCGCGGCCAGAAGCGCGTTCAGGAATCCGAAGACCCTGAACCCTGGAATAAGGAAGCCCACAAACAGGAGCACTAAAGCCGAGACAACAAGCCTGACGATGAAGCCGACCATTTCGCCACTCCCTCCTTTCTCTACCGTCAGAGGCTAGCGTAACCAGCGCCTGCAGGCCATATGCAGCGCCGGCAACTTGCGCCTCTCTAGGCGACCGTGTTAGAATTATGCGGGCTAGGAGGTGAGGAATTCGTGGCACACTTGAAATCCGCGATTAAGAAAGCTGAGAGATCAGAGGAACTTGCGAAGAGGAACAAGGCATACAAGTCAAAGGTCAAGAGAGCGATCAAAGACGCTCTTGAGAGCCTCACCGTCGAAAGCACCAAAAGCGCGATCAGCGTGATAGATAAGGCGGGCACCAAAGGGTTCATCCAGAAGAACGCAGCCAGGCGACAGAAGTCGCGCATCGCGCGTAAGACCAATGCGGCCCAGGCGGCTAAGAACTAGGCATAGATGCAGTTCTCGGTCAAAACGAGAGCATCACAAGGGCGAAAGCACTGACGAGCGGCTGGTTTCTAGCCGCTTTTGGCTTGTCGACACGTCGCGGCTGACACGCATAACGCGAGTGCACATCGCAACCGAAGTGCCCTTGACGAGTGCAGGTTCCAGCCGACGCGCCCATGACGAGTGCTCTGGCGGCCAGCGCTCACGCGAATAGCCCCGCCAGTTCGAGAACCAGCGCCTCCAGCGTCAAGACCGGGTCGCGTCCGGTCTTGAGCGCCTGGTCCGCAGTCAGCAGCATTTCATACATGGTCTCCACCCTGGCATCCGTGATCCTGCCGGCGGCCGCGACGGACTTGGACGCGACGAACTCGTGCACTCCAAGCGCTTTGGCAGCCTGCGCTCTCGGCATCTTCGCCAGCATCCTTCGCGCGCGCGCCACATTTCTCATGGTCTGAACGAGAAGGCCCATGAACCTAAGCGGTGGTTCACCCTGGGCGAGAACCTGGTCCATCTTTTGAATGGCCGTATGGCGGTCGCCCGCGGTGATCGCGTCTGTCACGCTGAACACCCGGATTTCGGAGGCGTCCGAGCAGATTGCCTCAATGTCCTCCACCTCGACCCTCTCGCGTTCGCCCAGGTACGACACGATCTTGTCCAGTTCATTCTTGAGGATGCCCATGCTCGGGCTGGAAATAGTCCCGAGAGCCCACGACGCTGGCCTGGAGATGTTCTTCCCCCTGGCAGCGAGGTAAGCCGCCGCCCAGAGCTTGTAGTCGTCGCCCTTCAAGCGCCGGCAGTCCACAACCAGGCCTTTTGCCTCGAACGCCACGCGGAGCGGGTTTTGCGGTTTCACTTCGCCCGTGACCGTCACCGCCAGCACGGCTGCCGGGTTTGGGTTCGGGGCGTAGTCTTTCAGGGCGGCGATCCAGGCATTGGGGCCCTTCTCATCGACCACGAGGTCCTTCACCACACAAAGCTTACGCAGGTCGAAGAACGCGCCGCTCCTGATCTCGGCCATGCTCGCCTCGGGAGTCGTGCTCCCCGCGTCGTACGTGAAGAGCAGCAGAGCCTCCATGGACTCATCGGTCACCAGCGCAGACCTGAGAGCCTGAACGAAATTCTCCATCAGCAGCATCTCGTCGCCCACCAGCAGGTAGAGCGGCGCGATCTTGCCTTCACTGATCTGCTTTTGCGCTGTCAGATAGTTCACGTGGCACCTCCGCCGCTCCGGTTATTCCCCATGATCTGGTGCTCTCCCTGCGCCTCGTCGTTCCGACTTTCACGCGGCGACCGTCCGTCACGATAACGACGGCACCATCTCTGTCCGTGCGGAGTACCAGCGTGTCGTGCTCGCCAAGACGGCTGAGCGTGCTCTTGCCGGGGTGCCCGAAGGAGTTCGGCCCGACAGATATGATGGCGACACGAGGGTTCGCGGCTTCGAGCAGCGCACGGCCGGTGGAAGTGCCGGACCCATGGTGGCCGACCTTGAGCGCGTAACACTCCGGCCGCTCGGGCCCGCCCAGCAGCGCCTGCTCAACTCTGCCGCCAGCATCCCCCATGAGCAGGCACGAAAACGCCCCCATCTCCACGGTCAGCACAAGCGACCGGTCGTTCTCGCTGATGCCCAACTCGATCTCGTACTGGTCGGGCCACAGCACTCGCATGCCGAACTCCGGACCGTCCGTCGCTGTCTTCCCTACAATGATGGCTTGACCGGCACTGACCTGGCAGGTCTCAGAAGGCAGCACGACAACCCCGCCCTCACCGGACGCAGGACCTGACGGTCCTGACAACACCCTGCCGGCGCCGAACCGTTCGAGCAGGATGCTCGCCCCTCCGGCGTGATCTGCATGCCGGTGGGTTATCACCAGACAGTCCAGTCCCCTGTAGCCCCATCTCCTCAGCAGAGGCACGATCTGGCCGGAGGCGGCCTTTTCGGTCCCAGCATCAACGAGCAGGGCCGAACCCCCAGGAGTCTCCACCAACGCTGAGTCGCCCTGCCCCACATCGATGAACGTCAGGCGGAGCGCGCCCTGGGGCTTGCCCGGCTCTCCGAGAGCAAGTCCAAGCGCGATCAGCAAGACCATTATGGCGATACTCGCCCAGGGCCTGTTGCGCACGGAGCACACGAATCTCGGGCGCCAGTGTCGTGTGATGGCCGCCAGCGCTGCATAGTAGAGCGCCGTCTGTGGCGAGGTCAGGGGCGACACGGGGATGGATCCGGCGGATAAGCGCGAGAGCAGGCCGACCATCATACAGGACAGCCGGGCTATCCCTCCTGCCGGCAGCAGGACAAGGCGTCCGGCAAGGGACGGTCCGAGCAGCGCTGCCAGCACGCTCCCCGCCGTGCCCAGTGTAACCATCATGCCCATGGGCGGTACCAGCAGCGGGTTGGCGACAAAAGCAATCAGTGGCCAATCACTCGTCGACGCAAGCACGGGCAGAGCGAAAGCCTGGGCCGAGAAAGTCGCAGAGACGAGCCCGGCTGCCTTTGACGGCCATCCCTGCTTACCTGCCACAGGCCGGCCAGGGAGGGCCACAAGGCCCAAGGTCGCGAGCGCCGATAGCTGGAGGCCAGGGTCAAACAGCGCCAGGGGGTTCGCCACGACGATAGCGAGACAGGCGATGGCAAGCCCGTCAGTCCCCGAGCACCGTCTCGCCGACGAGAGTGCCAGACCAGGAAGGAAGGCCATGATCGAACTCCTGATCACGGAAGGCTGCATTCCCGTAATGGCTGAGTACAATGCCAGCGTCAGTGCCCTTGCCACGTTCCGCTTTCCCGGGCGTGAGATTCGTCTGAAGAGCGCCTCAACTGGGACAAGCACAAACTGTACATGAAGACCTGATACTGCCAACACATGGGAGAGTCCCGTCTGGCGAAAGCTCTCGAGAGTCTCATCGGAAACGGCCCCTACGTCTCCAAGAACGACCCCGGCCAGGAGAGTTCCTTCGTCATCGGGCAGTGAGTTGCGCATGGCAATGTACAGGCTGCGGCGCACACGGTACAGCAGTGACCTCAGCTGTACACCCGAAGGCGCGTCCACAGACACCTTTACGTTCTTCAACGCACCGGAGATGCCCTTGGAGAGCAGGTAGAGCCTGTAATCGAAACCGCCAGGGTTTGAGGGCCCTTTTGGCACGGAAAGGTTTCCCCAGACGCTCAGGCACTGTCCCGGCTCGAGCGCGGCGAGGACTTCAGGGCGCTCATTGAAAGCATGGATCAGCAGCGTCTTACCGGCAAGATGAGACACGGGAACGACTTCCCCGCCGGCCACATAGGCCGGGGGCACCGCGCCCGTCACGCAGACCGAGAACTCCCCGGGCTCTGTAAGTGAGACACTTGTCACCACTCCCTGCACAGCGCACGGCCAACCGTCGAACTGGTCTGGCAGCCTTGTGCGCCCCAGGCACGCCAGCCCGCCAGCGGCGCCGCACACGAGCGCAAAGATGGCCAGCACCTGCAGCGGGATGGAACTCGGTTTCCCTCGCGGCGACGGTGCAAACGCCTTCCCGCGTTTCGACGGTGCGAGCGGCTTACCACGCAATGACGGTGCAAGCGCCAGCCCCACCAGAAGTAGCAGCGCCGCAGCGTGCCAGAACAGCTGGAGCCGCGTGGCGCCGCCCTCCGCCAGGCCGCCAGTCACGGACATAACGATGCCCACCGAGATGCACGCAAACAACAAGACAATGGGGCGCGCCCGAAAACACCCCTTTCGAACGCGCCCTTCGCGTGTAGCATTTCCATGTGATGAGGCCCTGTACCTGCGGGCCACATATGGTCCTTTTTGAAAACATTGTGCTCTGGCAGGATATTTCCGTTGCTTTGACAAACTACATGCTGATTGGAGTCCATGCAGAACTGATTGTCACGGAGGTGAACTGGTTGAAGTCCATTGAGGATCTTGAGCGTGTCCGCAAGGAGGCTCTCGAGAGACTGAGAATCCGGGAAGGGGGCGCGGAAAAGCGCATCGTCGTCGGAATGGGGACCTGCGGCATCGCGGCAGGCGCTCGCGATGTGGTGCAAGCAGTCCTGGATGAGATGGCCCTGCGGAAAATCTCGAATGTAACTGTCACACAGACCGGGTGTGTCGGCCTCTGTGAATACGAACCGCTCGTAGACGTCTATGCGCCGGGAACGCCCAAGGTGACGTACGTGCATGTCACCCCGGAGAAGGCCAGGCAGATTGTGTCGAAACACATCATCAATGGCCGGATCATTGGGGAATGGACGCTTGTTCGCAGGTAGTGAAGCATAAGGAGGGTAGTCTGGTGGCTGACGTTAAGGTCGACATATCGAAGGTCGACGAAATACTCGACAAGCACAAGGATAAGCCCGGCCCGCTCATGCCTGCGTTGCAGGAACTTGAGCGAGAGTTCGGGTGGCTCGGGCCGGATGTCTTGATTAGAGTCGCTCAGCGGTTCGACATTCCGCCCAGCAAAGTCTACGGCGTCGCTTCCTTTTACTCGCTCTTCTCGCTGAAGCCCAAGGGCCGTTTTGTCATCAGCATCTGCCAGGACGCCCCGTGCCATGTCCTCGGGGCTCAGGCGGTGATCAAGGAGCTGGAAAAGCAGCTCGGCATAAGCATGGGGCAAACCACCTCCGATGGGCTTTTCACCCTGGAGATCACGAGCTGCCTCGGAGTGTGTGGCGTCGGGCCCGTGATCGACATCAACGGTGAGGTTTTCGGTAACCTCACTCCCGCTCACATTCCGGCCATCCTGGCGAGGTTCCGGGAGAAGGCCCCGGCAGAGGAGGTGGGCCGGTGAAGCTCTATCGTTCGCACATCCTGGTCTGCCACGGCACCAACTGCTCCATGAAAGCGCCGCAGGCGATAGTCCAGGCTCTTGCCAAGGCCCTCGCGGACAACCGGCTCGAAGACGAAGCCAAGGTCGTCGAGACCGGCTGCTTCGGCCTCTGCGAACAGGGCCCCACAGTGGTTGTCTTCCCGGACGGCACGCTTTACTGCAGGGTCAAGCCCGAGGATGCAACCGAGATCGTATCCGAGCACATCCTGAAGGGCCGGGTCGTGGAGCGCCTGCTCTACCGCGCGCCCGAACAGCCGAAGGCCATCCAGACCTACGCGGAGACCCCGTATTTCGCGAAGCAGGTCAGAGTCGTGCTACGGAACTGCGGCGTCATCGATCCAGACTCGATCGATGAGTACATCGCGCGCGGCGGCTACCGGGGCATGGGCAAGGCGCTCACATCGATGACCCCTGCCAGGGTCATCGAAGAGGTGCAGAACAGCAAGCTGCGCGGCCGCGGCGGCGCGGGCTTCCCCACCGGCCTTAAGTGGAAGTTCGGAGCGCGCGCCGAGGGATCCCCGAAATACGTGGTGTGCAACGCCGACGAAGGCGAGCCCGGGACTTTCAAGGACAGGCTGATCCTGGAAGGCGACCCGCACAGCCTGCTTGAGGGCATGGCGATATGCGGGTACGCGATCGGCTCGAACAAAGGCTACATCTACGTCCGCGGCGAGTATGAGCTCTCTGTCAAGAGGCTACAGAAGGCGATTGACGATGCCAAGGCCATTGGCCTCCTCGGCAACGGCATATTCGGCACATCCTTCGACTTCGACGTCGAGATAAGACTCGGCGCCGGCGCGTACGTGTGCGGCGAGGAAACCGCCCTGTTTGAATCGCTTGAAGGCGGCCGCGGCGAGCCGCGGATCAAGCCCCCATACCCGACGGATGCTGGCCTGTTCGGCAAGCCCACCGTGATCAACAACGTCGAGACCCTGGCCAACGTGGCCCCGATCATCGATAACGGCGCGGACTGGTTCAAGTCCATGGGCACGGCGAACACGCCGGGCACCAAGGTGTTCACTCTCTGCGGCAACATCGTGAACGGCGGCCTCATCGAGGTGCCCATGGGCATCGCGCTGCGTGAGATCATCTACGAGATGGGCGGCGGTATTCCCAACGGGCGTAGGTTCAAGATGGCTCAGACCGGTGGCACTTCAGGCGGATGCCTGCCTGAAGGAATGCTCGACGTGCCGATGGACTACGACACGCTGGCAGCGGCGGGGACCGCTCTCGGGTCCGGCGCCCTCCTGATCATCGACGACAGCCACTGCATCGTCGACGTGGCCAGGAGTTTCGCCAGGTTCTTCGTGCGTGAGTCCTGTGGCAAGTGCGTTCCTTGCCGTGAGGGCACCAAGCAGATCCTCCGCACGCTCGACAGGATCGCGGAGGGCAAAGGTGTTCCGGCCGACTTGCAGAACCTCGAGGTCCTGGCGCGCGTGATGTATAAGAGCCCGCTCTGCCC
This sequence comes from Bacillota bacterium, assembly GCA_030691635.1. GTDB lineage: Bacteria > Bacillota > Sulfobacillia > JAUYEF01 > JAUYEF01 > JAUYEF01. The sequence goes on from JAUYEF010000083.1 coordinate 27,769, forward strand.
CCTCGGGCAGACGGCACCGCTCCCGGTCATGACGACGCTGAAGTATTTCAGGAATGAGTACGAAGCTCACATAAAGAACAAGGCCTGCCCCGCGGGCGTTTGCGCCGCGGCGGTGGACTGACCGGGAGAGGAGTGAGACGATGCCAACTCTGACGATAGACGGTATCAAGGTGACAGTCGAGGCGGGCTCGACGATCCTCGACGCCTGCAAGAAGATGGGCATTGACGTGCCGACGCTGTGCTACCACGAAGACCAGGACATCAAGGCGATCTGCCGGATCTGCTGCGTGGAGATCGAGGGGCAGAAGACTTTCCAGGCGGCCTGCTCCTTCCCGGTAGCGGAAAACATGGTCGTCAAGACAAATACACCGGCAGTACGCGAAGCCCGCAGGGTGAACATCGAGATGATCCTGGCGCACCACCCGCAGGACTGCCTGCAATGCCCCAGGAACTTGAACTGCGAGCTTCAGACGCTGGCCGAGAAGATGGGCATCAGGGAGGTCAGGTTCGAGCGCGGCCTGCGCGAGTACCCGAAGGAGACCTCCAACCCGTCGATCGTGCGCGACCCGACCAAGTGCATCGCGTGCCGCCGTTGTGTGTATGCGTGCCACGATGTGCAGGGCGCGGGTGTCATCTACCCGGTTGACCGAGGGTATGACACTACAGTGACGACATTCTTCGAGAAGCCGCTCACCGAAGTGGCCTGCACGTTCTGCGGTCAGTGCATACATGCCTGCCCGGTCGGCGCCATCTATGAGAAGGAGTACATCGACGAAGTCTGGGCGGC
>JAUYEF010000091.1 GCA_030691635.1 Bacillota bacterium
AGACTCTTCTGCTGTTGGACCGGCAGTGGAGGCAGTTCGACAGGAAGCGATGAAGGCGCTTGGGCTTGAGGCCTAGTACGTTGCAGATAGTCTCGTCCCACAGACGAGTATGAGAATACTACCGTTGGCGCGGCGACCGGACTTCCCAACAGTCAGGTTTGCGCCGGATTGGTCTACTTGGCAGTCTCGTCCGGCCGACGAGTATGAGAATACTACCGTTTGCCCGGTGATCGGACTTCCCAGCAGTCAGGTTTGTGCCGGATTGGTCTACTTGGCAGTCTCGTCCGGCCGACGAGTATGATAATACTACCGTTCGTCCGGCGATCGGACTTCCCAGCAGTCGGGTTTGTGCTGAAATGGTCTTCTCAGCAGTCTCGTCCGGCCGACAGGTACGAAGGGACTTCTGTTTGCCCGTCGACCGCCTTCCGCCCGCCGGAGCGGTTCCGTCCCGAAATCCCCAAAAGAGCAGGGGCGTGGTCACGCCCCTGACTCGCTCTGAAAGCCAGCCGACATGAAGTCCGATCTGACCAGAGATCACTCCATCTGAAGAATGTGCAGGCCCCCGAACCGGTCTGTCAGCAATATCAGCCCGTCCTTGGTCACCAGGACGTCGTTGCCTTCACAGGCTTCCTGCCCGGGCCCCGCAGGCTCAACATAATACGCGATCTCGCATGGCTTTACCGGGTCGGTGATATCGAGAACTCGCAGCCCGGCATTCGGGAACGTCGCGAAGATCACAGTCTCGCTCTGGTACGTGCCAGGCCGGTTTTCGTGCAGGTTGTGAGCTCCGACGCGACCTCCACGAATCTCAAACACCGCCGGATCGGGACGCCACACCGACAGGACGCGCGGGGCGCGCTCATCCGCGATATCGACCACGCGGAAGCATTTGGGAGTCTGGGGCTTGCCGGCCTGTCCCGACTCATCGGTCACAGCCAGGAGCTTCCGGCCCGGAAGCGGCAGAGCAGTATGAGTCTTCCCTCCCCCGCCCTTCTCCCAGGCAAGCCTGCTGATTTCCTGGGGCTTTTCGGGATTCGACACATCAAGGAAAAGAAGCCCCGCATCCCAGTGCCCGCAGTAAAGGTGACCGGCGTTGTAGATTCCGTGATGGATCAGGGCATTTGGGAGATTCTTGTCAGGCTGCGGCTCATTGCCGCCTGCCCAGAGACCGGGGCTCCACCAGCGGCCAACCAGTTGCGGGCTGTCGGGTCGCTGGAGGTCGTAGATCTCAAGCATACGCTCGCGAAAACCTTGCGGACGGCCGAACACGTAGCAGTACCGTTCGCCCGCCCACCATATCCGGTGCACCCCGATGCCACCTGTATCGACAAAGGCAAGCTCACGGGGCTCTGCCGGTCTTGAGATGTCGAAGACAGCCCATCCGGACCGGCCGCCGGGGGCAGCGCCTCGTGGCTGTTCGTAGTTCACGAGCAACAGGTTATCGTTGGTCTGGCACTTGCTGTGCCTGGTTCGGGGATAGCACGGAAGCTCTCCGACCACCTGCGGGTTACGAGGGTCCGATATGTCCACGATCAGCATTGGCAGGTCATCCTGCGACCGTCCAACGTAAGCGAAGTGGTCTTTGAGCATCACCTGCATCGTGGACCAGGTGCCGCCCATGTCTGAATGGCCGACAAACCGTATGCCTTGCCGCTCGGCGCTTTCCATGAGCATCCTCCTACTCCCAGATATTGATGTGGGCACCAGTTGTCCCGGCCGTAGTCCGCTTCGCTAGCGTTGGTGCCTCTGGCTGCAGTTCGCCTCGCCCGCGGCAGCCCGAAAGCCCTCCGCCGTGCTGCCGGCGCAACTACGGCCACCGCGACCGCTACCGGCCGCGGAGGCGCGGGTCCAGGGCGTCCCGCAGGCCGTCGCCCATCAGGTTAAACCCGAGCACGGTGAACATAATTGCCAGGCCTGGAAGAATGGACATCCACGAATTCCGGTCAATATACTTCAAGCCGTCATTGATCATCAGTCCCCAGGCAGGCGTCGGCACCGACAGGCCGAGGCCCAAGAAGCTCAAACTCGCTTCCACCAGGATCGCGGTGCCCATGCGCAGTGTCGCGAGGACCACGATCGGGCCGAGGATGTTGGGCAGGATGTGCCTGAAGAACAAGCGCCCGGTGGGGACGCCGAGAGCGTTGGCGGCTTCGACCATAGCGCTCGTCTTGATGCCCAGGGTCTCCGCACGGGACATACGCACGACGCCCGGAAGCATGGAGACCGCCACCGCGGTGGCAATGATCATTATGGTGGGCCGCCCGATCAGCGACGCAACCAGTATGGCAAGCAGGTAGGTGGGGATCGCCATCATCACATCGACCAGTCGCATGATGACGTTGTCAACGGCGCCCCCTCGGAAGCCTGAGAAGATTCCGATCGGGACACCGACCCCGACGCCGATGACGACAGCGGTCAGGGATAGTGTCAACGATAGCCGTGCTCCGTAAGCCAGCCTGCTGAACAGGTCGCGGCCCATATGGTCCGTTCCCAGCCAGTTGACGCTGGACGGGCCCAGAAACCTGTTAAGCAGGTCTTGCTTAATTGGATCATGCTGGGCAACGACGGGACCCACGGCACCGAACAGGAGAAGCATTAGGATGAGGGACATCCCCACAACCGCTGTCCTGGAGGCCAGAAATGACCCGGCTGCGGTGCGCCACGGGTTCTGTATGCCGGGTTCTTGGCCTGCCTGCTTATCTTCTGTCATGGGAATCATCACCTCTCAATCATACCGGATGCGCGGGTCTGCGATGCTGTAGGCGACATCAGCCAGAAAGTTTGCGATCAAGATCATGATCATGAAAAAGATCATTGTCCCCTGGACCTGGGGATAATCCCTGGCAAGCACACCATCGACAAGGAGTTTGCCGACACCGGGGCGACTGAAGACCTTCTCTATGATGGCTGTACCGCCCAGCATGTGGCCAAGATCGATGCCAATGATGGTGATCACAGGCAGCAGGGCGTTCCTGAAGGCGTGCCGGAATACGACCACGCGCTCGGTGAGGCCTTTGGCCCTGGCAGTCTGGACATAGTCCTGCCCAAGGCAATCGAGCAGAGCCGACCGGGTCAGCCGGGCGATCAGCGCAGCGGACCGCGTGCCGATGGCGATAGTAGGAAGCGCAAGGTATCTCAAGAAGTTTAGCGGGTCGTCAAGAGTCCCGCCGCCGATGGTGGGGAACCACCGGAGCCTCACTGAGAACAACATCATCAGGAGGATACCGAACCAGAAGCTCGGGGTGCTCACAGCGGTCAGGGCTAGCACCATGATTGCCTGGTCAGACCACCGGTTCCTCTGAGTAGCAGACACGACACCTGCAATGACACCTATGAGCGCGGCCAGTGAGAGTGCAGCCGTGGCCAGAGAAAAGGTGTATGGGAACTGAGCCAGGATATCCATCAACACATTCCGACCGGTCCTGAAGGAAGTGCCGAGGTTGCCCTTCAGAAGGTCTCCCAGATACCTTATGTAACGAATGTAGAGCGGTTGGTCTAGCCCCAGGCGTATCCTGATCGCGTCATAAGCGTCGCCTGAGAAGTAATTCTCAAGCATCATGGCGACAGGGTCGCCCGGAATCAGATTGACGGCGAGGAAGATAAGCGTGACACCGCCAAACAGCGTGGGGATCGTTGTGAGCAACCGACGCGCAAAGTACTTCGACATCGCGGTCCTCCTAGCCCTAGCCCACACCACACACCAGATGGGGCACGCCCCCATGTTACAGGGGCCGTGCCCCATCCTCTACTGCGTTACTGGCCGACCTTGATCAGCCACATGGGGTATCTCCACAGGACGATTGGGAACGGCTGGATATCCTTCCGCATCGCCACCACGTTGACTGGGAATACGACCGGTATGATCGGAACGTCCTGACCCAGCTTATCCTGGATCTTTACCCATGTCTGTGCGCGGGTCGCGACGTCGTTCTGCTTCGCCAGGTCTGCCACCAGGCTCTCAACTCCATCGTAATAGAGACGAACGTTATTGGCGTCGCCGGCCAGCGTTATCGTCGGCAGGAAGCCCTCAGGGTAGTCTCGGGACTGGCTGTACAGCATGATATCGTACTTCTTCTGGTCGCGACGCTCGAACATGATGGCTGACTCGAGCACCGTCAGCTGAACCTTGAGCCCGATGCCCTGCCACATGGACTGGATAGCGGTCGCCATGTCGCCTGTGTCGGTCCGTGTAATGAAATCGAGCTTGAAGTCGGCAGGAAGTTTGACCTGCTTGAGCAGTTCCTTCGCCCTAGCCGGATCGTACTTGAAGTACTCCTTGGCCGAGTAGCCGTAGCACTCCGGGTTGATCAGGGAATGGGCTGGTGCACCGAGACCGTCCATAAACTTGTCGACGAGCAGTTTCCTGTCGATCGAGATGGCCAGCGCCTCACGGAACTTCTGATCCTGGGTGGGCCTGTTCTTATTGCTGCTCATGGTCATGAAGACTGACCGACCCGCGGGTTTGACAATCGTGCTGACTTTACCCTTGCTGATTATGCTGCGCTGGACCTCAGGGACTGCGATGTAGGCCAGGTTCAGGTCGCCAGCCTCGATAGCCAGCTCCGCAACCTTATCGTCAACGATTCCTCTCGCGATGATCCGGTCCACATTGCCCTTATGAAGCCAGTTGTCCTTGTTCTTTACAAGAACGACCTTGTCGCCGGGCGTCCAGCTCTCGAAGATGTACGGGCCACTGCCGACGGCGTCGGAAGTGTACTTCTGTCCTTTCTCTGCGATCGCCTTCTGGCACTGGACAAACCCCGACCGGTTCAGCACAAAGTGGGCGAACGTCGGGTCAGGCTTGATTAAGGTGATTTTGACGGTGTAGTTATCGACGGCCACGATCTCTTTGACGTTGGTCCATTCACCGCTGAAACCCGTACCGACCTTCGGGTCTTTGATACGGTTGAAGGTCCAGACAACATCTTTGGCCGTGACCTCACCATAGCCCTTGTGGAACTTCGCGCCCTGGCGCAGGGTGAACGTGTACACTGAGGCGTCAGGAGAAATCTCCCATTTTGTTGCTAGGTCAGGCAGCAGTTTCTCTGGCGCATCGGGAAGCACATACACCAGCCGGCTGTAGATGAGAGGATAGATCATGCCATCCTCGTGCCCACCGTGGAAAGGCACGTCCATGTTCAGGATGTCGTTCCGGCCCCGGATTACAAGGGATATCCCCACCGGTTTTGCCGGCTCAGCCGGTTTCTTGGGCTCAGCCGCTGGGGCGCACCCTGCGATAACAGCCGCAATCATCAGAACAGACACGAGCAGTGCCACAACTCGTCTCGTCAACACTCTTCGATTCCTCCTAATTTGATTTGGTATGGGGAACGAAATCTCACGCCACGGAGGTTTAATCTGAGAACGAAAATTGACACGGCAGTGTCACGTTCAGGATCGAATTCGACACTGACAAAAACACTTCCTGTAAAGTGATAAAGACATCTTTATCCAAGCAGGCATTCCAGCTACCTAAGCGATAGCAAACGTGGCGGGGGCGTGCCGGTTGCGAGAGCACCGCCTGCGGGGGCGCAGGCGGTGCTTCTATAGGCCATTAGGCTGAACAATTCGCTCAACGGTCTCCGCCAGTCGCTTATCCGAACATACAGCCCGGACTTAGCGGGCGCTTCACTTCCGTATCGGCTGCGGCGGCGTCACGTTGTAGCGCCTAGCGCACTCAACGAGCTCCCCGTATACCGCGTCCGGAATGGGGCAGCCGTTAGCTTCCCGTTCATCTTCGAAATCGAATTCAATCTCGCCCGGCATGTATATCCTCTCCGTGCCGTACGCGAGTGGCTGCGCGTGAATGGCCTGGGTCATCTCGTCGATCTTCGCCTTGAACTCCTCGGGATCGCCGAATGCCCGTAGGTCGATCACGCCAAAGAAGTGACCTATGTTGGGTGCACGCACCATGTGATAGAAGTCAGCGATGTGATCGCCGAATGCGGCACCGGTCAACACTCCACAGAGTATGTCGACCGCCATAGCCAAGCCCGAGCCTTTGTAGGTACTCATGGGCATGAGCAAGCCGTTCAGAGCGACATTCGGATCCGTCGTCGGCCTACCCTGTGCATCCGCGCCCCAGGTGTCCGGGATGGGAAGCCCCTTCTTCTGGTGCAACGCGATCTTGCCCCTGGCGACAACGGTCGTCGCGCCGTCGTACACCACTGGGCGTTCTTTCTTGGCCGGGAAGGTGATGCAGATTGGGTTGGTGCCGAAATACGGTTTGATACCGCCCCAGGGGGCCATCATCGGGGAGGCGTTGGTGAACGATAAGCCGATCATGTCATACTTCAGAGGCATCATGCCGTAGTATGCAGCGATTCCGTAGTGGTTTGAACGGCGGACACCGCCCATGGCTACACCGGTTTTCTTAGCTTTTTCTATCAGTATGTTCAGGGTAAATGTGCCGGCGACCGAGCCCCAGCCATCATGGGCATCGACTAGAACTGAGCTTGGTGTCTCGTGGATGATCTCGCAGTTCGTCTTCTTTGTCACGTGGCCATGTTCCAGGTTACCCAGGTAGACAGGTAACCGCACGATACCGTGCGAGTCGACACCGCGCTTGTTGGCGGCAGTCAAGTTGTCCGCCACAATCGCTGCGTCCTCGGGCGCCACTCCCGCTGTGACCAGGAGTTCCCGCGTAAACCGAGCGATCTCAGATGGTCTGTAAAATGCTTCCACTACTGATCCCTTCTTCCGTTGTGCTGGTTTGCCTGGCGGTCTCTAGCAGGTTTTCAACTGCGGCCACCGTCGTTCCTGCATTCTGTGGCATCATGCAACGGAACCCGAAGTGAAAGGACTTTGCTGAGAACGCCGTGAAAACCATCTCAGCCAGCGTTCGTCGTGCATGAACCCGGCACTGGGCCGCCCGCGCGGCGATCGGGGAGAAACGGTGGTGCGGAATGCAGAAAACCTCTGCCGGGTCCGGCGCAGAACTACGCGGGCGAACGGTGATCGTGCGAGGGAGGGCGATGGCGGCCGTAGCCGTCCTGACCCGTGCCATCCTGACCGCCGCCTTCCTGTCTTCCGGGCTGCTTTCCGGCTGCGGCGCTCTGCAGCAAGTGCCGAAGTCGGTGTGGCTGCTGCAGGAAGGTGAGCCGCGGTTGTCCGTGAAATCACTTGAAGCTGAAGTCTCCGGCAGCAACCTGCAGCTGGTGTGGACTCTAGTGCCTGCATCCGGACAGGACCGTGCGACCTTTTCTCAGGGTAGGGCCGTGACGATAACCCTCATCGCGGCCGCGGATGGCAACCCGAACTGGAAGCCTTTCGAAGTCCGGGACGGCGACGCGCTGGTCAATCACATAATCAGGCCTGAGGATGACTACCTGAAGACAGGCGGCTCTCTCGCACGGGAGGCGATAGATGTGGTCCGCCGGAAGCTTGGCACGGCCGGACGGCTGCATATTGTGACCCTCAAGTACCCGATCGACCTCGCGATCGCGCGAGAGCCCGGCGACCTCACGATCAAGCACCTGCTCGGCCCTCTTGAGACGACCACGCTCACGAGGTCATTCCGTGCCGGCTACGACGTCCATGCTGGTTTCATTCCCAGCACCGGCTTCAGCCCGGGGGTCCCTGAGGTCAGGCTGGGCAGTGGCGTGACAATGCGCGGGGCGGGAATAGCGGTGCCCGGAGAGTATGTATTCGTTACGCAGCGATTTCACTGGATGAGCCGCCTGGCGACTGTGGCGGTCATCCTCCTGGTAATCCCCCTGGTCATGCGGCGAAGGCGAAAGACCTGAGACGACCAGACAGACGGTTGCCATCGGAGGCAATAGACATGTTCGACCTGGTAAGAAAGTTCACGGAGATACCCGGCCCGCTCGGCTTCGAAGGCGACGTCGCGAGTGCGTTCAAAGTCGAGTTGGCGGCACTGGGTTTCGAGACACAGACGGCACCTGCAGAGGCAGAAGACAGATGTGGAGTGGACCGATGTCTTCGTGGACCTGGGCCTTTCGTCGAGGGAAGAAGTCGAGGCCCTCGGGATTCACCCGGGCTGCCCTGTCATATTCGACCAGAAGACTCACCGGATGGGCAATCTCATCCAGGGCAAAGCGATGGACACGCGTGCCTGCCTTGCACAGATGATGCGGAGTTCGACCTTGCGGTCTGTCTCGAGGTGGGGCTGGCAGCAGACATCCCGACGGTGGGCTTGAGCCAGATGCCTGTCTCGCTGGGGAAAGGCCCCATCCTGGTCCATAAGGATGTGGGCATACACTACGATGAGAGGGTCCTGGGCCTGCTCGAAGAGGCTGCATCCCGCGCGGGCGTTCCGGTGCAGCACGCGGTGTTCTACGGGTTCGGGAGCGACAGGTCAGCGTTCATGAAGAGAGGTATCCCGGCCGCGCTGTTCGCGTTCCCGGCCAGGTACACTCACACCGCCAACGAGACATGCTCGCTCGACGACCTTGAATCGATGGTCAGGGTGCTCAGGAGTCTCTGCGAGGAACGGTGATCGATCCTTCAGGCATCACGAGCACTCTGGCGCCCGGCCCTGCCATCGCGAGCGCTGTGCTTATCGCGTCCTGGACGCTCGCTACATGACGAAACCCGAGTTCACGAGCGACATCCGGTTGTAGGCTCGATAGAAGCCAGACTGTTGCTCTGGCGAGCAGTTTCCCGACCGCGTAAGCTTTGTGCCCTCCAAGGACGAAGTTCGCCCTGAGGGCATTTTCGAGCGCCGGAAGAGTCCTGTACCGTTTGGCCCAGTCGTGGTAAGTATCCGATCCGACGCCATCACAGCATTCCGCGAGGAACACGATGTGCCCTCCCGGCCTTGTAGCCTGGGCGGCATTATCCAGGGTCTTCTGAGCCTGGTACATGTTGATGTCCTTTGGGTACCCGCCACAGCTCGCTATGACAAGGTCCGCTTCCCAGGGTAGGCTCACGCCGTTCATTCGCTCCACCATCCGGCAGCCTGCCACGTGGGCTTTCTCCATGTCTCCACAGAACACGCCCGCGAACTCGTGCTGCTCGTTGAGCACCATATTCACAAGGAAGCCGCCGCCGGTTATCCTGGCCGCCTCAAGCAGGTCGAGGTGCAGCGGGTTCCCGTCGAGTCTGCCGATCTCGGCGCCTTCGCAGAGCATCATCGCGTGATTTCTCTGGATCGTCTCATGGCCCGCGACGCCGGGCACGAGCGCTTTCCTGCCGCCTCCGAAACCGGCCATGAAGTGGTGGACGATGCTTCCAGTGAGGATCCGGAGTCCTGCCTCACTTACAGTCCTGTTCAGCCATACCGGTGTACCGCGCGTCGTCGTGCCGTGATAGACCAGCGATGCTTGGTCGCAAGCGACATGGTTTATGCATCTAACCCGCTTCCGTGAAGACTCGCCGATCACCTGGTCCATTTCGCAGTCTGACAGTGGCCTGTGGCTCCCGCAGGCGAAAACCACCGTCACCTGGGCATCAGGCACGCCGGCTTCGTTCAGGTAGTCCAGGAGCAGGTGTATGAATCGCTCGGAGTTTGCGAGTCGCGTGGGGTCGTTGACGATGATCACGACGGGCCTTGACCCGTTCTGCCGTGCAAGGTCCTTGAGGGGCGGGCTCGCGATGGGGTCGTCGAGTGCGTGGAGGAACTCCTGCCGGAAGTTCCTCACCGGAGGCAGGTCGTTAGGCATCAAGAAAACTGTATTGACCGCATCCGGTATCGTGATGGAAACCGTGCCCTGCCCGTATCTCAAGTTCACTGAGCCCACCAGTCTCACCCCCGCGGGACCATCTGGAGTTTCTCTCTCATGGCGACGATGAATTCGCCAGGGTCGTCAAAACCCAGGCTAATCTGCTCTATGGGACACATGCCGTCACCGGTCCTGTTGATAATATACTCCACCAGGCGATTATACGTATGTCTGACCCCGGCCGCTTCCAGCACCTCTCTCCCGTGGGCGCTCATGACGATTCCGTGCACGACCGCGGCGCCCGAGGCGCTGAGCAGCAGGGCTGCCGCGCGGCCCAGCACCTTATCCGCGACTGACGAGCCTCTCGACTCCTCTCCCACCTCATCGAGCGCCTCGATGAGCGGCCTGACAGTATGCCCTATCCGAGTCGTCAGCAGCCTGCCGCCCTTGGCTATAGCAACGCTGGCTCCTTCGCCGACTGCGTGGATAGCTATTTCGAGATCTTGGGTCGTTTTCTGCACGCCATGCCTCCTGCCAGCTCTGCGGGCCTCACAGCATCAGGGCCTGACCCGCGCGTGTGATCACCAGTCGAACGTCGTCACGGCGGCCAGCTCCTTGAGCAGTTCTGCCGCTCTAGCTGGGTTGAAGACCCCGCACTCGCACGGCTTCGCGATGGTCTTCGCGGCCTGTGCGGGCGTGGCCCGGCCTCTCTTGATATCCAATATACCCTTTGAGACCAGGTTTGCCGACACCATACCGTGGCCGCACATAGTGGTGACCTGGAGCATTCCGGGGGGCGCAAGCTTGGAAACCTTCCCTTTGATCCCCAGCGAATGCTCGACGGTGTGTGCCTCAAGGCCGGCGGCGCAAAGGCACTTTCCGACCTCATCGAACAGCCCGGACACGATGACAGAAACGCCGAGGTCTCGCTCCCGCAACAGAGACAGGACCTTTGCGACGGCGCCCGGATTGTCGAAGACGGCATGGACGATCGAAGTGTCCTGTACCCTTGAGATGATTTCCTCAGGAGAGACCTTCTGCATGTTGCCAGTCTTGATATCTCCCATGTTGACGGGGCCGCATGAAAGCGCGATGCGGAGAAACTCGGCCAGCTTGGGCGCCGAGCCCACGTGGTTTATTTCCTTGGCGGACATGGAGAACACGATGAAGTCACGCCCGAGGCTCTGCGCCGTCCCCCGCCTGTGCAGTGTGTGGGACATCTACGAGCGCACCTCCCCCACCTTGTCGCCGTCAACTCGCGGCCTGCCGAGGCCGACATTCGTCTTGCCGTTGTGATAGGGGCTCTCGCCCATGTCGAACACTGTGTCGAGCACATTGCTTTCCGGCACGTTCCGGTATACAAGGTCCACTGAGATCACGGTATCGACCTGTCCGGCCAGAGCCCGGATCGCTCCCAGCACCTCGGCGGTCCTTTCAGCCGGCAGCAGAAACTCGATGATCGCCGAGAGCACTTTCTCCCGTGCGACTTCTGGGAGGCAGTCGCCCGTCACAGGATCGAGCAACGTCGTCAGCGGGTTCTTGGGTTCCAGCGATATGCCCATCCGCTTCAGCGCCCTGCCCACAATGCCTGCGTCGGCGAGCCTTGCGCCCACGCCGGGCCTGCCGAGCTCGACGCTCATGCCGACGAACCCTGGCGGAAAACGCCCCGTGACCTCGTTTGTCTTCATCTCCTCAGTCCCGCGCCCCGGCACCTTCGTCTCCTTGTGCTCGATGAGCGGGTTTGAGAAGGTTCCCCTGACTGAACGAGGCCATGCTGCTTCGGGCGCATAGATGGCCTCGAGGCCGCACACCTTGGATCTTTCGCATACTCCGCAGTCGACACACTCATCTTCGTCGACCTGCGATACGACCTTGCCGCCCAGGAGGCGCACAAAGCCGGTGCACGACATGGTGCAGTATTCATGGCACCGGCCGCAGCCGGAGCATTTTGCCTCGTCGATCCTCACTCTTTACGCCCTTTCACCATGACCTTGCCGGTGCCCGGGTCCGGCGCAAGCGCCTGCGGTGCAGTGATGACGCTGAACGGTCCCGGATATCCGGCCACTGAGAGGTCCAGGCCGGCTGCCGTTTCGCCGAGCCTTTCGATCAAGCCGCCAAGTCCCGAAGGCTCTGTCGCCTGGAAGTAGCCCGAGACACGATGACCACGGACGACGGCGTAGCGGTAATCGCCACCCGGCTCGCCGGATTCGAGCACCCTGTCCCCCTCGCGCGGGACTAGGTCCCCGAACGAGCACGCCACACGCGGCATGGCAGGCACGGAATCCGCTGTACCGGCCATTCCTTCACACGAAACCGCAAATGTGTGCCACCCGGTGCTCGGGGGCGTCTCGGCCGGCACGCCGACCGCAACCAGGCCCGCGACCTTCCCCTGGACTGAAGCGTGATGCCAGAGTCCGGCGCTACGGCTCTCGCCGGAGGTGTGGGCGACTGCCGCGCAGTCGCCTGCAGCAAGAATGCTCGGGTCGCTCGTGCGCTGGCTTGTGTCGACCAGGATACCCCTGTCGCACACCCGGAGCCCGGCATCACGTGCGAGAGCGACGTCCGGGCTCATGCCCGTGCAGTCCAGGCAAAGGTCGAAGCCGGTGGTCTCCGGGGCGTGGCCGCGGACCTGTACAGAGACCTCCCAGGTATCCCCGGCCTTCCGGACCGAGTCTATGAGCGCGGCGGTATGCACGGATGCTCCCCATTTCCTCATGCATGTCTCTAGAAAATCCGCAAACCTCGGCGGTGTTCGACCGGGTAAGATCTGCCTTTCGCGTTCGAAGACTGTGACCTTCATCCCGGCCCGGATGAGCGCGGTAGCCATGTGCAGGCCAAGAAAGCCGCCGCCGGTAACTGCCGCGGTCTTGCCCTCGGTCACAAGAGCTTTGACCCGGTCCGCGTCATCAAGGGTCCAGACCGGTTGTCCAAAACGGTGGGACGGTGTCGCGCCGACAGCCAGGATCAGCGCCTCATAGGGCACTTCCGCGCGCCCCGTGGGTCCGGTGGCCAGAACGGTGCGGGCCGCCCTGTCGATAGAGACCACAGTCGTGCCGAGGAGTTGCGTGAATTCCGGCCGGGCATCACCCGTGTCTGGCCGCGTCGCAGCGGGCCTGGCCAGGAATGCCTTCGCACGGTCTACCTGGCCGGAGATGTATTTTGGCAGAGCGACCTTGGAGTAGGGCTCGTCGCTCTCGCGAGATATCAAGGTGACGGTCGCACGCACCTCGCTCGAAAGAATTGCGTCATGCGCGGATGCGGCGGCAGCGCCTGAGCCTACGATAATGACCCTCATTTCGGAGACCACGTCGTGGACGGCATGGAGACCAGCTTGTCCCAGATAATTTCCAGCGGCTCTTCAGAGGCGTAGTTGACCAGCGGGAGTCCTGAGCCCCCGTTCCAGCCGAGGACAGCAGCGAGTCCCGGTCCCCAGACCGGCAGCACGGTCCCGAGGTAGGTGGGAGCCCCGAGACTCGCGAACTCCAGCGCCAGGGCGATGTCCCTCGTCCTGGTGGCCTCGGGCAGGGCCACGAACACAGGACGGGTGAACGCCCTGTCCCTCAACAAAGCAAGCGCCCATCCGACTCCGGCGGGGTTGTCGGCGGGGACGCATCGTCCGCCCGACCCCATCAGCCCGACCTCTCCCAGCACCGAAGCGGAGTCACCCAGAGCCAGCACAGTGAAGCCGGCCTTGAGAGCCATTTCGGTGATCCGTATCGTGCTTTCACCGCAAGTCCTCTTCACACCGAGGCCTCCGGTTACGATCAAGTAGCCGGCCGAGGGCTCTTCGAAACCATCCCACTCCACAACACGGCCTGTGAGAGGCACGGGTGGGTAGTCCGAGAAATGTCGCTTGGCCGCTCTTACCACATCGCCGGTACGGAAATTGGACGCGTAGAACACCGGAGCCTGGACATCGAGGTCTTCCTGCGCCATCACGCGGGCGTACGACCTGTCGCCTGTGATGACCGCGTCCACCCCACCGGCCAGCACGACCGTTCCGGCCAGCGACGACGGGCATATGACAGGCAGGCCCACGGAGAAGCCGTCCCTCTCCCCGCCCGACAGCACGCACTCAAGGCCCGTGTCCGCAAGGCTTTCGGCCATGGACCGCGCCACCGTCCCTGAGAGCCCGTCGAGCAACACGGCGGGCCGCAAGGGGTTCCTCGCACCAAGACCGCACCGTACTCGCCCTGTGCCCAGCGCGGGCTCAGCGTCTGCTTCGTTGCCCTCGGTAACCGCCGTGGCCAACGCGGCATCGCGCAGAGTCGCTCCGAGCGCTCCCATGTCCATCCTATAGCGTGAGACCATGGATATCAGGCTCAAGACCGGCGCCGGGACTGTATCCGTGCCCGGCAGCCTATCGTCGATACCGGCAAGACGCCTTATGAAACCGCGGGCGGCCGTCAGCGCGAGCCAGGCGCCCGCCATCTCCAGAGGGGTTCTCCCGCAGACACCGAACCTCGAACCCTTGCCGAGAGGGTCGCAGTGACATGGGCCGTCAAGACAGTCGTGGCAGAACAGGCCGCTCGACGCAAGCCTATTCTGCGGTACGATTCTCTCGTATCGCTCCCATGCCGTGTGCACACCAAGGGAAAACAGGCGCTCGAACAACGGCTGGTAGCCGTCCAGAGCGACCTTCATCCTCGTCTTCATCTATGAGTTACCTCCGCTGGATCTGGAGCTTTCGGTCGCGTCGTCATATGTGATGGCGCCCGTCGGACACGCGTCCGCGCAGGCCGGTGTTTCGCGGTTGGGGCACATGTCGCACTTCAGCACCCGGCTACGGTCGTTCGACTGCCAGCATGCGTTGTACGGGCAGGAAGCGACGCACATGAAGCACTGTATGCAGGCAGCATCGTCATATACGACCATGCCATAGCCATCACGGTGCATCGCACGCGTAGGGCATGCGATCACACATGCCGCAGGATCACAGTGCCGGCAATGCACCGGCATCGAGCCACCAGCATGCTCCGCAAGATACAGGCGGGGCAAGGGCTTCGGGTTTTCGTCCTGCGCGCCCAGCAGGTTTTTCGACAGGGAGTGCCTGTCAACCACGCATGCGAGCAGGCAGTTCCTGCATGCCACGCATAGATCCGGATCGACGACCAGCCTGCCCAAATGTGCACCCCTTCGCAAATGTTGTCATCAACCAGAACGTGCCTGTCTTCGCGGCCTGCGCCGGTCTTTCCTCTGAAAGCGTCTTTATGCTATAAGTAGAAGACAGGAGTCCCCGAACGGGGGCTTGCTGCCTTCTTCCTGGGGAGGGGTTGTCTTGGTCATCGGACTCGACTGCGACGGCATACTTTCAGACCTGATGCCCTACTGGCTGTCCTTCTACAATTCGGAGTACGATGACAACCTCCAGGTCAGGGACTGCACTGTCTGGGAGACTCATAGCGTGGTCAAGCCCGAATGCGGAGTGAAGGTCTACGACTACCTGAAGATGCCTGGTTTCTGGCGCGACCTGCCGCTCATGCCCGGCGCCGCCGAAGGAGTGCGGAGGCTCGCTGCCATGGGGCACGAGCTCGTAGTGGTCACAGATACGCCTCCGCAAGGAGTCGCCGACCGGCTATCGTGGCTGCAGGAGCATTTTCCGGTCATCCCGCGATCGAACCTGGTGGTCACGCGCAGGAAAGACCTCGTCCTGGTCGACCTGCTCGTGGACGACGCGCCCCACCATGTGAGACGCGCCAGGGGGCCGGCTGTGCTCTTCGATCACCCGTACAACCAGGACGTGCCAGGCCCCCGGGTCAAGAACTGGGATGAACTACTGGCCTATGTGAGTGAGATGGACGCGCGTCAAAAAGCGGGCTGAAATCCTGCGCGAAAAGGGGCTGTCCCACAGCCTGCCCCGGCCTTGCCTCGGCCCGCCCATCTTCTACCTTTCAACGGCTGCGACCGTCCGCGGGCCGGCCTCTTGGCCCTGGGTCATTCCCGCGATTCCCCTGTAAGGGTCAAACCTTCTCAGCCTGAGACTGTTTGTGACGACCGAGACCGAGCTGAACGCCATCGCGCCGCCGGCGATTATGGGCGACAGCAGTCCCACGGCAGCCAGCGGTATTCCCAGCGTATTATAGATCAGCGCCCAGAACAGGTTCTGCTTGATCGTGCGCATGGTTGCCCTGCTGAGGTTGATGGCGGCGACCACTGCGCGCAGGTCGCCCCGCATCAGCGCTATATCCGCCGTCTCTATGGCCACGTCCGTGCCGGTTCCGATGGCGATGCCCACATCCGCCGTAGCGAGGGCAGGTGCGTCGTTGATCCCGTCGCCCACCATGGCGACCTTGAGACCCTCGCGCTGGAGTTTCGCGACCTCCTCCGCCTTGTTCTCAGGCAGCACCTCGGCGAATACCTCGTCTATGCCGACCTGCTTCGCTATCGCCTGCGCGGTCCTCCGGTTGTCCCCGGTTATCATCATGACTCTTAGCCCCATGTGCCTCAGCGCCGCGACCGCTTCCTTGGAGCCGTCCTTTATCGTGTCGGCCAGCGCCACCAGGCCGGCGGCCTTGCCGTCAATCGCTGCGTAGGTGACCGTCTTCCCTTCGCTCTCGAGCGCGGTCACGAGGGATTCAACGGGAGAGATGTCCACTCCGTTGGCCTTCAGGAATTTCCCCGTCCCTGCGAGCACTTTCATCCCGCCTGTGGTGGCCTGGATGCCGTTGCCGGGCACGGCGCTGAAGTCCAGCGCCTCATGCAGTGCAAGCCCTTTCTCACCTGCATGTGCAACTATCGCCTGCCCGAGCGGGTGCTCCGACGGCCGTTCCGCCGACGCCACAACCCGCAGGAGTTCCTCCTGGCTCATTCCCCCCACAGGGATGATATCCGTCACGCTGGGCTCGCCCTTGGTGATCGTGCCTGTCTTGTCGAGCACCACCACCTTGATTTCGTGAGTCCTTTCGAGATGCTCCCCACCCTTTACCAGGATCCCGCTCTCGGCTCCCCGCCCGGTGCCGACCATGATCGCCGTCGGCGTAGCCAGGCCCAGGGCGCAGGGGCAGGCGATGACCAGCACTGCCGTCGAGTGGATGAGCGCCTTGGTGAAGTTGCCCGGGTCCACCAGCAGGTACCATGCGAAGAACGTCACCAGGGCCACGGCGACCACTGCGGTCACGAAATGCCTCGACACCACGTCGGCCAGCCTTTGGATGGGAGCCTTCGATCCCTGGGCCTCCTCGACGATCCGGACTATCTGGGCGAGCGTCGTATCACGTCCGACGCGGCTGGCTTCGAACTTGAAAGAGCCAAACCTGTTGACGGTGCCGCCGATCACTTCGTCCCCCGGTTTCTTGTCGACGGGGATGCTCTCGCCGGTGAGCATCGACTCATCGACAGTGGAGAAACCCTCTGTGACAGAGCCATCGACCGGTACGCGCTCGCCCGGCCTGACCAGCACAATGTCGCCCACGGCCACATCGTCAACGGGAATCTCGATTTCGTTCCCATCACGCACTATCGTCGCAGCACGGGGCTTGAGGCCGAGCAGCTTGCGGATGGCGTCAGAAGTGCGCCCCTTGGCTATGGCCTCAAGCATCCTTCCCATGATGATGAGCACTATGATTAACGCCGACGTCTCAAAGTACACCATGTGCCCGGTCGTGCCCGGGCCGCCGAACAGGGTTACCCAGGCGCTGTAGAAGTATGCCGCCGATGTGCCGAGCACGATCAGAACTGACATGTTCGCGCTGCCGTGTGTCAGCACGTTGAACGAGTCCCGGTAAAACTGCCACCCCCCGATGAACTGGACGGGTGTCGCCAGCGCCATCTGGAAGTACGGGTTGGCCAGTATCTTGGGATGCGGTATGGAAACCATCTCGGCAAGCATGAGCCACAGCAGCGGAAATGCGAGTATGCCGGTGAACACCAGCAGGTTGCGCTGCCGCCTGATCTCGGCGTCTCGCTCTTTTCGCTCCCGGTCTCTGTCGGACGCTTCCTCGGACGTCACCTCGGCCTCATATCCAGCCGCTTCCACCGCAGCGATCAGGTCGCTCGGCGTCGCCGTCCCGGAAGCATACTCCACTGAAGCTTTGTTGCTGGCCAGGTTCACCGTCGCCCGAACCACACCGTCAATCGAGGAAAGGCCTCTCTCAACCCGTGACGCGCATGCCGCACAGCTCATACCTTTTATCCTGAGAGTCAACGTGTCCTGACTCTTATCTGCCATCGCCCTTACCTCCAGCGTTGCTGCTTGAGAAGCATGCGGTACCGGTATATCGCGGGTGCCGTTTAGGGTTTCTTGCCATTGTTCTGCTCTTCTGTCGTTATGATTCCCGTGAGGCGGCCGGAAAGAGGCCTCCCTTATCGCACATACCCCTGGGGGTATCCAGCTACAGTCTACGCCTCTCGCGACAAGCTGTCAATTCCGTACTGACAAGGTCTGCGACCGCTTTCCGAAGAATTCCATAACGATCAATAGTGTACTACGAAGCCCTGAGCAATGCTTTACCCTCGCCAGCGCAGGTAAAGAGCGTGAGACAGGGGCGTGGAGGAGGTCTTCCGGGTGGAATGCTGGGCGCCAAACAGGCATACCGGTCCGGTCTTTTACTTCAACGCAAACGTGATCACCATGGACGCGCAGCGCCCGCGTGCGCGCAGCTTCGTGGTGCTGCAGGACCGGATCGTGGCCGTAGGTGATGGAGAAACGCGGGAGTGGGGCGACGCCCGGCGGGTCGACCTGGGCGGCCTGACGGTCGTCCCGGGCTTCAACGACGCTCACAACCACATGCTGAACTTCGGTCTCACACTGGGCCACCTGGACGTCGGCTACCCGGCTGTCCAGAGCATCCAGGATGTGGTGCGGCTCGTCAGGGAGCGAGCGTCCGGAACTCCGACCGGAGAATGGATACTGGCCAGGAACTACGACGAGAACAAGCTTCTTGAGAAGCGGCCGCCCACCAGGCAAGACCTTGATTATGCGGCTCCGCGCCATCCGGTGCTCATCGCACAGAACTCGGGCCATATGTGCGTTCTAAATACCCTGGGCTTGCAGGCCAGCGGCATCACGGACGAGACTCCGGATCCCGAAGGCGGGCGGATTGTGCACGATGACGAGGGCCACCTGACCGGGCTGCTCCAGGAGCGGGCGCAAAGGTTGGTTGAGGTCCGTTCGGCTCGGCCACGGCTGGCAGAGATGAAGAGGGCCCTCGAGCGCGCCGGCAGCCACTACCTCAGCGAAGGTATCACATCCACACAGGAAGCAGGCGTCGGCGCGATCAGCCCGCATCAAATCCGGGCGTTCATGGAGGCCAGGCGCGAAGGCCTGCTCAATGTGCGCGTCTATATGATGATAAGCACCGAGGCATTCAGGCACATCCCCGGCCAGATGCCCGACCCGGCGCATTTCGGGCTCGACCTGGGCCTCGCGACAGGCTTCGGTGACGATTGGCTCAAGATAGGTCCGATGAAGTTGTTCGCCGACGGCTCCCTCATCGGCCGGACGTGCGCTATGTACGAGCCCTATGCGAACGAGCCTGATAACACAGGCTTCTTCGCCGAAGACCCCGGGCATCTACAGCAGAAGATACTGGACGCCCACCGGTCTGGCTGGCAGGTGGCCGTCCACGCGATAGGCGACCGGGCGATTTCCACGGTCCTCGACGCCTATGAGGAAGCGCTCACCAGTGCGCCTCGCTATGGATCAAGGCACAGGATAGAGCATTGTGGGGTGCTCAACGCCGGTCTCATCGAGCGCATCCGGCGCCTGGGAGTCGTTCCGGTGCCCCAGCAGCCGTTCATCTCGCAGCTTGGCGATGGGTTCAGACGTGTTCTCGGAGAAGAGAGGACACGGCTCTGCTACCCGATGAAGAGCCTAGTCCGGGCCGGGATCCCGGTTCCGGGCAGTTCGGACAGGCCTGTGGTCATGGGCGCGCCGATCCTGGGCATCCACGACGCCGTAAACCAGCTTACGGCATCCGGGCAGCCTTACGTGCCTGAGGAAGCGGTGAGCCCGGAGGAGGCGCTGCGGTTCTACACCGTCGGGTCGGCGTACGCGTCTTTTGAGGAACATCTCAAGGGTTCCTTGACGCCGGGAAGGCTTGCCGACTTTGTGGTGCTGGATAGGGATCCGACAAGGGTGGACAAGAGCGAGATCAAGGATACAAGGGTGCTGTGCACCGTCGTTGGTGGGAAGGCCAGGTACGCTGCTGCGGGGCACGAAGCGCTTCTGCTCTAGGCAGCCGGGCTGCATCGCGCATAGGGCTAACGGCGCTGCAACACGTTGCCGGTAGCGGGTTTCTCGTCTGTTTCTCGCCCAGTCTGCCTGCAAATGCGTAGGGTCAGTTCGTAGTGGCCACCGTCCGCCGACACGAATGCGGCCAGGTTCCTGAGAAGCTTCTCGGCGGCCGCCGCCTCAAGCACCTCAGAGACCTCGATCTGGACTTGGCCTTTCTTTTCCTCACCGGCCGGGGCGCCGGACGGGCATACCTCCACCTGCCGCCGGAGACCCCAGGCGCGCTTCCTGTTGTTGATAGTTCCCCTGGAGACACCGAAGAGTCGTGCAAGCTGTGAGGTGGACTTGCCCTGCCGTAGCAGTTCGACCATGGCATCGCGGGTCAACTCCGGGCGGGATTCGCCCGGTGATGCCACAGGCTGCGGCAACGGAGACGACTGTGCTGGTGCAGGCGGCTTCGGAACAGGCTGATCCTTCAGGGGCTTCGACAGCATGTAAGTCACCACCGGACCACTGAGCTTCTGGCGCTCTTCTTCGGTCAGAAAGTCGCTGGGAGTGACAACCCCACGCGTCTGCAAGTGCCACAACCAGGGTGCGACTTGTCCATCCCGGTATTGAGTCCCGTCTTTTCCTGCCATGCTCCCACCCAAGCGCTGCCGACTCGCCGAATAATTCCCCTTTTGTCCTTATACTCCTTCCATTGAGATGACGTTTATGGCTAAACTGTGAAAACGTATCCCTCATGAGGTATGACGAGCCTGGTCGCAGAGCCGTGCCCTCCGTACTCCCGCTCGAAAAAACCGTGCGACTCCGTGTGTACCGGTATGAGCACCTCCGGCCTGACCGTCTCGACCAGTTCCATGATCCCGGGACCATGAATGTGTCCGCTCGCGTGAAACCCGCGCTCTCGGCCCAGGCCGTCGCGTGCGCCAGGATCGCCGACGAGCGTCATCCCAAAGTGCGCCACCCAGTGGCGGAGCCGGTCGAGGTCTATGTGCATCTCCTCATTGAACGCCTCGCTGGAGGAGTAGATGTACGTACCCTGCGCGGGACGGATATCCACCATCTCGGTCAGGTCGTAGAAGGAGAAGCACAGTACGTACGAGCCCGGGTCCTCTCTCACCTCGCGGGCGGTGACCACCTTGCCGGGCACCTGTGCGAGCCTGGAGACGAGCGATGTCTCCCACTTCTGGCTTGTGGCCCTCTGCCTGGCGTACACCACAATCCGGGGGTCGTCATGCAGGTCCGGCACACCGTCTTCGCCGGCCGCCCTCAGCGCCCTCAACAGGTGGGCGTCCTTGGTCGTAATGGCGAGTCTTCGCCCGCAGGTGTGGCTTGCTTCAGCGAACGAGAGAAGCCGCTCGATATTCCTGGCACCGAAGTCCGCGATCACGAGTCCCTCCGCCCGTGCCATGACCTCCTCGGCCCGTTCCCTGACAGAAGCCTCTGTCACAGGCTCCCGGGTGCCGGGGTGTGTCCCCTCACAGAGGAGAACGACCGGGTGGAGTCGACTGATCTCTTCCATGAACGAGCGGGTGGATGAGCCGCGTGACCCGTGGAGCCTCAAGTCGCCTGTGTATGCCACCCAGCCAGCGGGAGTCTTGACGGCGAATGCGCCGGAGCCGGGGATCGAGTGGTCGACCGGAAAGTATCTGACCGTCAGGTTACCCACGTTCGTATCCTCCTCCTCGCAGATGTGCGGGGGGACCGGCTCGAGACCCCTCGTCGAATCGCATTCCGCCCAGAAGTCCTGGTCGGCCCGGGCGTTCTGGGGACAGTCCAGCAAGGCGAACTTCCGGTGGGAGTTTGGGGCGGCCCTGGGCGTTCTCAGGATGCCGTCCTTAGTCTCTCTGGAAGAGAAATAGCAGACCTCACGCTCCTGGCCGGAAGGATTTGTGTCCTGGATGGCTTTGGTGAGAAACGCTGTGGACGTTCCCGTGAGCACGGGAATCGAGGGGTCAAGGAACGATATGTACCCGCTGTGGTCGATGTGCCCGTGGGACAGCAGCACTGCGTCCGGCCTGAACGCTCGGTGCTGAGGGCGGCTCCTGAACCTCTCCCAGATGCGCCGGTCGGGGACCTCGAGGTCCTTCCGGTAGGTGCCCTCAAGGGGCGGCAACAGCCCGAGTTCGATCAGGTCCTCCACGCCCGCCGTGGACCGCGGCTTCAGGAATTCGTCAAAGAAGAGGGCTTCCTTCTTGAAACTTGTGCCGAAATCAAGGAAGAGCGATGAATCTCCTGACTCCAACAGGAAACGGTTTCCGCCGATGGTGCCGGCTCCGTCGTAGAATGTGAGCCTGAGCTGGGACATCACGAACCCCCCCCCGCCGTTGGACCGGTCAGGAAGGGATTAGAGTTTCAGCAAGGATTCTCCTCGGTGATCATCTGCTGATTTTAGGTGCGGTCTGAGGTCTCGCAGGCGCTGGCACCAGGCTCTTGCTCCTGGTCGTGCGGGCCACCATCAGTATCACGACGGTGCTGAGAAACATGTTCACGTAGAAGGCGGCGAAGGGCAGCATCTGGTTTACGCTGTATAGCCTTCCGACCACCGCGCTCGCAGCGGCGTACGACACGCCAAAAAGCGCCCCGAACAGCCCTATGAAGCTGGCCCGTACCTCTTCCGGCACAGACTCCACGACGAGCGCCTGCAACCCCGGCGAAGCAGCGTTCCCGACCAGACAACTGAGAAAAAAGATCAAGTAGATCTGCGAGACGGATGTCGCAAAAGCCATTGGAAGCATGGGAATGCTCCCCATCACGATCAGAGTGGCACCGATGCGCCCTTTGCCGTACCTGTCCGCGAGGCGACCACCAAGTATGGACGTGGCCATCGTCCCGAGAGAGGACGCAGTGCTCAGCGCGCTCACGCCTGTATAGGCGACTCCGAACCGGTCTTGAACGAAAAGCGGTATGACCAGGTTAAGGATCGCGTTGTGGATTCCGTTGAATAACATGAACAGCAGCATGAGCCGCGCGACTCCGCCTGCGGGACCGCGCAGGGCGTCTACCACAGGCACACGAGCGGCCCGTGGCCGGCGTACCTTCTTCTCCGGCTCCGGGAATGTGCTTATCAGGTAGGCCGCGATCAGGATGAGGGGGATGGCCGAAGCGAACGCCACCCGGGGCCCGAAACGGTCGGCTATCGCCCCTCCCGCAATGGGCGCCAGGACGCCTGTCGCGGACTGGACCATGGCCAGCACGCCAAAGACCGTTGCACGGTTGGAATCACTCGCAAGGCTACCCGCCATGGCCATGGAAGGCGCCATCATCAGGTCCACCATCCCGCGGACCACGGCGCTGAGGATGAACAGCTTCCAGTCGCGGCTGACGGCGAAGAAAAGCGCCTGGAGCGCCCAAAGCGCGCGGCCGAAAGTCATGATCTTTTTGTGGCCGAGCCTGTCTCCAAGCAGCCCGCCGGCGAACGACGCAACCACGGACACAAGTGAGAAGACTGTGAAGTATAGCCCGATGGTGGATGGCCCAAGCCCGAGCGAACGTCCGAATGGGGTTACCAGCCCGGCATAGAGGGAGACTCCCGTACCTGCCACAAGGCTGTAGATGATGTATATCCTGAGGCCTTTAGGCATCGAGCGGAGTCGCTGGAACCAGTGCTTCACGTGGGCCACTCTCCCCTGTACGTTGATATACTATATCGCTGACTCAATAATATCAATGTACCGCTTAAGGTTATTGAGGGCCTGCCTTGAGCAAAGAAAGGGGTGGGCTTGTGCCCACCCCTCACGTTGTTGAAGAGCCCCTCACGATTTCGCTAGCATAGGCCACAGGGCGCCTGGCAACCGGTTAGTACGGATGTGACTTCCGGAGAGGTACTTCTTCTGAAGAACTATCTGCCAGGAATCTAGATCTCCGGGTGATCTATACCTCTGGAAGACAGTCGGAGTGAATGTGACTTCCCGGCAGCTAGATCCGCCGAACATCTAGCTGCCAGGAATCTGGTTTTCCCGGCGATCTGTATCTCCGGGAGACGGTTGGGCCGTGAAGAGGTCCCAGCCAGCGTCCTGCCGGGCTTTCACTTCCTGAGATACTTCTCGAACTCCCTTTCGATCTTCGGGAAGGCGTCCGCCCAGGTCGTCCGCCACCTGAACATGTGCACTTCCTTCGGATAGTAGTAGGCTTCGTAGGTCTTCCCGAGCCTCACGCAATCGAGCACAATGCGATCGAGTTGCTCGAAGTCCACATTCGCGTCTGCCGTGCCCATCACGTTGATAAGCGGGTTCTTGAGGTTCTCGGCATACGTAAATGGAGACCCGATCTTGTAGAGTTCCGGCGATTCTTCCGGGAACCCGCCGAAGTAAGTGACGAACAGACCGCCCTGCGAGCCGCGCCTCGACTGGATCCAGCGCGTCCACTGCGTGAAGTCCCAGATGCCCGCCACGTTGATGCCCATGGCGAAGACGTCAGGGTACTGGGTCATCGCGTGGAGCGTCATGTAGCCGCCGTAGCTGAGGCCCCAGACCGCGACTCTATCCGCGTCCACGAAAGGCATGGACTTGAGATGCATGCCGGCGTTCACAACGTCTGTGACATCATCCACGCCCATCTTCCTGTAGAGGCCGGTCCGGAAAGTTCGCCCGTACCCGATGCCTCCGCGGAAGTTGATGGAGAGGCTCACGTAGCCCTTCTGGGCCAGGTACTGGTGGAATGCATGGAACACGGCGTAGCTGTGAAGCGGGTGGAACCCCTGCCTCATCTGCCGTACCGGGCCCCCGTGTACCCAGACCAGCGCCGGGTATTTCTTGGAAGGATCGAAACCGGCGGGTCTCGTGAGGAAGCCGTGTATCTCCCAGTCCTGGGCGCCCTTGTAGGTCACATGCTCGGGGACGGAGATGTTCGCCGGTGTCCAGTTCGCAGGCATCGAGTGCGTGATCTGCCGCGGGTCGCCGGACGAAGCTGCGTCCATCACCCAGAGATCCAGGTTCTTGTACACGTCGGAATGCGCGAACAGGATCTTGCCACCGTCCGGAGACCACTTCGGCTGGCCGTTCGTCCCCGGCAGGCTGTCCTTCTTCGACATCGCGCCTGTCATGGCGTCAATGATCCAGATATGACGTTCATGCAGGTCTCCATTGCTCGACGAAAAGGCCGCGCGCCGGCTGTCGGGAGCCCAGCTGGGCTCATCCCCCGCGTATGCGAAGTCTTCGTGCCCGCCGCCGACCAGCTGCCTCATCTCGCCCGTCGCCCGGTAGTAGGCGTAAAGGTGCGCCCAACCATCATTCTCGAGCAGGAAGAGCACCGTCTTGCCATCAGGAGAACCGTACGCCGTGGTCGAGAAAACGTTGCCCTGCCCGTCACCTGGAATGCTGTAGAACACCCTGGGTGTGCCTGCCTTGATGCGGCCGCCTTCCACGCTGAACTCGACCGTGCAGAGATCCGCCGCCGTGCCCCTGTCCTTCAGGACCACGTAGTACAGGGTATTGGCGTCGAACCATTTGGGAGAGCCCGCAGGATTGGCCCCGATCGTCCTGTAGACCAGGTTACCCTCAAGGTCGCACACTCCGACGAACCTGTCCTTTTTCTCATCAGCGAAAGTGAAGGCAAACATCCGCCCATCAGGCGCCCAGGCCAGGGGCTTACCGTCCGGCCCACCGGTACCGGCTCGGCCCGGCACTTTGAACTCCTTCAACAGGTTCTTGCCGGCGTCGAGGAGCGCCAGCTTGCCCTCGCGGAGCATGGCAAGGTTTATGCCATCCGGAGACCAGGAAACCAGGGACACACTTTCATTGAACTTGAACCAGGGGTAAGGTGCGCTCTGGCCTTTCAACATGGAATAGACGGCCCCATCCTGCACGAACGTAAGGCGGCCGTCCACCGGGTTGAAGTCGAAATCGGCCACGTCTTCCTTTGCGCATGATATCTTACGCGGAGCACCGCCTTCGGAGCTTTGGAGGTACAGATCGAAAACGCCACCGTCGTCCCAGATGAATGCGATGTCCGGACCACTCGGAGACCACTCGAACTTGCCGAGGTACTTGATGTTGAGAACATCCTCAAGGGTTAGTGCGCCCATGACCACAGTCTCCTTTCTCCCTGTCCTACCCGTGCATTTCGACTGGCAGTCCCAATCCCCTTTCATTGTGCCGTATGCACCTCAAGGCTATGACCGCGGTCCTGAAGAGTCTCCCAACCGGACGGACCCGGGCCGAGCCGTGCCGGAGGAACCCGGGCAGCGCCGCCAGAATATACTCGGTGAAGAATCGCAGTCTGGAGCACCGGAGGAGCGGTCTGGGTTGGCTTCTTCATACATCGACGAGGTTTTCTGCAAGTCGTGCGAGCGGATGGACGACCTGCCGGACGGTTCTGTCGCGCTGACGGTCACTTCCCCACCCTACTGGAACGCGGTGGACTACGACAGGCATGCGGACGACCCAGGGGCGGAATACCGGACCCGCCGGTATTCCCTCGGGTTCGAAGCGTATCATGAGTACCTGGAGTGGTTTCTTCGGATATCGCGGGAGGTCTTCCGAGCCACCAAGCCGGGTGGCTTCTACACCTTGGTGGTCGGCACCGTTCTGCTCGACGGTGCGCACTACCCTGTGCCGTTTCACATAACCAGCCGGCTCGGCGGCCTGGGCTGGGAGTTCCACCAGGATATCGTGTGGCACAAGGTCACCGGCGGAGTCAAGAGAGCCGGAGTCTTCATACAGAAGCCCTACCCTGGCTATTACTATCCCAACGTGATGACGGAGTATATTCTCGTCTTCAGGAAGCCGGGCCCACCGATCTATTCGGCCAGGCCCGAGGCCGACCTCCAGGGCGCAAGGACTCCGACGCTCCGGTTATACACCAACGAAATCGCGAATAACGTGTGGCATATCCCGCCCATCCCGCCCGGGCACCTGAGCCATCCCTGCCCGTTCCCCGAGGAGATTCCGTTGCGGCTCATAACGCTCTACTCGTACCCCGGCGATCTGGTGCTGGACCCCTTCTGCGGGTCCGGGCAGACGTTGAAGGTTGCGGCCGCTCTGGGCAGGCACTTTGTAGGCTATGAGATAAACGAGAAGTACGTTAGATATGCGAAGTCGCGACTTGCCGAGCCACTGTCGATTAGGGCACAACAGCTGATCGCCGTCTTCGAGAAGATCCCTCACGACGCGCCACGATTGGACAAGGGCCGCAAGACCAGATACCCCAGACCCCGGAGCGCCCCACGCAAGAAATGAAGAGCAGCCCCGAAACCGGGGCTGCCTGTTGAGGAAGCGTAGATGTCATATATCCAGGGGAGAGCGAAACTCGCCGAAAGGATAAAGGTCGGGGTGTATGACCGGGCGGTTGCGCCAGATCTCTGGCACGCCTTTGTGCCTTGACGGCTCATCGTATATGTCGTACCGGCCATCCTGTACAAACCCAGAGACCGTGTCCAGCCGGCTGCGGACCAGCTCACGGACTGCCGCGTCGCCCCCATAGCCTGCCGCCGCAAGGAGCGATGCGACCAAAGCCCGTTCGAATACGTCAAACACATTGCCGGTCGGGCGAAAGACCTGTGAGGCGAGCCACACTCTATAGGGTCGTACACGGGAGTCCAGCATCTCCATCCCCGCGGTGAGACCGAGCGTGACGAGCTTACCCACCGCGTTCTCGAAGCACGTGTCGAAGCTCCCGTGAAGCGTCCCCAGCCTGATTCCCTGCTACGGGCCAAGGTTCTCGAGCCAACGAGCGACTTCCGGGAGGCCGGCCACCTCGGCCAAGAGCGCCGCCCGCGCAACGGGCTCCAGCCCAGTCTCCGCCAGCCCGGTCTTGACACGCCACCGCACGATCGGACCGCCTTGCTCAAGGAGCCATGACGCTGGGTCATGCTCCACAGTACAACCCTCCCCCACCGCCTGCCACGACAGGCAGGGTTCGGACATGTGCCTGTGTAAGAGTTCAACGTGTAACCTTCCTAGCCTTTGACGCCTGGCTGGGCGCCATACGCGCCGTCCGGCCGGAAAATACGCTGTTAGCGAACAGACACTGGAGGTGCATCCGTTGGGAGACAGCAGGTGGGCCGAGTTCGAGGCCTACGTCAGAGAGCTCATGCAGAAGACACACATAGTCGGGGCGGCCGTTGCGGTTTCGCGGGAAGGGGAAGTCCTGTACCAGAACGGATTCGGTGTGCGCAACCTGGCCACGGGAGATCCGGTCACGCCGGATACCATATTCGGCATCGGGTCTGTCAGCAAGTCATTCACAGGTCTGGCGATGATGAAGCTGCAGGATGAGGGAAAACTCGACACAGAGGACCCGGTCATCCGGCATCTTCCCGGCCTGCGGATCAGGAACATGCCCGATATGGGGGCAATCAGGATCAGGCACATCCTCTCCCACACCACGGGCCTGTCGCCGGTCAAGCGGCGGGAAGAGGTGTCCACTTTCAGCGAGCATATGGACTACCTGGGATCGTTTGACTGCAAGATCCTCGGCAGACCAGGCGACTACTTCAGCTACTGCAACGACACCTTCCTGTTGAACGGAGCGATCATAGAGCGAATCACCGGGCAGAAGTACAGGTCCTACATGACCGAGAACTTCGTGAAGGACACCGGCCTGCCCCGCACCACGTACGACATCACCGAGCTTCCCGGGTTCGACAACGTGACGGTCCCCTATGTGTTCAACAAAGACACAAAGCAGCACGAGCAGAAGCCATACCCCAGTTTGGGCACCTACGAAGTGGGCGGCGGCGTCCGCTCATGCGTCACGGCCCTGTTGCGCTGCGGCGAGATCTACGTCAACGGCGGGATGCTTGATGGGAAGCGGTTGCTCACAGAAGCGGCGCTGCGCCAGATGCGGCGTCCGGTCCACCAGATCTCGAGAAAGGCCTACTACTGCTTCGCGCTCGAAACTGTGCCGGACTATGAGGGCAACACGCTCGTCTTCCACGGCGGGTCGCAGCCAGGCGTTTCGGCTCACTTCGGGTTCGTCCCGGAGAAACGGCTCGTCGCTGCAGTCCTCACCAACGTCACAGGTGTGCCGGCCAAGGCCATCTGGCTGGCAGCTATGAACGTGGCCCTCGGACTGCCGATCAGGCAGCAGGTTGAGATCGAGCCCCAGTACTCGGCGACCGTCGAGGAACTCGAGCGCCTCGCTGGCTCATATGGGAACGACGAGGGCGGCAAGTTCCGTGTCGCGCTCGAAGCAGACATCCCCGTCATCGAAGCCGAAGGCGAGCGGCACGTGGCGCGCGCAAGCGACGAGCAGACTCTCGTGTATGAGCTGAACGGCTTCGAGTCTCCGGTCCGGTTCTTCTTCGATGACCAAGGTGAAGTGTGGGCTGCGCGGCTGGGAGTCAGGATGCACTGGAAGGAACGATAGAACGCCGGTTGGCGGGCTGCCTGGCTACGCCTGGCGGTAAGCGCCTTTTAAGCCACCCGTACGCAGCCGAATTCACCAGTTCACCAGATGCTGGCACCTCCATCTATGAAGATGCTGGCGCCTGTTATCATGCCGGCGTCGTCGGAAGCCAGGAACGCGACTGCCCCAGCAAGATCGTCGGGCTGTCCGATCCGGTGCAGCGGTATCCGGGCCAGCCGCGGCTCACGGAACTCCGGCTTCGCGATGTCATTGCGGTTGAGATCCGTCTCGGTCAGCCCGGGATTGATCTCATTCACCCTTATCCCATACTGGGCAAGCTCTATGGCCATCTGCCTGGTCAACATGCTGACGGCGGCCTTTGACACCGCATACGCGGTCGCGCCGGGAGAGGCGTTCCTCGAGAACACAGAGGCGACGTTGACTATGGTTCCAGCCCCCTGGTCTCTCATGACCTTCGCCACGCGCTGGCTTACGATAAACACCCCGCGGACGTTGGTCCCGATAGTCCAGTCCCAATCCGACAGCGCGATGTCGAAAAACGCCTGGCGCCTCAACACGCCCGCGTTATTCACCAGGATGTCTATGCGGCCAAACTCGTGCCTCACTGCCTGGACCATGCTGTCCACGCTCGCCGCGTCAGACACGTCGCCTCGCACAGCAATGGCCCTTCTCCCCATGTGCCGGATCTCCCGGGCCACATCTTCCGCGGCGTCCTTGCTCTTGCTGTAGTTGACCGCCACATCCGAGCCTTCCCTGCCGAGCCGGAGGGCGATCGCCCTTCCAATCCCTCTTCCTGCTCCGGTGACCAGTGCCACCCTGCCTTGAAGCTTCATGTGCTACGCCTCTTTTCCTGTGATGTCCGTAATAGGCCCGAATAGCCCGTCCCGATTCAGTGTTGGAAATGGGCTACAGGGATATCATCTTTCCCACCCGTTCGTGTATTCTCCTCTTGAGCGGCCCTTTGGTGCCGTGATGCTGTATCGTCTCACCACAAGCAGGGCTTTAGCGGGAATGCGCAGGTAGACATCAATTGTCCCAAGACCTCCACCGTGAAGAGGGACCTTATGGGGATGAGAAGCAGCCGTACTGCCCGGTTCTCAACGCGAGGCGTCCAAACGCGACGGACCGAGCCTCTCTACCATAGTGACATCTGATGACACACAAAAGGACCGCCATCACTCAGACGTGGGGCAGTCCTGCCTTCTGGATACTCTGCTAGCCAACGTTCTCTCTGGGTGGAACACGACTACGTCCAAGAACGACTTTGGATCCCGGAGGAATCTCGCATCCATTCCTGATTGCGGTGGAACTCGAGGTCACTAATGTCCTTCGCGCTCCCTCAACTGCCTCGATGCGTATCTGAAGATCACCGACGAATCTATAGAGGCCTTTCTTGCCAGGCACTTCGACCCATGTCCCGTCTGGCAATCACAACCCCTCCTTACCTATTTTAATGGCGGCGGCTGAGGCGATGGTAAGAACCCGAAATCCGACGGGCCACTGGAACTGGCCTCCCGCTGCAACCAATAAGAGTAGCAGTGCATGCAGGCCACCGGCAAGAGTAGTAAAGCGTTGGCCGTGTGGTCGGTACTGAATGGGCGATCACCCCCCTGAGTCAACAGGGGTGCGGCAGCTCGTGTGAGGTCACCTCTGTGACGTAACTGAATTCGGCAGTCTTAGTTGAACTCCTACTACCATCTGACATCCTCTCATGATGAAGGAGCCGCCCCTGGCGGCTATCTGTTCTCGACCTGTGATTGAACCCACAACCACCCGGCCATCGGAAGCCAAACGCAAGGACCTACCCCTAGAACATTATCTTCTGCCTGCGCATGGCTATGCTCTCGAGCAGGCCGATGCCGACCGCGTTCGTGAGCAGCGAGTTCCCGCCGAAGCTCACGAAGGGGAGCGGGATCCCGGTGATCGGCATCACGCCCAGCGTCATGCCGACGTTGACAAGCACATGGAAGGACATCATGGAGAACACGCCGGCGGCGAGCAGGCACCCGAAGTGGTCTCGCGATACCTGCATGATCTTGATGACGCGCCAAAGCAGCAGGAAGTAGAGCGCCAGTATGAACACGCAGCCGGCGAACCCGAGCTCCTCCCCTATCACCGAGAAGATGAAGTCCGTGTGCTGCTCTGGCAGGAAGTTGAGCCGGTTCTGGGTCCCGGCGAACAGCCCTTTTCCCCAGATTCCACCCGACCCGACCGCTATCTGCGATTGGATGACATGGTAGCCTGAGTCCAGCGGGTCTATCTTGGGGTTTATGAAGACGATGAGCCTCTTGATCTGGTACTCTTTCAGAGGCAGGCGCAGGCCCCGGTTCACATGCAGCCAAAGCGCCGCCGCGACGGCGCCGAGCCCCGAGCCCACGATCCCCAGGATGTGCTTCGCCGGCGCCCCCGCCATGAACAGCGTCCCGAAGGTGATGGCGAGGAAGACAAGCGATGTGCCCAGGTCGGGCTGCCGGAGGATGAGCGCCATCGGTATCGCGACGTGCGCCAGCACCGGCAGGAAATCCCCCAGACGGGTGATGGGCTTATTGCGCTCGACCAGGAAAGTCGCCAGGGTAATGATGATGCTTATCTTGGCTATCTCAGACGGCTGCAGCGGTCCAAGCCACCGCTGGGCGCCCAGCGCGCTCCTCCCCATCACGAGGACGGCGACAAGCAAAACGGTATTGACCACATAGATGATCCGGGAGTAGCGGGCCCAGTCTGAGTACTCTGTGGCGGCCACTATCAGGAATACCACCACTCCGATGCCCAGCGACAGCGCCTGCCGCTTGACGTACATCAGGGAGTCACCGCCCGCAGGGACGACCGACAGCGAAGCTGAGGAAAGAATGACCAGGCTCGCCAGCGACAAAGCCAGCGCGCTGAAAGCGAGAGGGATGTCGAAGTTCCTCAGAAGCCTTCTGTTCAAACTATGTGCTCACCGGCCCCTACGCCTGTTCGAATTGGTGACATTCCGCCTGTTCGTATTGCCCGCGTCTCGCCTGTTCGCATTGCTGACGTCCCTGCCGGGCGCCTCCTCTCTCACCGCGAAGCGCTTCAGGCGGATGACCGGGACGCTTGCCACCAGGGCGACAGAGTCATCGCTCCGAGAGAGGTCTATCTCTATCGCAGACTGGTCGATATCCATGTACTTCGTCACCGCCATGATGATGTCGTCCTTGAGCAGCGACATCACCTCAGGGGCGATTGAAGACCTGTCGTGCACGAGGAGTATCTTGAGCCTGTCTCTGGCCATGCTGCCGCTGGAAGGCTCCCTCTGCCTGTCCGAGAGCCTGTCTGTGGGCCTTTCCGTAGGCCTCTCCGCGCGACTGCTCAGGCGCTCTCCGAAGATGCGCTTTATCAGGTCGAACAACTCAATACCCCCTTAGCGCGAGCCGAATGCCCGCCGCAGGCGAGCGAAGAAACCGTCGTCTTCTTCAAGCTTTATGAAAGGCACCTTCTGCCCCCGCATCCTCTGAGAGATATTCTGGAAAGCCATCCCGGCCCGAGACACTTTTCGCAGAGTGAGCGGCTCGCCCTTGTTGGTCGAGACGATGATTTGTTCGTCTTCGGGCACGACTCCGAGCAGCTCTATCGAAAGGATCTCAGTTATGTCCATAACGGCCATCATATCGCCCCGCTGCACCATCCTGGCCCTGACACGGTTCACCACCAGCTGCGGGCTCTGCTTCCCGGAGGCCTCAAGGAGGCCGATCACCCGGTCCGCATCTCGGACAGACGCTATGTCTGGCGTAGTAATGATGATCGCCCTGTCCGCGCCCGCGACGGCGTTCCGGAAGCCCTGCTCGATGCCCGCAGGGCAATCCACAAGTATATAGTCGAACTCGTCCTTCATCTCCTCAATCAGGTCGGCCATCTGTTTCGGAGTAACGGCGGTCTTGTCACGGGTCTGGGCGGCCGGCAAGAGGTAGAGCGTGTCCACGCGTTTGTCCTTTATGAGCGCCTGTCTGAGCTTGCAGTAACCTTCCACCACGTCGACGAGGTCGTAGACGACCCGGTTTTCGAGACCCATGGCCACATCCAAATTCCTCAATCCAATATCTGCATCGACAAGCGCCACTTTGAGTCCAGCAACGGCGAGAGCGCAGCCAAGGTTGGCGACCGCTGTGGTCTTGCCCACCCCGCCCTTCCCCGATGTTATGACGTATGCTAGCGGTTCTGGCACTACGCCCCTCCCCCTTCCGAGACGGTGGGAAAGTACCTCTCCAAACGCGTGATGATCACAGCTCCATCCACTATCCGCGCCATCTCCGGACCTCTCGGCCTGGCGCTTTCGCCATCGGGCGGCCTGGCGACCAGGTCCGCGAGCCTCAACTGGGTCGGCTCAAGCCTCATAGCGGTGATCGTGGCCTCACGGTTGCCACGGGAACCCGCGTGCGCCACGCCCCTGAGCGTTCCCACCACGACCACATCGCCGGAGGCTATCACCTCGCCGCCACCGTTCACATCCCCCAGCACCACGACATCTCCGTCGAAGAGCGCGGTCTGACCGGACCTCATGGTGGCCTTTATAAGGTACGCGTTGGGCTTTGATGGGACCTGGTCCTTGTACAGCGAAAGAGCAGGAGTGTCGTCCACCTGCTCGCCGCCGTGCCGGAAAGCGCGCTGCCAGGAAACCTCCCTGTACTCAGGCTCTCCCCCGGCCTCGGCCTTCGCCTCCGAAGTCTCTTCGGGCCCTGATGGCGCTTCCTCCTGCCGTTCTCGCACGACATATTCGGGGGGTAAAGCCTCATGGCCTTCGTCGGCTTCAACAAGGATACCGTCCTCGGTCTCCTCCTCGAGGGCCCACTTGGGCCACCAGGAAGGCTTGCTGGCCATGTCTATCGAGTCGACCACTTTCGTGAGCCTGAGATGCAGGTCCTCCTGCACGGTCTTCTGGAGCGCCAGGAACTCTTCCTCAGTCAGGACGCGCTTCCCGATGTCGACCATCACATCGGACCTGCTACCGATTTCCGTGTGGTCCCGGATCTTTGACCTCAGCCTGGACAGTGTCGCCTGGAAGTCAGGCTCTTCGCCCAGGAAGACCAGTACCTTATCCTTTGCCGTCCGGAGCGTGACATCAAGATGGCCCATTCGCCCGTCCCCCCGGTGCTTAGTCCGGTGTGCCCCGTCCAAAGGCACATCTGCCCAGGGTGTTTTCGCCGGGCGTCTCCCATTTCCTTCCAATCCTGAACTAATTCCGCCGTTCGGTGATGTCTCGCTACGGAGTCGTGTGACCACCGGTCTCACCGGGCTTTTCCACGGGTTCGAGTCCGAAGTAGTGCTCAAGCACTTTCCTGGCGACGGGAGCGGCGCCTGTGCCTCCATGGCCTCCCTGCTCTATCAAGACGGCGAAGGCGACTTCCGGGTTACGGTACGGGGCGTACCCGACAAACCACGCGTGGTCATCGCCCTGCGGGTTTTCCGCGGTACCGGTCTTGCCGCACACCTCGACCGGGAAACCGAGGAACTGCAGGCCAGCCGTACCACCGGGCTGGCACACCGAAGCCATCGCGCGCCTGATGATCTCGAGTGTCGATTGGGACGCACCCAGCTCTTCGGCAACGACCGGCTTGTTCTCCTGAACGGCCTGCGTCTTGCTGTCTTGAGTCTCCTTCAGGAAATGAGGCTGGTAACGCTTACCACCATTCGCTATCGTGGCCACGTAGTTCGCCATCTGCAAGGGCGTATAGCCGTGATAGCCCTGGCCCATGCCGGACATCATGTCCTCGGCCAGCAAGAACTCCGGTTCCCTTATCCAGGGCGGGTTCCTTTTCTCATATGCTTCGCGTTTCCACTGAGTGGTGGGCATGAGCCCCTGGCTCTCCCCGCTGATGTCTATGCCGGGCCTGACCCCCAGCCCGAGACGGTTGCCCCATTTGGCCATCCGGTCTATCCCCAGCCGCCTGCCCATCTCGTAGAAGTAGACGTTGCAGGATACCCTGATGGCTGTCTCGAGATTGACCGCCCCGTGCCCGCCCTTGGCATGGCATGCAAGGCTCGGCACCACAGGGTGATATCCTGGGTCGGAGAACAACTCATATGGAGAGACCTTGCCTTCCTCCAGGGCCGCGATCGCCGTGACCATCTTGAAAGTCGAGCCTGGGGCGTAGACGCCGGATATCGAGCGGTTGTTGAACGGCCGCAGCGGGTTCTTCAGGAGTTCGGCGAAGCGCTTCACGCTCATGCCCTTGACGAATTCATTGGAGTCATAGGCAGGCAGGCTGGCCATCGCCAGCACTTCGCCTGTCCGGGGGTCCAGCATGACCATGGAAGCGGCTTTGGCGTTCGGGAAGCCGTTCGCCTGAAGGTAGAGGAGCTGGTCTGCCAGGGCCTTCTCGACAGCCTGCTGCAGATCGATGTCAAGCGACAGCACTATGTCGTTCCCCGGCTCGGGTCCTATCATGCCGAGGTCGCGGGGTGTGGGCCGCCCTTTGTGATCCACCTCAACCTGCTTTCCGCCATCTTTGCCCCGGATCATGCTGTCGTATTGCGCCTCAATGCCTGCCTGGCCGATGATGTCGCCCATCTTGTAGCCGGCGTACTTTGGTTCGGCAAGCTGGCTGTCCCGTATTTCGCCTGTGTAGCCAACCACATGCGAAGCGGTTGAGCCGTAGAGGTACTCGCGGACAGGCTCAACGCTCACCACGATGCCCGGGAGGTCGGCCTTCGCCTCTTCTATCAGCGTATGGATCTCAGGTGATATATCGGAGGCGATCCTGATTGGCTCGTACAGGCGGCCGGCGTTCTTGTCTATCCGGGAGAGCACTTCTTGAGGATCCAGGCCCAGCATCTCGGCCACCTTCGCGGCGCTCTTCCTCGCTGCCTGCCTGTCCATGACCACCAGCGACACAGAATAGGCCGGCCTGGCGGTGACCACCGGCTTCCCGTTCCTATCGTAAATCACGCCTCTGGGGGCGGGGAGCGGGATCAGCCTGATGCGGTTGCCCTCGGAGAGTTTGCTGTAGGTTCCGCCCTGGGCGATCTGCAGGTACGCCAGTCTCCCTCCGAGAAACGTGAAAACAAGGGCCAGGCAGATCACCAATGCCATGACCCTTCTTTGAAGTTCGGCCTCTGGAAGTTTCTCTCCCATTCCTGTTACCCTTGGCCCTTCCGGCTGCGCGACGCCACGGAGACTACTCCACGATCACCTGGCTCTGGCTCGAATCGACGCGGACCTTGGCTCTCCAGATCATGTAGAACACGACGGGCGTCAGGACCAGGCTGCACAGGGCGGCGATGCCTGCGACGCTCAGGGAAGCGGTCACATCGAAGCCCACACCATTCCACGAAATGAGCACAGCTCCGACCAGTTCGACCCCTATCGTCGCGAAAAACCCAATCGCGCCGGTCATGAGGAGGTTTTCCTTGAAGACCTTGCCGGTCGCCA
Organism: Bacillota bacterium; assembly: GCA_030691635.1. Taxonomy (GTDB): domain Bacteria; phylum Bacillota; class Sulfobacillia; order JAUYEF01; family JAUYEF01; genus JAUYEF01. The sequence continues at coordinate 36,497 of JAUYEF010000091.1, forward strand.
ACCCGCCTGCCAGCCCCATGAGCGCGCGCGTGAGCGCGTAGAGCCCGATGAACCTGCTATTGATGAGGTCGATGCACAGCCCGCCCAAGAACCCACCGGATGCCCCGGCCAGCGGCCCCATCAAAAGGCCCAGCGCAACTGCGACCGCGCCGGTGGCATCCGGCTTGGCCCCATATATGCGGATGCGAGGGGCTATCGCCGTCTGGAACAGGACCCCTCCCACCACGGATGACACGAAGTGCCAGAGATACTCGCGTCTCATTCAAAAGCCCTCCGTCACTGGCTCAGAGGGTTTTAGCACAAGCACCTCTTCAAGCCTGTCGAAGTTGACGAACGGCTGTATGTCCGCGACCTTCACGAGCCCGTATTCACCTTTGGACACCGAGACCACCTTACCGATGGGCAGGCCTTTCGGAAAGAAGCTCCCGAGCCCTGACGTTATGATGACGTCGCCGGCCTTGACGTCAGGATCCCGCGGGAAGAGCTTCATGCTTACAGTCTGACCGCCGCCGGCGACTCCGACCACAACGCCGGCGTCGCGGCTGCGCTGGACAAGCCCCCCCACCCCACTGTCGGGGTCCAGCATGAGCATGACGGTTGCCGTATTGCGAGTCACTTTGGTGACCCGTCCGACCAGCCCCAGCGACGTTACGACAGAATCATTCACACTCACGCCGTCGGCGAAGCCCTTGTTGATGATGGCTGTGTTGAGCCAGTTGTCCGGGTTCCGGCCCACGACCTCTGCCGGTATGTAAACGTACTTGAGTGTCCCGGCGAACTTCAAGAGATCACGGAGACGCTGGCTCTCCTTGAGGGCTTCCTGCAGGTCGGCTTCGAGCCAGGGAGTCTTCAGGACGGTGTCGCGCATCATCAAGTTCTCGTCTCTCATGGTGCGCAACCGGGCTATTTCCTGGGAAATCCTGACAAACGGCCGGCCGGCCCATGCCACCACGCGTTGCCAGCGTCCTGCCAGTTCCGACAAGAGCCCCTCGACCGGCGTCATGGAGAGCCTGACGTGAGCTGTCTTGCTGATCACCACAAGCACCGCGAGAATCACCAGGGCCGCGGCAAGAAGCCTACGGCCCCTGTGTGAACCGTACAATCACTTCACGCCTTTCAGGTGCTGCGAACAAGCCACAACTGCGCGCCGGAAAGGCCCGCAGCGATGGTCACAGGACTTTCTTGGACGCGACGAGGATCTTCCTCAGCGTCCCAAGCTCCTCAAGCGCTTTTCCCGTGCCCCTGACGACGCCGAGCAAGGGCTCTTCGGTTATCGTGACAGGCATGCCCGTCTGCTCGGACACGAGCCTGTCGATCCCCCGGAGCAGCGAGCCGCCGCCGGTCATGACTATCCCCTTGTCCATGATGTCGGCCGCCAGCTCGGGCGGCGTCTTCTCCAGGGTCACCCTGATGGCGTCAATAATGGCGGCCACAGGCTCGGAGAGAGCTTTCCTGACCTCTTCCGCGGTGATGGTGATCGTCTTCGGTAGGCCGGTGACGAGGTCACGCCCCTTCACGTCCATCGTTTCACCGTCATTCAGCGCGTACGCGGACCCGACCTGGATCTTGATGTCCTCGGAAGTCCTTTCGCCTATCATCAGGTTGTAGGACCGTTTCACATAGTTGACTATCGCTTCGTCCATTTCGTCTCCGGCGATCCGGATGGACTTGGACGTGACGATCCCGCCGAGAGAGATCACCGCCACCTCGGTGGTCCCTCCCCCTATGTCCACGATCATGTTGCCGGTCGGCTCGTGAACGGGCATGCCGGCCCCGATCGCCGCCGCCATGGGCTCTTCTATCAGGTAGGCCTCTCTCGCACCCGCTTGAAGCGTGGCGTCGATGACCGCGCGCCTCTCCACTTCTGTCACGCCGCTCGGCACCGCCACCAGCACCCTGGGCTTGAAAAGCGTTCTCCGGTGGGCTCTGAGGATGAAGTGCCGGAGCATG
>JAUYEF010000146.1 GCA_030691635.1 Bacillota bacterium
CGACCTGGCGCTTAAGACCTACGCGATAGGATCCACAGGTGTTCATGGTCGGGTACCAACAGAGAACGAACTCGCGTTTCTTGACGCGGCCACACCCAAACTAGCAGAGATAATCAGTAAGAGCACATAAGGAATCGGACCGATCTAGCGCCATTGTGAAGGCTGCGTGTCCATGCTCGACCGCGACGTGCAAATCAACGCCACTGATCTACTATCAGTACGGCAAGATCGTAGCTAGACGTGTGGGTGGATATACCTCGTGGTGATCCTTACAGTTCTGTTCGTCGGCGGGTGCAGCTCCACGAAGCCTTCGCCCGGCGGTCAGGCGACCCCAGGCAATCCGCCTGCGTCAAGTCATTAGTGGAACCAGAGTCAACTTCAATACGAACCAGTGGAGATGGTAGGGCAGCTTCACGACCGATTTCCTGAGAGGCACGATGATCTGCGCAGGAGATGCCGGCAACCCTCGAGGACTTAAAGGGATTTTCGACCTTACCCGCAAGCGCTAGCGCCACCCGTTCCCCGCCTTTACGTGTCTAGGGGCTATCGAGTAGAAAGAAGGCCTGGCCATCATGGGAAGCTCCGCCATTACCTTCTAATGTAACAGCATCTACGCCAACCAGCACCCAATGCGCGACTGATGTTGACACAGGTAGCCCGCCGGGACTATCATATCTCGGGTGAATCTGTGAGGAGGTGGCGATAGTGGTCAGAGCCAGGTTGGTGTTGCTCGCGGTCACGTTTTGCGCCACCTGCCTCGAAGCAGTCTACCCATAGGCATATGCTGCTGGGCTAAAGACTCCTCCGGCCGCGGGTGGCACGCCCGCGGTTTTTGATTGTCAGCACCGGGAGGGGTCTCTTCTAATGATAAGTGGCGTAGACATCAGGCGTTACGCCTCGCTCCTGAGAACTTATCTCAGTCCCTTGAGACATCGTGCAGCAGTACTTGGCGTTTTGGTGCTGCTGTGCACCACGCTCTAACTGCTCAGCCCTCAGTTGCTCAGGTTGGTGATCGACGAGGCGGCGAAAGGGTCCGGCGCCGGTGTGCTTGTCCGGCTGGCCGTACTTTATACTTTATGCGCTCTGGCAGCGCACGTGTTGTATGCGTCGAGCCGGTACTCGAGTGAGGACATAGGCTGGAAGGCAACAAACCACTTACGAAGCGACCTTCTGTTCCATTGCCTCCGCCTCGACATGACATTTCACAGAGAGCGCACACCTGGTGAAATGGTCGAGCGCATTGATGGAGACGTCAACGCCCTCGCCAATTTCTTCTCGCAGTTTGTGGTTGGGATTATGGCAAACCTCATATTGTTGGTCGGGCTCCTCGGTATGTTCTTCTGCATCGACTTACGAGTGGGGATAACAGTTACGTGCTTTAGCCTGGTGACCCTCAGGATCATGTGGCAGATCAGGACTATCGCCATCCCGCACTGGGCCCAGGTTAGGCAGGTGAGCGCTGAGTTCTACGGCATGCTTGGTGAATGGTTATCCGCCACGGAAGACATCCAGGCAAATGGGGCAAAAGCCCATATCATGAGCCGCTTTCACCAGGTCCTGCGCAGGTGGTACCCCATGGACCGGCGGGCGAGCCTCACCGGGTACTCCTTGTGGATGTCTAGCATAATCCTGTTCGCAGCGGGCAATACAGTCGCGCTCGGACTCTGCGCGTACCTGTTCAGACTGGGCGCGCTTACCATTGGGGCGTGCTATCTGATCTTCGCCTACATGGGGCTAATCCGCAGGCCACTGGAGCGTATCCGTACTGAGATGCAGGACCTGCAGAAGGCCGGGGCGAGCATAATGCGCATTGAGCAGTTGCTTGCCCGGCGTACGGTCATACATGACGCAGCTGAAGGCAGAGTGCTGGGGCGCGGCGCCGCCAGCGTCGCATTTGACCATATCTCTTTCGCATACGATGAGGGGAATGTGCTCACGGACGTGTCGTTTGAACTGAAGCCGGGCCGAATGCTGGGCCTTCTTGGGCGGACTGGATGCGGCAAGACAACCGTTGCCCGCCTTCTGTTCCGGCTCTATGATCCCACGGGCGGCCGTATGGAAATAGGAGGCATCCCGGCGCAGGCGTTGCGCCTGGATAGCCTGCGGGAGAGGGTGGGCTTTGTCACGCAGGAAGTTCAGCTGTTCAATGCCTCTCTCAGAGATAACCCGACCTTCTTCTCCAGGGTCGTGGCAGATGAGCGACTTATCCAGGTCATTTACGACCTTGGGCTCGAATCGTGGTACTCATCTCTACCCGCCGGCCTCGACACCGTGATCGGCACATCAGGAACCGGGCTTTCCGCAGGTCAGGCACAGCTTGTGGCTTTTGCCAGGCTCCTCTTGCAAGACCCGTCTGTCGTCGTTCTAGACGAAGCTTCTTCGCGGCTTGACCCGCTGACCGAAGGGCTCTTGGAGTGCGCCGTCAGCGCTGCTCTCAAAGGCCGGACCGCCATCATCATAGCCCACAGACTGCAGACGCTCAGGCGGGCTGATGACATCCTGATACTCGACAACGGCCGGGTGGTCGAGCACGGTGAGCGGGAGGCGCTTGCAAGCGACCCGGGCTCGCGCTTTCACCAGTTGCTCAAGGTTGGCCTCGAGGAGGTGCTAGCCTGATGAGTACCCTGCAGGATACCGCAGCGCGCGGGCAGGTACAGACGTGGCGACTGCTCTGGGGCATGCTCCGCTACAAGGCTGCACTGTTCGCACTAGACTCGTTCTTCCTGGTGCTGATGCAGGCAACACCCCTTGTGCCGGGACTCATAACGCGCTGGTTCTTCGACGTTCTGAGCGGGCGCACGGCCGCAGGGCTTGAGCCGTGGTCGATCGCCGCTCTGCTGCTTGTAGTCGCGCTCGGCAGGGTTGTGGTGATTCTTTGTGCAGTCTCCCTAGACATCCTACACGCATTCTACGTGAAGTCAATGCTCAGGAGGAACATGCTGGAAGGGGTGCTTGACCTGCCTGGTACCACGGCTCTCCGCCAGCCTCTGGGTGAGGTGCTATCCGGGTTCCGCGAAGATCCCGAACATGTTCATGCGGTCCTGACACTGGTCCCGGATACCGCAGGTGCAGTGTTATCTAGCCTGGTGGCCGTGTTGATCCTGTACCGGATTAGCCCGAAGCTGACCCTTCTTGTGTTCGGGCCCTTAGCTATGATCGTCGCCCTTGCCCAGTCGGCAAGTAACCAGTTCCAGAAACGCAGGCGAGCATCCAGGGAAGCCACCGCCAAAGTGACTGCGGCCATTGCGGAGGCTTTTGGGGCCGTTCAAGCGATAAAAGTTGCACGTGCCGAAGCACCTGTAAGAGACAACGTAGATCGTCTCGGCGAGGAACGGCGGAAGGCGATGCTCACGGAAAAAGGCCTGGACCTTCTGCTGGAGTCCCTGGAACACGGAAGCGCCACTCTCGGTACGGGCCTCGTGCTATTGCTCTCCGCCCAAGCAATGCGTGCAGGTTCATTCTCCACTGGGGATTTTGCGCTTTTCGCGTCCTACCTGACTCTTGTAGCCGACTATAGCGTGTCTTTTGGCATGTACATCGCTAGGTGCAGACAGGCTGCAGTAGCTTTTGAGCGTATGGCAACGCTACTTGGCGGCTCGCCCTCAGAACGGCTGGTCACCCGGTCTCCCCTGTACTTTGCGGGTAAGCCGGGGCCCGAAGAGACAGGTGACGGCTGGCCTGTTCGCGAGCGCGAGCCTCTTGAGCTGCTGTCCGTAAGTGACCTGACGTGTGTTCATCCCAAGAGCGGCCGCGGGGTGTTCGGTGTGAGTTTCGACGTAAGAGGCGGGGAACTGGTGATTATCACCGGCCGCATGGGATCGGGCAAGACGACCGTGTTGAAGGCCCTGCTCGGGCTGCTCCCAGCTCAGGCCGCGCACGTGTTGTGGAACGGGCACGAGGTTGAACCCCGGGCCTTCTTCGGCCCTCCTCACAGCGCCTATACGGGCCAGATGCCTATCCTCTTCAGCGGACCGGTCGATGATAATATCCTGATGGGCAGGAAGGTGCCGGAAGGAGAACTTGAGGCCGCGATCCGCGATGCTGTGTTTGAACAAGACGTGCACTGCATGGAGTCAGGCATGAAGACCGTCGTCGGGGCAAAGGGGGTCCGCCTGTCGGGCGGTCAAGTACAGAGGGTGGCTGCAGCGAGAATGCTTGTATCTGGGGCGGAACTACTGGTCATGGACGATCTCTCCAGTGCGCTCGATGTTGAGACCGAGAATACGCTCTGGGAGCACCTGTCCAAGCGCATGGACTTCTCTCCGGCGGGCAGGCGGGTTACCTGCCTCGCGACGTCGAACCGGAGAGCCGCGTTGCAGAGCGCCCACAAGGTGATCCTCATGAAGGACGGACGGGTTCTCGACCAAGGGACGCTCAGTGAGCTGCTGGAACGCTGTGAGGAGATGAGGCAGTTGTGGGCCGGCGCTTGCAGCACGGCAGGTGCGATGGAAGTACTGTGAAGACAGCATTCGGTTTACTGTACAAACCTTCGCAGGCCGGCCTTCCCGGACTCAAGCAGTTAGAGCTCCGGTCCCTCTTACACGAGCTTCAGAAACGGCCTCATCAAGCAGTCTCCTCCCAACTCCTTTGCCGCGCTGGGTGAAGTCGATGACGAGCTCGTTGATGAGAGCCGACCCGCCCTTATGCAGGAGCGACTTGTGGAAGACCACAGAGATGAACCCGATGACACGTTCGTCGTCATCCTGACAGGCCACCCGGTTCAGGTAGAAAGCGGGCCTGGCCAGTATATCCTGGTGGGCAATCGCAGCACCTCCCTCCGGCCTGTGGCCGTCAAGTCCTGATCTCCACCCGATCGGTGTCCCGCAGCACGTGGTCTGACCCGACGCTCTGCCCGGCGAACCTGGCGGACGGCCCGGTCACCTTTGCCTGGACGACTGTTGCTTCGAGATCGTGGTGTATTGTCCTGGCAAGGTCCCGCACGGTCGATCCGGCAGGCAGTATGAAAGGTTCACCGGACTCCCTGCAGTAGACCCTTATGACTTTCGCCAGCCGCCAGAGTATCTCGTCGAGGTCCTTCCTGCCTTCGCCCGATACCACGGAGATCCTCGCTCGTGGGCAGGTGCCCAGACCAAGATCCTCAAGTGCCTCGCCCACTGCGATTTCCTCGCCGGCCGCCCCGGCCAGGTCGCACTTGGTCAGAGCGATGCCCATTTCCTTACCAGCGAGGGCCGCCCGGCATTCGTTCCACAACGTTGAAAGCGCGCGAGCGGCGCCCGGTCCGAGTGCTGCGGCCAGGAGGACCGCGTCGGCGTTTCGTATGCAGGACAGCAGTGCCTTGCCCTGGCCTTTTCCTTCCCTGGCGCCCTCGATCATGCCTGGTACCTCGACCAGCTGGACCTGGGCGCCCTGCAGCACGTAGATGGATGCTACCGGTTTGAGTGTGGTGAAGGCATAGTCGCCCACCACCACCTGCCGGCCTGTGAGCCATTTGAGTATGGAGGACTTGCCGGCGTTAGGTAACCCTACGACTGCGACCTGGCAGCAACCCTCTTTCTTCACGGCAAAGGCGTCCATATGCCGGACACTGTCGCGAATGGAACTCCTCTCTATCTCCTCAACAATCCACTTCCGTAGTTCGCCGTAAGGCCCCTGGAAGTAGCCGGGCAACGCAGCGCCTCAATCATGTCTTGCGTTCAGTTCAGGGGCGGGCTTGACCGGCCAGAAACGTATTTGGGCAGACTTGTCCCTTGCCTGCTGCGATGAATGCTGAGAGCCGCAAGAGCCTGCCGCACCCCATCACGTAACGGTTCCTGGCCACGCCTGCTCACCCCCTTCGATAAGAAGTATACCGTCTCCGGTAACGCGTGAGCAAGCAGCCACAGGGGAACGCGAGTCGCCGGCAGGTTGACTTGGCGTGTAGTGGAAGTCTATCATGGTGTCCTCTGCGGACGACACGTGATGGGGGTGCACAGATGGAGACCCGGCGACTCGGCAGCACAGGGCTGGGCGTGAGCGTAATCGGGAACGGGACTGAATACTTGCGGCAGCCACCTCAGGCTACGGTGACGTCAGTCATCCGTGAGGCTGTGGAACAGGGCGTGAACTACATTGACGTGCTGTTCGGCGACCCGGACTACAGAGACAAGATAGGGCACGCCATCAAGGGGCTGCGTGACAGGATAGTGGTGAACGGCCACATCGGCATAGATATCGTGGATGGCCAGCCGTCCCAGACCCGTGACGCCGGAGTGAGCGAGGAGTTCTTTCACGACCTGCTCAGGCGGCTCGGCACGGACCACGTGGATGTGGGCATGATCCAGATGGTGGACAGCGATGATGCCTTCGACAAGGTCATGGCCCCGGGTGGAATCCTTGAATCCGCGTACAGGCTCCGGGAGCAGGGCAAGTTGCGCCATATCGGGATAAGCTCCCACGTCGCCAAGGTTGCGGTCCGGGCCGCATCCAGCGCCCTGTTTGACGTGCTCATGTACCCTATCAACTTCTCGAACCGGGCGGAAGAAGTGGCTGCGGCCTGCCACGCTCATGGTGTGGGCCTAGTCGGCATGAAGCCCTTCATGGGCGGTGAGTTCTTCCAGGAGCCGTACCGCAAGTTCATCACCCCGGTCAACGCGCTGAGCTTCGCGCTATCGCGCCCGGCGGTCGCGGTGGTGGCCCCTGGGATGAAGAACCTGGCCGAGCTCTTTCAGGTGCTTGCGTACTCCTCGGCGACCCCTGAGGAAAAGGACTACCAGGACATCCTCTCCGGCATCGACGCCAACCTCGAGGGAGTCTGCACCTATTGCGATCATTGTCTCCCCTGCTCTGCAGGCATATCCATCAGCCAAGTGATGTGGTGCCTCCGCGCGGCTGACCGGGGCTACGCGGATGCGCCCTACATCTACGGCGACCTCAAGCCCCAAGCATCCGCCTGCACGGAGTGCGGGAGTTGCGCTGCGCGCTGTCCGTTCAAGGTGGACATCCTGGCGTGGATGAAAGATGCGGTGGGGCGCTTCGAGAGCAGCCGGTGAGCGCGGTGGCCGTGGAGGTTGAGGCGTTGCGGCTGAGCGTCCTGCCGTGATGAGGAGGCGCAGTCGAGTGGCCCAGTCCAGGTACGGGAAAGCGTCCATGGAGGCATTCCGCCTTGCCGCGGAGAGGCCGCCGCTGTTCGCCAGAGGCGAGCCCCTGTTCTGGGACGCGGGCCGCAGGCCTGGAAATCGAGGCGGCATTCGGTAACCTCGACGGGACACCCGATACGGACGATGCAGAATGCCTGGGCGTCGTGTGCCGCCGGAGGGGTTGACGCTGGAGGGCAAGAGCCAGCTTGCCCCTACCTCGCGAACCTGTGCAGACCTGCGTCTTTCGCCGCCTGCACGGCGCGTTCGTACTCGGCCCTGGTGATCCGGCGGTTCAGCGGAGGCTGCTTGAACGCCTTATGTGTGGGGTAGTACTGGGCCATGATGTTGATGTAGGTGTCAGGCGAGACCTCCTTGGAGATGAACTTGGTCACCTCCGCGGTTCCGGCAAGGTCGCCGGGCAGCACGAGGTGCCTGACGATAAGGCCACGTACGGCAACCCCACCCTTATCAAGGACCAGGTCCCCCACCTGGCGATGCATCTCCTTCATGGCCTCCCGCGCAACGGTGGGGTAGCCCTTGGCGCCTGAGTGCCTGGCCGCAGTACTGTCGTCCCAATACTTGAAGTCCGGCATGTATATGTCCACCACACCGTCCAGGAGCCGGAGTGTACTGAGAGAGTCGTAGCCGCCCGAATTGTACACGAGAGGCAGGCGCAGGCCGCCTTCAGCCGCGATGGCCAGCGCCTCCAGCACCTGCGGAACGACGTGGCTGGGCGAGACAAGGTTGATGTTATGGCACCCAAGCCACTGTAGGTCCAGCATGATCCGCGCCAGGTCCGGGGCGGCAACGGGCCTTCCTTCCTTTCCCTGGCTGATATCGCAGTTCTGGCAGAAAACACAAGCCAGGTTGCAGCCGCTGAAGAAGATGGTGCCCGAGCCGTGGTCCCCCACCAGGGGCGGCTCTTCACCAAAGTGCGGGCCGGCACTCGCGATGATCGCGTGCCTGCCAACGCCACAGAAGCCTAGCTCGCCACGCAGCCGGTTGGTGCCGCAGGCCCGAGGGCAGACGAAGCATCGCTCGAGCCGGCCTCCCGCTTCCTCGGTACGCTTCTGCAGTTCCCCGGACTCGAACAGGTTGAGATATCTTGGGTACCTGTCCTCTGGCGAGACGACTCACTCCTCCAGCTTTGCGGCGCTAAGCATGAGTCTTGGCCGACCGTGACCTCGGCCCCGTGATCAGTCCACCGTCTCAAGCCTGGCAAGCCGCCTCTTCAGCCGGCGGCTGAGGTCGGGCGCTTCATCAGCTATGCCCAGCGGCAGGATGGCCTGCGGCACGAAGCGCTCCGGCAGATTGAGCAGAGTCCACAGGAATCCCGGGTCCCCCGGCGTGTACGTTAGCGTGCCCAGTCCCTCCTGCGTTGCCGCAAGCAACGCGTATCCGATGGATACCCACGTGGACTCAACCGAGTAAGGCAAGGTCTGGTCGGAGAAGACCACCAGCAGGTACGGCGCGTCTTCCAGGAACCCCTTGTCCGACGTGATGCCCTGAGACGCGAGCCACGACTGGAACCACTGCGGCATGCCGGCATCCCACGTGCTGTCCACCTTCTCGCTGGCCTGCCTGATCGCCCGCTTCATCTCAGCGCTGGCCACCACGACATACCGCCATGGAGACGCGTTTGCGCCTGAGGGTCCCGCGTGAGCTGCATTCAGGACCCGGAGCACCGCATCCTCGGGGATGGGGGTGCGTTTGTACTTGCGTATCGACCGCCGTCTGGCGAGCGCTTCATCGAGCTCCATCCGCGATCCCCCTTCCGGCGAACGTGCGGGCGAAGGACCTTGACTCTGCCTTCACGGACTCAGCTCAGGCCAATCACACAGGCCGCGCCTCAAGCACGTGCGGGCCATCCACGCAGGCCGCGACTCACGCCGGTCGCGCCTCAAGCATCTGCACCATGCACGTGAGGTCCGGCGCAGCATCCAGAGCCAGTACCAGTTTCATGACCTGCCTTGCCCTTTCGCCGATGACCGGCTCCGCCAGGCCCAGGAACTTCCGCTGAAGATCGTCTGGCGAAACAGGCCTCAATGGGTGCCCCACCGCCACGGTCAAGTCCTGGACCCACATCCTATCGTTGCGGGTCCGGACAGTGGCCCGGACACCTGTATGCAGCGGGTAGGCCAGGTCCTTGTCGCCCGAGGCGGCAAGCGTCGTCCGGCTCAAGAGGTCCCGTACCTGCGGGCTCGCTATCTTCTCGGCCGTGAACTGGTCCAGGTAGCATGCACCATCGAGCAACGCGATGGCGAAGTTGTACGGGACGCTGAGCTTCGCGGCAAGAGCGTTCCTCGGGATGAGGTTGCCCCATGCAGGGTCGTCGGCGATCACTGAAGGCACCTCAAGCACGATTGAGTAGACGTCCGAAGATGCGAGCCCCGCGCGGTGCATCAGGATGCCCGCCTCTGCAGCCGTGTGCGCGGACCGACAAGAGGCGAACACCTTGAACTCCGTGTCCTGGATGTGCAGGCGCCCGTTGGGGAGCCCCAACAGACCAGACCTGTCGCCGGCCCCGGAGTGGGCGACCCTGAAGCCCATCGGGCCTTCGATTGCCGTGCCTGGCCCTGTGAATGAGACCCAGGCCAGTTCCGCGGCTGTGACACCGTTGCGCGCCGCAAGGCCTGGATGCAGGTGCTTGCAGTGCGACCCACCCACGAAGACCTCGCGCAGGCCGGAAGCCATGGTGGCGGCAATGGCTATCGCGTTCGTGGCCTGACCGGCGCTCAGGCCCAACGCCTGGCACGCCGCGGCGCACGCGCCGAGTGTGCCCAAGGTGGCCGTGGGGTGCCAGACGGCATAGTGCTGGATCCCCATGTAGAGGCCCATCCTGGCCATCACTTCGTAGCCTGCCACGACACACGAGAGGAACTGGCTCCCGTCGAGCGCGCGTGCCTCCGCGCACGCAAGCGCCGCCGGAATCACGGCGGCGCCCGGGTGGCCGATCGCGGCGGTGTGGACATCGTCCAGCTCAACCATGTGGCTGGTGGTCCCGTTGGTGAGGGCGGCCTGGGCTGCCGGAACTTTCGCCCCGGTGCCCAGGACTGTCGCCTCGGGGGTTCCCCCATAGTGGCACACCAGCTCCCTGACAGCCCTGGCAGGCTCAAGGTCGAACCCTGCCAGCAGCGCGCCTAAGTAATCCATCACACAGGTCTTCGCCGACTCAATCGCCGGCGCCGTTATCGTCTCGGGTGTCAGGTCCAGGGCCAGTTTGGCAAGGGTCTCTGCTACAGTGGGCACGTCATCACTTCCTGTGGCTCATCGTACAGTCAGTCATCATTTCTTGCGGATCATCGTCGACTCGAACTCATCATATGCTTTCCTCAATAGCGCCGGGTCGCAGATCAGGTCCACAGCCGTCATTGCCATGGCTTTCGCGGCATCCAGCAGGCCTTTGTCTCCCACCGGCGACTTCGAAGCTTCCGCCATCTCGTGGCTGTGACTGGCCACAGTTTCCGGGGCGATGCTCAGATAGGCGTTGACGGCCGGGACAACCTGGCTCACCTCGCCGAAGTCGGTCGAGCCCCGCACCTTTTCAATCTCATCCTTCACCTGGATGCCCAGAGCGCGCATGTTGTCGCGCAGCAGGCCTGCCAGGGTGTGGTTGACGACCCTCTCGGAGTACTGCATGCCTTCGGTGATCTCGAGCCGCGCGCCGGTCGCCAGCGCCCCCGCCTCGAAGCAACGGCGCACGCGCTCGGCGATCTTGTCCACCGTGGCCCGCTTCTCCGCCCTGACCAGGTAGCGCGCCTCAGCGTACTCCGGTATTATGTTCGACGCTTCCCCGCCCTGGGCGACGAACCCGTGCATCCTGACGTCCTCTGTCACCTGTTGCCGCAGGTAGCTGATCGCAGTGAAGGCGATCATGATGGCGTCGAGCGCGTTGATGCCGTCGTGCGGGCTTGCTGCCGCGTGCGCGGCCTTGCCGTAGTACTTGACCACGAAGCTCGTCGTCGCAAGGTTCGGACCGCCGATCATGCTCTCGCCGGGTAGCGGGTGGGTCATCATCGCTGCGTCCACGCCCTTGAACCATCCCTCGCGGACCATGATGATCTTGCCCCCGCCCCCCTCCTCGGCCGGGCAGCCGAACACGGCGATGGTGGCGGGCACATCGCCAAGGGCCTTGACCAGCGCTATCCCAGCAGCGGCCGCCGACGTGCCGATGATGTTGTGGCCGCATGCATGGCCGACGCCGGGGAGGGCGTCGTATTCGCCGAGTATGGCGATGGTGGGGCCGGGGGCGGCAGAGGTGCTGGGCATACCGGGGGTGCCGCAGGTCCGGGTGCTGGGCGTGCCGGGGGCGCCGCAAGTGCCCCGCGCGCCCGTCGTCGCCCAGGCCTTGAAGGCGGTGGGCATGCCCGCAATCCCGCTTTCCACCGTCATGCCGTGTTTCGCCAGGAGCGCTTCGAGCATCTTCGCCGACTTGAACTCCTTGAACATGAGTTCAGGGGTTTCGTGGATCCGGTGGCTTGTTTCGATGAACTCGCAGGCGAGATCGTCAATGACTGCGCATACCCTGGCCTTCAAGTCCTCCATGTGCGCCCGCCTCCAGAAGATAGTCTGAGGCTGCCGTTCGACGCGGCAGCCCCGGTTCCTACTCAGTTAGGTCCATGAACTCCGGGAGCTCGGCCAGCACCGAGTCTATGGCGCTTTGCCAGAGCTCGGGCTTCGTCAAGTCTGCATCAAGGTGGTGCCTGGCGAGGTCCTCGACCCTCATGCGCCCGGTGTCGCGCAGCAGGTCTGCGTACTTGGCCCGGAAGCCGGCGCCCTCCTGCATCGCCCTGGCGTACACGCCGGCGCTGAACAGGTAGCCGAACGTGTACGGGAAGTTGTAGAACGGGGTGCCGGTCATGTAGAAATGGAGTTTGGACGCCCAGAAGTGCGGGTGGTAGAGATGGAGCGCGCCGGCGTAGGCTTCTTTCTGGGCCGCCACCATCAAGTCGTTGAGGCGCTCGACGCTCAGGACGCCTTTCTTGCGGGCCTCGTAGAAGCGCATCTCAAACAGAAACCGCGCATGTATGTTCATGAGCATCGCCGCAGCACGGGCGAGCTTGTCGTCGAGCAGCAGGAGCCGTTCGTCGCCTTTCGCCTGCTTCACCGCAGCATCGGCTACGATCATCTCGGCGAAAGTGGAGGCAGTCTCGGCAACGTTCATGGCGTAGCGCTGGGCCAGTGGGGGTAGCTCGAAGATGAGGCTTTGGTGATACCCGTGGCCCAGCTCGTGGGCGACGGTCGAGGTATTGCCCAAGGTGCCGGAGAATGTCACGAAGATCCTGGACTGCTTCTGCACCGGGAAACTCGTACAGAAACCGCCCATTCTCTTGCCGGGCCGGTCCTCGGCCTCGATCCAGCGGTGCTTGAAGGCATTCTCCGCGAAATCCGCCATGGCCGGGTTGAACTTGCCGAACTGCTCAACGATGAAGCCCGCAGCCTGGTCGTAGGTCATCGTAGCCTGGGACCTGCCGACCGGAGCGTCAACGTCCTGCCAGCCGAACTTCTCCAGGCCCAGCACTCGCTTCTTGCGCTCCAAGTATGCCGCGACGCGGTCCTTGTTCCGGGTGATGGTGTCCCACATGACGTCGAGCGTCTCCCGCGACATGCGGTTCATCTCAAGCGGCTCCTTGAGGAACGAATCCCAGCAGCGCTGCTTGTACAGGGCCAGCCTGAACCCCGACAGGCGGTTCAACGCGAGCGCGCACAGGTCGGCCGTGCCGGCCCAGACCTCTTCCCACCTCGACATGAGGTGCGCCCGGAAAGCGGGGTCCGTATCGGCGAGCCGATTCTGTGCCTGGCCGGCCGAGAGCACGAGCGGCTTGCCATCCTTCTCCGCTGTTATGGTGAGCCGCCCTGTGACCAGGTTGTACAGGTCGCCCCAGCCGGCATACCCGTCTACGGACAACGAGTTCACCAGAGTCTCCAGCTCGGGCCCCATATGCTCCTTGGCCCTCGTCCTGCGTTCTTGCAGGTTGAAGGCGAGAGGCCGCAGCGCATCAGCCTCCAGCAGCTGCCGCCACTCGTCCTCGGGAACATCGAGGATGTGCTTGTCCACCATGGTCATGACAGACGCGAGCGATGCTGTGATCTGCCGGACACGGCTCTCGATGATCCGCGCGTGCTTGTCGTGCACGTTCTGGGACGTGAGGCAACTGACAAACGCGCTTGCGTGGCGCGCGCGGTCCGATACGTCCTGGACTGTGTCGAGCAGCGCAGCCCACCCAGCCACCGCGGCAGGCCCGCTTGCGGGTCCACCGGGGCCGCCTGCGGCGACCCTGTCGGACAGCGCCGCGATGTCCTTTTCCATGGCCTGGAGGAAGGTCTCAAACTGTGGAGACTCGCTCCCCCCGGGGAAGAAGACCTCCAGGTCCCAGGTTTGGTTCAGATTCTCAAACACTCTCTCAATACCACCCTTCTGGTTTCATAAAGGTTTGAGGTGGACTGGGCTCTTCATGACGAGCCACCAGCCCATGCCCTTTCGCCAAGATTTCTGTTGATTGGTCTTGGTTACCTTCCTGTCGGCAGTTTTAGGGGAGGCGGGCAGGTTTGCGTTTTACTTCCAGTAGGCAGCGTCGTCACCCGGTGACGACACCCGCTACATCGACGGTCGCTGATTGAACAGCGCGCTTACTTCGAGTCTCACCTCTCATCCCGAAGGGCCGATGCCTAACGCCTGACCACGAAAAGAGCCCTTCTCGAGAAAACAGTGAAGGGCCACACGACATTGCAGTGCCAGTTGCGCGAGCAGGACAGTCAAGCAGAGGAACACCGTCCGGTCTGGCCTATACTCTGGACCGCGCCAGGGCCGTTACTCCAGCTTCATCTTCCGGAACTCGCGCATGAACTCGACCATGAAGGTGACTATCGTCTCCATCAGCTTCGTGCCGATCTCCACGGAGGCCCGGTCAGGCGGAATGGTCGGGTCGCCGTGAGGGGTCAGTCCAGGCTCAAGCATATCACCGGTCGCGGTGAAGTCCGCCGTCGCGAGCCGGACGTGGACCGGCACACCCTGGAAAATGATCTCGTGAGGAGTCTTGATCTCCAGGGCTTTGACGTTTGTGGGCTTGGCGACCGGGAGCTTCGCCTTGTCCATCTTGACCGCTCCGGAGTCGCAAGCGAGCGCCATACTGGTTTCGATCCAGTCGCCATGCCCGGCGGGGCTGGTCTCAGGAGCGAGAACGCCAAGGATATCCCACCAGAGGATCGTCGCCGCGAGGACGCCCTGCCGCCTGAGCCGGTAGCTGAGATGCGCCAGAGCAGGCATGTTGCCACCGTGGGAGTTCACGAACAGGATGCGCTTCGCACCATACTTAACAAGGTAAGAAACGTATTCGGCCACATAGGCCTCAAGTGTCGAAAGGCTGACGGATAGGCTGCCGACGAAGTCGGTGTGGTAGTCTGCGTAACCGACTGGTATGGTCGGGGTCACCAGGCACTTCTTGCACCGCCCCGCAATCATCTTGCCGAGCGTGTCGGCCACCAGGTAGTCCGTCCCGACCGGGAGATGCGGACCGTGTTGCTCGACGCTGCCAATGGGAACCACGACCACGCGGTCCTCGGCGAACGCCGCCTTTGCTTCCGGCCAGGTCATGCGTGCAAGCAGGGTTTCGTCCATCATGGAACCTCCTTTGTGTCCGGATCTCACTGCACGGTACGACAGGCGTGACGGACTGCAACGCTACATTCTGCGCAAGACGAAGAACTCCTCGTTATCCAGGTACTCGATGTTGCCGTCGGCCATCGTGGTACCGTTCTTCCTCGGAACGATATACCAGTGCTATGTGTCCGGAGATGCGTTCATCAAGCCGAACTTCTTCGGCATCAACCTCGGGCGGCTGCTGTTTGTGACCCTGGTGTGGTGGGGCGCGATTCAGACGGGCATGCCCCTGTACATAGCGAACAGGCTCGCGCCGCGCCGGTGGGACCGGAAGCCGTTGAGCCCATAGGCATGGATAACCGTCCTGTTACTGAACGCTTTCGCTGTAATAGTTTTCCAGAATGCGGGCATTCCCAAGGGCACAGTGCTCGGTAAGTTGACGATGATAGTGATCCTGATCCTAGCGACACGCGTCTTTTTCCGGCTGCTTCCGTCCCCAGAGGAGAGAAGCACGCGGCCACAGTTCAGGCCCGACGTCTTGATAGACGTGCTATCGGCCCTCACTGTGGCGGTCTTTATCTTCTCTGCCGTTCTGCTCGCCCGTGACCCAATGCTTTCAGGAGCGTCGCAGGTCAACGCCCCGGCTGTCAGGGCCGTCCTGATCTGGACCTCGATTGTCTCCATAACCATGCTGGTGTCGAGGCTAGCGACCAGGAGGCCCACCTCGGTCTAGCCTGGCAGCGCCCGGGGCGAGCTCAGCACCTGTGGGTCTAGACCGGTCTACCTCGCGAGGTAGGCTTTGGCGAACTCCACATGGAGTCGGGTCCCTACCTCCAGCATATCTTCGTTTATGTCGAACTGCGGGTGGTGGTTCGGGTAGTCCTTGCCGTCGCCCTTCGACGCCGACAGGCCCACGTAGACCCCGGGCACCCGCTCGGAATAGTACGCAAAGTCTACGCTTCCCATGACAGGGCTGACCGGCATGACCTTCCCAGCCCCGACCACACGCTTCGCGACCTCCACCGCCAGGACGCCCATCTCCTGGTCATTGACCGTAGGCGGAACTCCCTTCCGGTACTGGAAGTCCACGCTGGTCCGGAAGGCCTCCGCGGTCGACCTGAGGATCCGCCCCATCTTCTCTTCCACGAGACCGGCGACTTCAGGCGCAAAGAACCTCACCGACCCGTCAAACCAGGTCTCATCGGCGATGATGTTCATACGTGTCCCGCCGTGGACCTGGCCGACGCTGATGACGGCTCTCATCGCGGAATCTATCTCTTTGGTCACGATGGACTCCATGCTCGTGATAGCGTGGCAAGCCGGGACGATCGTGTCCACGCTCAGGTGAGGCATGGCGCCATGGCCACCCTTGCCCTTGAAAGTGGCCTTGAACATGGCCATACCGGCCAGCATGGGACCTGGTCCCGTAGCCACCGTGCCGGCGGGCGTCCCCGGGAAAGCAAGGACGTGCTCGCCGAATACCGCATCGACCCCCTGTAGCGCTCCGTCCTCAACCATCATCCGAGCCCCGCCAAGCCCTTCTTCGGCCGGC
>JAUYEF010000165.1 GCA_030691635.1 Bacillota bacterium
GTCGAGAAGTACTTCGGCATGTACGCATCGGCTGAGGGGGGCAAGGTCCGGGTTTTCGGGGACGGCCCCAAGGTGCTGGCTGAGACCGCCGGCGAGGTGTTCGATCTCAGGCCGAGCGACAACCGGACTCTGGTCTACGAGGCCGAGGATCAGGAGATT
This sequence comes from Bacillota bacterium, assembly GCA_030691635.1. Lineage (GTDB taxonomy): Bacteria > Bacillota > Sulfobacillia > JAUYEF01 > JAUYEF01 > JAUYEF01. The sequence goes on from JAUYEF010000165.1 coordinate 160, forward strand.
GTGCTGACGTTTTTCACGGATGACGCCGGCAAGGTGTGGGCGGTCCGCGCCGGCTCCAGGATGCTGAGAAAAGTGGAGTGACACAAGACCGAATTGGGGGGAATGTGCATGGCCGGAGACATCGCACTTGAGTGGATAGACAGAAACGCCCGCGACCTTGTCGAGATGAGCGACGAGATCTGGCGGCTGGCGGAGATAGGCCTGCGGGAGTTCAAGTCGGCTGCGCTGCAGGCCACAGCGCTGGAGAAGGCCGGCTTCACCATCGAGATGGGTGTCGCCGCGATGCCGTCGGCGTTCGTGGCCACATGGGGCAAGGGCTCACCCGTGATCGCCCTGCTCGGCGAGTACGACTCTCTTCCACGGACGTCACAGAAGCCTGTGCCGTACCGCGACCCCCTTGTCGAGGGTGGCGCGGGACACGCCTGCGGGCACAACCTGCTCGGGGTCGCAGCCGTCGGCGCCGCTCTCGCGCTGAAAGAAGAGATGGAGAGCCAGGGCATACAGGGCACCATCAAGTACATGGGCTGCCCCGCCGAAGAGACGGCCAGCGGCAAGGTATACATGGTCCGGGCGGGGTGTCTTGACGGTGTGGACGCCGCTCTCACCTGGCACTCATCGTCGCTGAACGCGGTCTCCATGCTGAGCTCGCTTGCGAACCGCTCTGTGCGATTCCGGTTCCACGGCAGGACCGCCCACGCAGCGGGAAACCCTGAGATGGGAAGGAGCGCGCTCGATGCCGTCGAGCTCATGAACATAGGCGTCAACTACCTGCGTGAGCACGTGCCTTCACAGGCGCGGATCCACTACGTGATCACCGACGGCGGCGGGGAGCCGAACGTCGTGCCGGACCTCGCCGAGTCCTGGTATTACATCAGGGCGCCGAAGGCTCCGCAGGCGAAGGAGATATACGAGAGGATAGTCCGGATAGCCAAGGGCGCCGCCATGATGACGGATACTGAGGTCGAGGTCCGGTTTTTCGGCGGCTGCTCGAACGTGATTGCCAACCTGCCGCTCTCCGAGGCGCTTCACAGGAACTTGCTGAAGGTCGGGCCGCCGAAGTTCACGGAAGAGGAGAAGGCCTTCGCCAAAGAGATGGCTTCCCACTTCCCGCCAGGGCAGAAGGAAGGCTCGCTCACGATGCTTGCCGAGCGAGGCATCGACCTGTCGCCATACGACTTGCACGAAAGTGTACTCCCCCTGTTCAAGGACAGGACAGCCATGCCTGGCTCGACTGATGTCGGTGACGTCAGCTGGATATGCCCCACTTCGCAGTTCACGACCGCATGCAACGTCATCGGGTCCGCGGGGCATTCCCGGCAGGTCACCGCGACATCGGGCATGAGCATCGGGCACAGGGGAATGATCCAGGCGGCTAAAGTCCTGGCTCTGACGGCCCTCGACGCGCTCCTGGACCCAGAGCTTGTGGAGAAGGCCAAAGCCGACTTCCAGCAGAGCCTTGGTAAGACCACATACGAGAGCCCGGTACCGCCGGAGATAGTCGAGCCGGTCGACCCATTCCAGGGCAAGAGCCACTAGCACGTCGGCTCCCGAGGGTGCCGTGGCGGCACTCCCGCGAGGACGCCGCGATACCGCAGCAAATCGGACGTTTCACGAATAGGAGGAAACCACATGGCAACGAAGCCCCCCAGTCTTTACCTTCACGACCTGTCCTGGCCCGAGCTGAAGGAGATGCTGCCTGAGATCAAGGTCGCCATCATCCCGGTGGGCTCCACCGAGCAGCACGGGCCCAACGGCGCGTTCGACTTCGACACCTCCGGCTCCCGCGAGTTCAGCAAGAAGCTCGGCGAGCGGCTCTACCCGAAAGCCCTGGTGACGCCGCCGGTCATGTTCGGGATGTCGAACCACCACATCCACTTCCCGGGGACGATCACGCTGCGCGCCAGCACATTCATCGACACTCTGATGGACATTGTCTGGTCTCTGAGCCAGCACGGCATCAAGCGTTTCTTCTTCGCCAACGGCCACGGCGGCAACTCGCCGGCCCTGACCATCGTCGTCAACCGGGTCAAGCAGGAGATGGGCTTCAAGGCGGCCTGGGCCACGGTGCCGTATGACTTCGTCAACGATGTCTCGGCCAAGCACGTCAAGTCGCCGACCTGGGGGCATGCCTGCGAGATCGAGACTTCGGTGATGATGCACCTCCACCCCCAGTCGGTCAAGAAGGACGCGCTGGCAAAGGGCGATGTGCCTGATGAGGTCGTCAAAAGGAGGGGCACGCCCGTCCATGAGGGGCGTTTCTTCGACGAGACGACCAAGAACGGTTGCCTGGGCGACGCGCGTCTGGCCACTCCGGAGATCGGGCGCGAGCTTGTTGAGGCCGGCCTGGACAGGGTTGCGGCTTACCTGGAGGAGTTCATCAGCGAGTAGTCACTGAATGCTTACGCGGGTAGTCACTGCGTTCGGGATGCCCTTTGGCCACATGAGTTACTTGGGAGGGAGATTCGATGCATCTTACGGACGAGGAACGGCTCATCTGCGATGCGATTGACCAGCAGAAGGACAGGCTGGCAGCTATCTCAGACCAGGTCCACGCGTTCTCGGAAATGGGCTACCAGGAGTTCAAGTCCTCCGACCTCCTGGTCTCGGCGCTGCGCGATGCCGGCCTTGCCGTGACCACGGGCACGTCCGGGTTGCCCACGGCGTTCCATGGTGTCCTAAAGGGGGCGTCGCCCGGACCCAGCATCGCCTTTCTCGCCGAGTACGATGCGCTGCCGGGGTTGGGCCATGCCTGCGGACACAACCTGATCGGCACAGCGGCCCTCGGAGCAGTGATCGGGCTCCGGGCGGTCGAGCATCTCCTCCCCGGCGACGCTCACGTCTTCGGCACGCCAGCCGAGGAGGGCTTCGCGCCTGGCGCGGGGGGCAAGGTCGTCATGTTCAATGAAGGCGCGTTCCAGGGAATGGACGCTGTGCTCATGATCCATCCCGGCGAGCCGTTCTGTGGCGGCGGGCCTTCGCTGGCCAGGGAGAACTTCCGCCTGATCTTCTACGGGCGGCGGCCAAAGACAGGCGAGCCCCGGTGGGAAGCGGCGGATTCGCAAGACGGGCTGATGCTGACGCAGATGGCCATACACGTGCTCCGGCAGCATGTGAGCCCGGACGTGGTCATCCAGTGGATCATTGAAAAGGGCGGCGAGAATCCAAACATCATCCCGGTCGAGTCGCACGCACGTATGTATGTGCGCGCCAACACCATGGATACGGTCAAGAAGGTCGTCGCCCGGGTGATGGATTGCGCGAAGGGCGCGGCGTCAGCCATCGGGGGACGGGTGGAGTACCACAGGCACGCACAGCCATACGAGGAAGTGGTGCCCAGCCCCACCTTGAACCGGACGCTCGTGGAGGCACTCCTCGATATCGGAGTGCCGTCCGAGGACGTTTCCTTGACGCCGAAGCAGAAGCAGCCGACCCACTCGAACGATCTGGGCATCATCTCGAAGCACATTCCCAGCCTCTCGGCAAGCATCATAGCCGGGCCGCGAGGGTTGGTGCTGCATACCGTGGAGGCGACCGAGGCGACGAAATCCAAGACCGCGCACCAGGGGATGATCGTCGGGGCGAAAGCTATGGCGCTGATGGCCTGGCGGCTCGCCAGGCAGCCCGATCTGCTGGAGCGTGCGAAGCAGGAACTGAAGATGGCGGTGGGCTAGCAGGGGGGGCAGGCGCTGCGGCGCCGGGTTCCGCGCGGCCGCTGCAGCGCTGCGCCCCGAGGCCAACTGTATTCCTGGCGGTCATAAGATCGCAGCAATTGTATTCCTGGCGGTCATATCCCGTCCGCAACTAGCTTCCTGGAAGATAGTTCGGGTGGAGAGAAGTTCCACCGCACGCTCATACGCCCTCCAGAAGCCCGTCTTAGCAAAAGCGCAACTGACCATCTTCCCTCTCCGCCCACTTCAGCGGCACCTCGACGGTGGACAGGTCCACTCCCTTCAGGCGGGGCGGGCGGATGAGGATCGAATCGCTGGGGTCGTGCTCGTGCGAATGGGATATGGCCAGCGTGTGGCTTCTTGTGGCATAGCAGTAGACACAGCCGTGCAGGCAGGTATCGTAGGCGCCGATGTCGACCGCCGAAGCGCATCTGCAGCCCTTGCGGGTCGGGCCCGGGGGAAGCACGAGCCCGGGCTTGCCCGAGAGCCTTCGCACGACCTCAGTATCGACACAACTCGCCTGCTCGATGGGTGCCTGGACAAGGCCTGGCCCGCAACACGAGTGCATCGTAATTCCCCTGGCAGAGGCGATCTCCGCCAGGTCCATCGCCAGAGCCATGCGCTCGGCGGCGGCCATCTCCGAGAAGACCACCGACTGCCGCCGGGCGACTTCGTCGATCCTGCGCTGGGTCTTGACGTATGGGTTCACGAACGAGAAGTAGCAGCGTCGCGTGTACCCTTCCAGGTGTCCCGCCAGTTGGTCAAAGTTCCGCAGGTGGAAATCCACCGGCGTGACGCTGCTTATTACGATTGTGTCGTAGCGCCACATCACGAACTCGGGCGATAACCGGTCTGAGAGCCGCCTGAACGTATCCACGGCGACCGCCGCGGGCGGGCTATGAGGGTCCAGAGCAGACGGGTAGCCGTTGAGCGTGACGTGGAAGTAGTAGTGGTAGCCCCGCTCATCCAGCCAGTTGAGGTGCGGCGCCAGCGGCTCAGGGTTGCGTGTGCAGAACAAAATCGCCAGGCAGTCCTCCGGTGCCAGTGACACGCGATAGACCTGACCGCCGAAGGGATTCACGGAATGGCAGAAGCCGGCCTTGAGCCGGTTCATGAACCACTGAGTGTAGAAGGCCGGTATGTCGGTCCTGCGGCTTGCGCTTATTACTGGCATCTATCACCCACGCTACCTGACCTCGCGCCAAAACCCTAACCAGGCCTGGCGAATTCGCACGGCACGCCGGTCTGGCACTTGGCGCAGCCGTACCTTGGGCGGAACTTCGGCCTGACGACGTTGTCGAGGTATTCCGAGCATACGGCCGTATTCTTCCCCTCGCGGGTGATCGCGCCCGACGGGCAGCTCTCGATGCACGCGCCGCAGCCGCTGTTCACCAGGAACGGGCATGCGTCGTAGTGCGTGCCGACTGTCCGCGCTGTCGGCTCGATGTCCAGGGTCGTGATGACGCTGCCGTACCGGCCCGCGGTCCCTCTTGACGTTATGAGCGACCTCGACAGGCCAAACGTGCCGAGACCCGCGATGTAGGCGACGTGCCTTTCCGACCAGTTGGAGCGGCGGTCCACTATGGCGAAACTATCCTGGTGCGGTGGGACGACGGCCTCACCACCCAGGCTCATCAACAGAGCAGCGCAGTGCTTCCTGACAAGGTTGTTGAAGGCCTCACCGTCGATACGCGCTGACACCCACTCTTCCGATGGAAGCCCATCCATCCTGTTGCTCTTCCTGACGCACTCCGTGAAGGGAAGGAAGTACGACACGACGGTCTTCGCGCCTTTCAGCCACTCGCCGGGCGACCGGTGGCGCGGGCCTATCACGTCAGGGCGCTTGAGCACCTCGAATAGCGGGTCTTCCGCCGCGGCGAACGCCATAAGCGGGGCGTCGTAGATTCTCATATTTCCGTGAGCAGGCAGGACGTTGCGCGGGTCTTCACTGACGAATTCCTCCAGCGAGTCACGGATGGTATCGTCTACCTGCGCCATGTGCCTCACTCCCTTGGTGTTGTGTCTCTCAGCCTGTGCCACAGCGCCCCGGCGCAGCAGCCCTTCGAGCTTCATCAGGTCAAGATCGGCTAGCGACTCGCACACCAGGTCCGCCTTGCTGAAATCCGAACCCACAGTCAGAGCAGACGGCACGCAGACCACACGGATACCGGCACCTTTGGCGGCAAGAACGCCGTTCGGCGTGTCCTCGATCACCACTGCCTCTCCCGGTGATACACCCAGCAGCGATGCCGCTTTCAGGTAGACTTCTGGGTCCGGCTTGATCCGCGTGACGTCCTCCATCCCCACGATGGCGGAAAAGTAGTCCAGCAGCCCTATCTGGCCAAGCACGGTGACGGCGACACTATGCCTTGCGGAGGTGCCGACCGCAAGCCTTATCCCGGCCTCGACGAGCTCTTCGATGAGTTCCGACACCCCGTCCTTGGGGACAAGCGACTCCCCGGCCAGGCGGCGGAATTCCGCATCCTTGACCGCATAGAGGTCATTGGCCGAAGCCTCACCGCCGAGGCTCCTGAACCAGTCATCCACCCTGGAGCCGCCGAGAGTGACGGCTTTCGTGTACTGCTCTGGGGATATCCGCAAGCCGAACCGCCGAAAGGCAATGACGTATGCGGCGGCGTGAACCGGCTCGGTCTCCACAAGCACGCCGTCCATATCAAAGAGCACGGCCTTGAGCAGCAGCGACTGGAGCGGATAACCTTGAGCGACACTCATATCTTGACCGTTCTCCGAAACTTACCCATCTAGGACACCGTCCCATCAGGCGCTCGGTTCCTGCTTCCACGCCCGCTGCCCGGCAAGCCGGGTCTTACACAGGCT
>JAUYEF010000391.1 GCA_030691635.1 Bacillota bacterium
AGCCGAATACCATGGCGACCTGAAGTCTAATATCTTCTCCATACTCCGGGCCCAATCCGCCTTGACGAACGATGCGATCGTCGCCGGAAACGCCAGCATCGATGATGCGAATATCACCGGGATCACGCCCGCCTGGTTGACGCGGAGCGGGATGTGAGTGCTCTGGCCGCCGTACATCTTGCGGCCGACCACACGCTTCGCGTACTGCACAGGGACGCGGCGCTCGCCCTCTGTGATCCAGATGATGCCAATGATCAGGGCGCCTCCGAGCACGATAAGCACCAGCAGGTTCCAGACGCTGACGCGGCCGGCAAGCGTGAAATCAATGATCCCGACCACCGTGCTGGGCAGCCTGGACACGATGCCGGCGAAGATGATCAGCGATATGCCGTTGCCGATGCCCTTATCCGTTATGAGTTCGCCAAGCCACATCAAGAATACGGTTCCGGCTGTCAGCGTGATCGCGATGATGCCGAGCTGGAACACGCTGGGGTCCCTGAGCGCCCCCTGGGCCCTGATGGCCAACCCCATGCCCACACCCTGTATGAGCGCGAGCACTATCGTACCATACCGGACGTACTCCTGCAGCCTCTTCTTACCGTCATCCTCTCTGGCCATCTTCTCCCACGAGGGGATGACGAGGGTCAACAGCTGCATGATGATCGAGCTGTTGATGTACGGGTATATGTTCATGGCCAGCACGGAGAAGGCTTTGAGCGCGCCGCCCGAGAACAGGTCGAGCAACCCGAAAAGAGTGCCTTCCTTGAACAAGTCCTTTATGACCTCTGTGTCGATGCCTGGAACGGGAATGTGCGTTCCAATCCGGAAAACAAGGAACATCCAGAAGGTGAAGAATAGCCTCTTCCTCAGGTCCTTGATCCGGAAAGCCGCGCGGAGCGACTGCAGCACTTAGATCACCTCGGCCTTCCCGCCAGCTGCCTCTATCTTCTCCTTCGCCGACCTTGTGAACTTATGAGCGCGTACCGTGAGAGCTTTCTCGAGCGTTCCTCCGCCCATGACCTTCAGCCCATCCTTGATCTTCCTGACCATGCCCGTCTCGAGCAGGAGGTCCGGGCTGACCTCTGCACCCGCGTCGAAATCGTTCAGGTCCTCGACGTTCACGAGGACGTACTCGGTCTTGAAGATGTTTGTGAAACCATGCTTGGGGAGTCTCCGTGTGAGAGGCATCTGGCCGCCCTCGAAGCTCGGACCCTTGCCACCGCCGGCTCGAGCCTTCTGCCCTTTGTGTCCCCGGCCCGATGTCTTGCCGAGCCCGGAACCAATGCCACGGCCCACTCGCCTGCGAGTCTTCGTCGAGCCCGGCACGGGACCCACCTCATCTATCCTGGGCATCCTGGTACCTCCTAGTTCGCGGAGTCAGTCTTGGTCGCCTTGCCCCTGAGCCTGGCGATTTCATCGGCGCTCCTCAGCGCCTTCAGCCCGGCCATCGTGGCGTAGCTCATGTTGCATGAGTTCGAAGAACCCAGTGACTTGGTCAGCACGTCCTGGATACCCGCAAGCTCCAGGATGGCCCTGACAGGACCACCCGCGATGATTCCGGTACCCTTGGACGCGGGCTTGATCAAGACCCGGCCCGCCCCAAAATGGCCTAGTACTTCGTGCGGCACGGTGGTGCCCACGCGCGGCACCACAAGCATGCTCTTCTTCGCGTCCTCAATACCCTTGCGGATGGCGCTCGGTATTTCGGCGGCCTTGCCCAGGCCAACGCCGACTTTGCCCTGGCCGTCGCCCACGACGACAAGCGCGCTGAAGCTGAAACGCCTGCCGCCCTTGACCACCTTGGCCACGCGGTTGATAGAAACAACCTTCTCCTTGAACTCGACCTCTGGCTGGTCGCCTATCCTGAGCGCCATCTTAGGCGCCATCTTAGGCTCCATCCTGGGCCCCATCTTGGACATAACTCATCCTCCTAGAAGTCAAGGCCAGCTTCGCGGGCCGCTTTCGCCAGCGCAGCCACGCGGCCGTGGTACAGGTAACCCCCGCGGTCGAACACGACTTGGCGGACGCCTTTCTCCAGCGCGCGCCTCGCGACCAGCTCGCCGACCGCCTCAGCGGCCTGGACGTTTCCGCCATGCTTGTGGTTTGTGCGGATCTCCACGTCCACAGATGACGCCGACGCAAGCGTTTCCCCAGTGTCATCCCTGATGACCTGGGCGTATACGTGCTTCAGGCTCCGAAAGACGCACAGCCTGGGCTTCTCTTCTGTGCCGGTCACGGTCTTGCGTACCCGCAGGTGCCTTCTTATCCTGGCTTCGCTTTTCTTCTTCTTGATGAGCACCCTGCTTCACCCTTTCCCGTTACTTGCCGGCCTTACCGGCCTTGCGGCGGACAGCCTCACCGAGGTACCGGATGCCCTTGCCCTTGTACGGCTCAGGCGGCCTGACCTTCCTGACGTTTGCCGCGATCTGGCCCACGGCTTCCTTGTCGGGACCCTTCACTATGACCGCCGCCGGGTTCGGGACATCGAACTCGATCCCTTCCGGGGGATCGATCTCCTTGGGCTGAGAGTACCCCACGCTGAGCATGAGCTTGCGCCCCGCTTTGGAGGCCCGGTACCCGACGCCCACCAGCTCGAGCGCCTTCTCAAAACCCTTGGAGACGCCCAGGACCATATTGGCCACAAGAGACCTTGTCAGGCCGTGGAGCGCCCTGTGCTTGTCAATATCTGAGGGCCTGGCCACAGTGACCTGGTCTCCTTCCACCGAGACCGTGATGTCCTTATGGAAAAGCTTGACCAGCTCACCCTTCGGCCCTTTGACTCGTACAATGTTGCCTTCGACCTGCACGGTGACACCCTCCGGAATCACAACAGGCCGCCTGCCGATTCTTGACACGAAATGTCACCTCCGGGTAGCTACCAGATGAAACAGAGGACCTCTCCGCCAACGCCTTCCGCCCTGGCCCTCTTGTCTGTCATGACACCATTCGACGTCGAGAGCACGGCGACGCCAAGGCCTCCGAGCACTCGAGGAATCTCGTCCTTGCTGGCGTACACCCTCATGCCGGGCTTCGAGATTCTCCTGAGGCCCGTGATCACTCTGGTCTTCTGCTGACCGTACTTCAGGTATACCCTGACCAGACCCTGAGGAGTCTCGTTCACCCACTCGTAGTCGCGAACGTAGCCCTCTTCCTTTAAGATCTGGGCGATAGCCTTCTTTAGCTTTGATCCCGGTATGTCAACCCGCTCGTGGCGGGCACCAGTCGCATTCCTGATCCGGGTGAGCATGTCGGCAATTGGATCGCTCATCGCCATGACCCGAAACCCCCTTCCATAATACATACCCTGGGGAGTGCTACCAGCTGGCCTTCGTAACGCCGGGGATTTCCCCACGATGGGCCAGGTTGCGGAAGCACAGCCTGCAAATGCCGAACCTCCTCAGGTAGCCGTGCGACCTGCCGCAGATGTGGCACCTGTTCTTCTGCCTGGTCGAGAACTTGGGAGTCCTCTTCTGCTTCTCCATCCATGCCTTCGTCGCCACAACATTACCTCCTAAGATTATAGAGGCCTATTCCCTGAAAGGCATGCCAAGGAGGCTCAAAAGCTCCTTAGCTTCCTCGTCGGTCCTGGCTGTTGTCACTATCGCGACATCCATTCCCCGGATCTTCTCCACTTTCTCGTAGTCGATTTCCGGGAAGATAAGTTGTTCCCTCAAACCTAGTGAGTAGTTGCCCCTGCCATCAAGACCCCTGGTCGAGAGCCCACGGAAGTCCCTGACCCTCGGAAGCGCCACGTTGAGAAGCTTGTCGAGGAAGTAGTACATCTTATCTCCTCGCAGCGTAACCTTGCACCCGATGGCCATTCCGGTGCGCACTTTGAACGCGGCTATGGACTTCTTGGCCCTGGTGACAACAGGCTTCTGCCCGGTGATCTGGGCCATCTCATCAGCCGCACTGTCAAGCGCCTTAGGGTTCTGGATGGCATCTCCGACACCCATGTTTAGGACGACTTTCTCAAGTCGCGGCACCTGCATCTTGTTCTCGTAATTGAACGTCTTCATGAGAGCAGGCACGACTTCCTGGGCGTATTTCTCTCTCAACTTGATCGGCACCGAACTACCCCCTTGCTACTGGCGCTGCTACTTATCCAGGACCTCGCCGCACCGGGCGCAAGTCCGGACCTTTTTTCCATCGTCGAGTATCTTGCTGCGTGTCCGTGAAGGCTCCTGGCACCTGGGGCACCAGATCATCACTGCCGAAGCGGACAAAGGCGCTTCTTTGTCGATGATGCCGCCCTGCATGACCTTCTGCGTCGGACGCTGGTGCTTCTTCACCATGTTGACGCCTTCGACTATGACCCTCTGCGTATCGAGGATCACACGCAGCACCTTACCGCGCTTGCCCTTGTTCTTGCCCGAAACCACGGCGACCTGGTCGCCTTTCTTGACGTGAACCTTTGAAGCCAACTCCCAGACCTCCTTGCGCCGGCCCTAGAGGACTTCCGGCGCCAGCGAGATGATCTTCATGAATTCTCTTTCCCTGAGTTCCCGGGCGACTGGGCCGAAGATACGAGTGCCGCGCGGCTCCTTGTCATCCCTGAGGATGACCGCCGCATTCTCGTCAAACCTGATGTAGGACCCGTCTTCTCTCCGGAGGCCCTTCTTCGTCCGCACGACCACCGCCTGGACTACCTCGCCCTTTTTCACGACGCCTCCAGGCGACGCTACCTTGACTGACGCCACTATCACATCGCCGACGTTCGCATACCTGCGCCCAGATCCGCCAAGCACGCGGATGCACAGGATTTCCTTGGCCCCAGTATTGTCTGCGACCACTAGCCTGGTTTGCTGCTGGATCACTGTGGAACACCCCCAACGAGAACGCTACTTCGCGCGCTCGACGATTTCGACAACGCGCCAGCGCTTGTCTCTGGATAATGGCCGGGTTTCCATGACTCTGACGCGGTCGCCGACCTTGGCCTCGTTTCCTTCGTTGTGCGCCTTGAAGGTCTTCGTCCGCCTAATGCGCCTCTTATATTGTGGATGGGCCATGAGCCTTTCGGTGGCGATGACCACTGTCTTATCCATCTTGTCGGAAACAACGGTCCCGACCCTCGACTTCCTTATCCCGCGATCCTCCAAACGAATGAGACCTCCCTTCGCATCAGCCGCGCTGCGCTGCGAGCTGCCGCTCATGCATGATCGTCTTGCACCGGGCGATGCTCTTCCTGACTTCTTTTATCCTCAGCGGGTTGTCTATCTGACCCGTGGACAGCTGGAAGTACAGGTTGAACATCTCTTCCTTGAGGCTCTGGAGCTTGGACTTGAGCTCCACATCATCCATGTCCCTAATTTCCTTTGCTCTCACCCAGATCACCACCCAGCTCCTGACCCTTGACAAACTTGGCATCTATCGGCAGCTTGTGACCGGCCAGCCTCATTGCCTCTTCTGCGACATCCTCAGGGACACCGCCCAGCTCGAACATCACCCGGCCAGGCTTCACCACCGCGACGTAGAACTCGGGTGCGCCCTTGCCGCTCCCCATACGGGTCTCGGCTGGCTTTTTGGTGACCGGCTTATCCGGGAAGATCCTTATCCAGACCTTGCCACCGCGCTTGATGTAGCGGGTCAGAGCGATACGCGCCGCTTCGATCTGGCGGTCCGTGACCCAGCCCGGCTCCAGCGCCTGCAGCCCGAACTCACCGTACAGCACGGTGTTGCCGCGGGTCGCGTCACCTTTCATCCGGCCCCTGTGCTGCTTCCGGAACTTCATCCTTTTCGGCATCAACATGGGTTCTAGCCCCCCTCAACCGGCGGCGTTTCTTCCTTGGCCTCTGGCTTGACAGCCGGGGCCGGCGGAGCAGTGTAGCCCTGGGGGGCCGCCGTCACCGGCGCAGGCCGGCGCTCAAAACGCTCCGGTCTCGGACGGATCGCCCCAGCTCTTGCCTCGGGCTTGTAGACCCAGACCTTGACCCCTATCTGGCCATATGTCGTCTTGGCCTCGGCAAAACCGTAGTCTATATCAGCCGTGAGCGTGTGCAGCGGGACAGTGCCTTCTGAGTCCGTCTCCCGCCGCGCCATCTCCGCGCCTCCGAGCCGGCCGGCGACCTTGACCTTCGCGCCACGCGCGCCGAGCCTCATGGCCCTGGTGATCGCCTGCTTCATGGCGCGCCTGAACGAGATACGCCTTTCCAGCGCCGACGCGACGCTCTCAGCGACGAGCTGCGCGTCTATCTCAGGAAGCTTGATCTCGACGATGTTCAGGGACACCTGCTTTACAGTCATCGCCTCGATCTTCTTCCTGAGCTCCTCGACTCCGGTGCCGCCGCGGCCGATGATCATCCCAGGCTTGGCCGCGTGGATCGTTATCTTCAGCCTGTTGGCCGCACGCTCGATCTCGGTGCGCGAGATGCCGGCGGCGAACAGGGTCTTCTTGACGAAATTCCTCAGTTTCACATCCTCTAGAAGGAGTGAAGTGTAGTCCTTTCTGCCCGCGAACCACTTGGAATCCCAGTCGCGTATGATTCCTATCCTGAGGCCTTTTGGGTGCACCTTCTGTCCCATATCAGTCCTCCTTGCCGTCGCTGACCACCACGGTCAGGTGACTGGTCCTCTTGAGAATCGGGAATCCCTGCCCTCTCTGCCTCGGCTGAACCCTCTTGAGAGTCGGGCCGGCTCCGACATAGATCTTTGAGATCACCAGGTCGTCCTCCGACATGTTATGGTTCTGCACCGCGTTTGCGGCCGCCGACTGGACGAGCTTCTTCACGACCATCGAGGCTCTCTTGGGCGTGTATTGCAGTACGGAAATGGCTTCTTTGACAGGCTTCCCCCTGACAAGGTCCACGACGATCTGGATCTTCGTCGGGGAGATCCTTATGTGAGGCAGAAATGCCCTTGCCTCCATCCAGGCCGCCTCCTTCAAAACCTCCCGCTAAACGGAAGGAGTTTACTTAAGAGAAGTCGATCGTTCAGTGTGCGCGCCGTGTCCTCGGAAAGTACGCGTCGGAGCAAACTCGCCGAGCTTGTGGCCCACCATGTCTTCCACGATGTATACCGGCACGTGCTTTCTGCCGTCATGGACTGCTATCGTATGCCCCAACATATCCGGGATGATGGTGGAGTCCCTGGACCAGGTCTTGATGACCCGCTTCTCGCCCCGGGTGTTCATCGCGTTGACGCGCTCCAGCAGCTGCTGTGCGACAAACGGTCCCTTCTTGACAGACCTGCCCATTCTGGAGCCCCCTTTCCACTACTTCCTGCGCTTGAGGATATACTTGCTGGAAGCCTTCTTCTTCGTCCGTGTCTTGAAGCCGAGAGTCGGCTGCCCCCATGGAGACACAGGTCCCGGCATCCCTATGGGCGATTTGCCCTCGCCGCCGCCGTGCGGGTGGTCGACCGGATTCATGGCCACGCCACGAACTGCCGGCCTGATACCCATGTGTCGCTTGCGCCCGGCCTTGCCCAGGCTGATGTTCTCATGCTCGATGTTTCCGACCTGGCCGACGGTCGCCCGGCAGTCCACGCTCACGTACCGCTGCTCTCCGGAAGGCATCCTCAGGAGCGCCATTTCGCCCTCCTTCGCCATCAGCTGGACGCTCGCGCCTGCTGAGCGGGCGATCTGGGCCCCCTTGCCCGGGAAGAGTTCGATGTTGTGCACGAAAACGCCGGTGGGTATCGCCTTCAGAGGCAAGGCGTTACCCGGCTTGATGTCCGCGGTCGGACCGGAAACCACCACGTCGCCGTTCTTGAGCCCGAGCGGCGCGATGATGTAGCGCTTCTCACCATCCGCATATGCAAGCAGGGCGATCCTTGCGGACCTGGTTGGGTCGTACTGGATAGAGTCGACCTTTGCCGGAACCCCATCCTTGTCGCGCAAGAAATCAATGACCCTGTACATGCGCTTAGACCGGCCGCCGCGGTGCCTGACGGTGATTCTCCCGTGGACGTTGCGGCCGGCTCTGTTCTCCAGCCTGCGCAGCAAAGCCTTTTCGGGCTCTGCCTCCGTGATATCCTCGGTATCCACAACAGTCGCGAATCTCCTGCCCGGAGATGTCGGCTTAAATCCCTTTACCGGCATCTTTAGTCCCTCCTTTGCGCAGGCCTAGATGCCCTCGAATAGCTTGATCCTCTGACCTTCGGCAAGCGTTATGACCGCCTTCTTATAGTCGGGGCGCTTACCTTCATACTTGCCCATCCTACGCGGTTTGCCCATTATGTTGGCCGTGTTGACGCTGGTCACGGTCACCTTGAATATCTCTTCCACCGCGCGTTTTATTTCGGTGCGGTTCGCTTCCCGCTTCACCATGAACACATAACGGCCTTTCGACATGCCCAGATTCGTTTTCTCTGTGACGATGGGCTTTATGAGGATCTCTCTGGCCTCCATCAGGCGAGCACCTCTTCTACCCGTTCAACAGCGTCTCTCGTTATGACCAGTTTCGCGTGAGTCAGCAGGTCATAGACGTTGAGGTTACCGACCGGGAACGTCTTGACTCCCACGATGTTGCGCGTGGACTTCTTCACGTTCTCATTGGGGATAGCCGTCACCAGCAGGGCCTTGCCATCGACTTTGAGGTTTTCAAGTATCTTGACCACGGTCTTCGTCTTGGGCTCAGACAACGCGATCCCGTCGACGACCACCAGGTTGTTTTCGAGCACCTTGCTCGAGAGGGCGGACTTCATAGCGGCCCTTCTCGCCTTCTTAGGCATAACGTAACTGTAGTCCCGCGGGTGTGGCCCGAACACGACGCCACCCTTGCGCCACAGAGGAGACCTGATGCTGCCTGCGCGGGCGCGTCCTGTGCCTTTCTGCCTCCACGGTTTCCTGCCGCCTCCGGCGACTCTACCGCGTGTCTTCGTATCGGCCGTGCCACGCCTTGCGTTGGCCAGGTGCATCTTGACCACCTGGTGAAGCAGGCTGGAGTTTATCTCCTGACCGAACACCTCGTCGCTCAGGTCGATCTCGCCAACTGGATTGCCTTCCACATTCAAAACCGGGACCTTGGGCATGCCCAAATACCTCCTTTCCCTGCACCGACCAGGACTAGGCCTTAGAGTACTTCCTCTTGACCGTGTCCTTGATGGTCACCAGGGCGCCGCGGGCTCCGGGCACTGCGCCCCTCACGATGATGATGTTGTTCTCAGGATCAACGCGCACAACCCGTAGCTTCTGCACAGTTATGCGGGTGCCGCCCATTCTCCCAGGGAGCTTTCTCCCTTTGAACACACGGGCCGCGTCTCTCGACTGCAGCGACCCAGGACCCCTGTGGTACTTGGAACCGTGAGCCATGGGCCCTCTGTGGAACCCGTGCCGCTTGACGACTCCGGCGAAACCCTTACCGCGGGATGTGCCGGTGATGTCGACATACTCCCCTGCTTTAAAGATGTCGCACTTGATCTCCTGGCCGACCTGGTAGCCCTCTATATCGTCCAGTCGAGCCTCGCGAAGGACCTTGACCGGCTGGGTCTTTGTCTTCTCAAACAGGCCTTTCTCCGGGCTCGTGAGTTTTTGTGGCTTCACTGCTTCAAAACCAAGCCGCAATGCGCCATACCCATCCGTGGCCTGAGCCTTCTTCTGAACAACAACGCAGGGGCCGGCTTCGATGACGGTGACGGGGACCGCTTTCCCCTCACTGCTGTAGATCTGGGCCATTCCGATCTTCTTGCCCACGATAAACTTGTGCAACACTTGCACCCCCTTGAGCCCTCGCGTCTAAAGCTTGATTTCGATGTCGACGCCCGCGGGCAGGTCGAGCCTCATCAAGGCATCGACTGTCTTGGTCGTCGGATCGATGATGTCTATCAACCGCTTGTGCACCCGCATCTCGAACTGCTCTCTGATATCCTTTTCACCGTTCGGCGCCACAAGAAGTGTGTAGACACTCCTCTCTGTGGGCAGCGGGACGGGGCCCGAAACGCTCGCGCCGGTCCTCTTTGCGGTGTCCACAATCCTTATCGCGGACTGGTCAAGGATCTTATGGTCGAACGCCCGCAGGCGGATACGGATCTTCTGGCCTGGCATTCGCGTCCCTCCTAGATGGCGTCGCGGGCCGGGGGGCCTGCCCCCCGGCGCAGCACACGCACAGTACGTTACTCAGAGACCTCTGTCACTGCACCGGCGCCGACGGTCCTGCCGCCTTCACGGATGGCGAACCGGACGCCTTGTTCGATCGCGATGGGTGTGATGAGCTGGATGTCCATACGGATGTTGTCGCCGGGCATGACCATCTCAACGCCCTCGGGAAGCTTGACGGTCCCGGTGACGTCCGTCGTCCGGAAGTAGAACTGCGGTCTGTACCCGTTGAAGAAGGGGGTGTGACGACCGCCTTCTTCCTTCGTCAGAACGTAGACCGACGACACGAACTTCGTATGCGGCTTGATGGACCCTGGCTTCGCGAGGACCTGGCCACGCTCGACCTCGTCCTTGTCGATGCCCCTGAGCAGCACGCCGATGTTGTCCCCGGCGACGCCCTCATCGAGGATCTTGCGGAACATCTCAACGCCGGTCACGACAGTCTTCCTCGGGCGGTCCATGAGGCCGACGATCTCGACCTCGTCACCGACCTTTACGCGGCCTCTCTCGATCCTGCCCGTGGGCACGGTGCCACGGCCTGTGATCGAGAACACGTCCTCGACGGACATCAGGAAGGGCTTGTCGACGTCACGGACCGGGGTCGGGATGTACCTGTCCACGGCATCCATGAGCTCAAGTATCTTGCCGCACCACTCGCATTCCCTCTTGCCGCAGCCGCACTCAAGAGCCTTGAGGGCGCTCACGGGGATGACCGGTGTCTCGTCGCCGGGGAACTGGTACTTGGTGAGCAGCTCCCTGACCTCGAGCTCAACCAGTTCGAGGAGTTCGGGGTCGTCCATCATGTCGCACTTGTTCAGCGCGACGACCATGGACGGCACACCAACCTGCCTGGCGAGCAGTACGTGCTCACGGGTCTGCGGCATGACCGAGTCGGGGGCGGACACAACGAGGATGGCCCCGTCCATCTGCGCAGCGCCTGTGATCATGTTCTTGATGTAGTCAGCGTGGCCTGGGCAGTCGACGTGAGCATAGTGCCTGGCCTTTGTCTCATACTCGATGTGCGCGGTCTGGATGGTGATGCCGCGCGCCTTCTCTTCCGGCGCCTTATCGATCTGGTCAAATGGGGTGTACTGCGCGAGACCGGCCGCTGACAGCACCAGGGTGATCGCAGCTGTCAGCGTCGTCTTGCCATGGTCGATATGACCGATGGTGCCCACGTTGACGTGTGGCTTTGTCCTTTCGAACTTTTTCTTAGCCATTTGATTCATCCTCCCTCATTACGCTGGGTACCTTCCCATAATCTTGAACACAATCTCGGACATCACAGACTGCGGAACCTCTTCGTAGTGCGAGAACTCCATCGAGTACGTCCCTCGCCCCTGCGTCTTGGACCGCAGGTCCGTCGCATAACCGAACATCGTTGCCAGCGGAACCTTGCCTCTGACCACCTGAGTGGCAAGCCTGCTCTTGACGCCCTCAACCTGGCCGCGCCGTGCTGTAAGGTCGGCGAGCACTTCCCCCAGATACTCCTCGGGAAGCACAACTTCAACTTCCATCAACGGCTCAAGCAGCACCGGTCCGGCTTTGGGCAGCCCATCCCGCACTGCCATGGATCCAGCGATCTTGAAAGAGATCTCTGACGAGTCGACTTCATGGAAAGACCCGCCAACGAGCGTGACCTGCACATCCGCCACCGGGTAGCCCGCCAGCGCCCCGGATTCGAGCGCCTCCCTGGTTCCGGCCTCGATGGCCGAGATGAACTCCTTAGGTATTATGCCGCCGGTGGTGGCGTCGCGGAACTCGATTCCCTGCCCTCGCCCGAGCGGGCCCATTTCGACGACCACGTGCCCGTACTGGCCCCGCCCACCGGTCTGGCGGACGAACCGGCCTTCACTCTTGACCCGGCGAGTTATCGACTCCCTGTAGGACACCTGCGGCTTCCCGACGTTCGCCGACACACCGAACTCACGGACAAGACGGTCCACGATGATCTCCAGGTGGAGTTCTCCCATGCCCGATATGATCGACTGGCCGGTGTCCGGATCCGTGTGCATCCTGAATGTCGGGTCCTCGTCCGAGAGCTTGGACAAGGAAAGCCAGAGCCGGTCCTGGTCGGCCTTGGTCCGTGGCTCGATCGCGAGCTGGATCACCGGCTCCGGGAAGTCTATACGCTCAAGCGCGATCGGGTGCTTCTCGTCGCACAGCGTATCGCCGGTGAGCACGTCTTTCGGCCCGACCGCGGCCGCGATGTCGCCGGCGAAAACCTCGGAAATGTCCTCCCGGTGATTGGCGTGCATGGCAAGCACCCTGCCGATGCGCTCCTTCTTGCGCCGGGCCGTGTTGTACACAAGGTTCCCCGGCACGAATGCGCCGGAGTAAACTCGGAAATACGTCAGCTTGCCGACATACGGGTCGGTGGCTATCTTGAAAGCGAGCGCGCAAAACGGTTCTGAGTCCCCGGGCTCTCGCTTCTCCTCAAGAGAGGTCTCAGGGTTCGTGCCCACAACCGCCGGCACGTCAAGCGGCGACGGCAGGTAGCGCATAACCCCGTCAAGGAGTGCCTGGATGCCTTTGTTCTTGTATGCGCTGCCGCAGAACACGGGCACGATCTTCGATGCCAGGGTGCCCGCCCGCACGGCGCGAACCAGGTCTTCGATGGAGGGCTCGACTCCCTCAACGTATTTGTCCATAAGGCTGTCGTCAAATTCCGCGACGCTTTCGATCAGCCTCTGACGCTGCTCTCTCGCGGCTCCGAGGAGCGAAGCCGGAATCTCGGACTCCTCAGGATGCTCTCCGAATGCTCCGCCGAACGTGATGGCCTCCATGTTTGTCAGGTCTATGACACCAGAGAAGCTGTCCTCCGCGCCGATGGGAAGCTGCATCGCGATGGCATTCGAGCCCAGCCGGCTCTTCATCATGCTGAGTACATTCTGGTAGTCCGCCCCGATGACGTCCATCTTGTTCACGAAAGCGATCCTCGGCACTCCGTACCTGTCGGCCTGGCGCCACACCGTCTCAGATTGGGGCTCGACGCCTCGCTTGGCGCAGAATATGCCGACTGCGCCGTCAAGCACTCGCAGCGACCGCTCGACCTCGATGGTGAAGTCCACGTGTCCTGGTGTGTCAATGATGTTCACGCGGTGATCCTTCCAGAAACACGTCGTCGCAGCGGAGGTGATGGTTATCCCCCGCTCCTGCTCCTGGACCATCCAGTCCATGGTCGCAGATCCTTCATGCACCTCGCCCATCCTGTGCACTTTTCCGGTGTAGAACAGGATACGCTCGGTCACAGTCGTCTTACCGGCGTCTATGTGAGCGATTATCCCTATGTTCCGCACATGGTCGAGGGCATGCTGCCTCGGCATCGAGTACTCCCCTCCTTTCACCTGAGATCCGGACTTGCCTTGAGCGGCAGGTCCGGCGATCAGCCTGGCGACTCTCAGAGCCTGGAACTTACCACTTGTAATGGGCGAACGCCCTGTTGGCCTCGGCCATCTTGTGAGTCTCTTCCTTGCGCTTGATTGTGGCGCCGGTGTTGTTGGCCGCGTCCAGCAGTTCACCCGCAAGCTTCTCCGTCATCGTGCGTTCTCCACGCTCTCTGGCGTATCGCACCAGCCACTGTAAAGCGAGCGCCATCCGCCGCTCCGCACGGACTTCTATGGGCACCTGGTAGGTTGCGCCGCCGACACGCCGTGCCCTGACCTCGAGGACCGGCATGGCGTTCTTGATGGCCGTCTCCACCACCTCAACGCCGTTCTTCTTGGATTTCTCCTCGATGATGCCCACCGCATCGTACACGACGCGCTGAGCTAACGACTTCTTGCCGCTGTACATTATCTTGTTGATCAGTCTTGACAGCGTTTCGTTGCCATAGACCGGGTCTGGCTCAATCTGACGCCTGGTTGCTTGACCGCGCCTGGGCATCTCTAGACCTCCTATTTCTTCGGCATCTTGGCTCCGTACCGGGAGCGCGCCTTCTTCCTATTCTGCACGCCTGCCGTGTCGAGGACGCCTCGTACAATATGATACCTTACGCCAGGAAGATCCTTTACACGGCCGCCGCGCACCAGGACGATCGAGTGCTCCTGGAGGTTATGCCCAATGCCGGGGATGTACGCAGTGACTTCAATGCCGTTGGTTAGGCGCACCCTGGCGATTTTCCTCAGGGCCGAGTTGGGTTTCTTTGGCGTCTGGGTCCTCACCACTGTGCAAACGCCTCTCTTGAACGGGTTGCGCCGCAGGTGTGGCGTCTTCGACCTGTTTGCCAGGATATCTCTCGAATGGCGCACAAGCTGACTGATTGTCGGCATCAAAGCGCCTCCTTGTTCTGAAGTCACGTAGCTCTAATGACTGCTGTCGTTACGTATCACTGCTCCACGATAGCGCAGGCCGCGGCGCCGACTTGGATGCCGCACGCCTTGCCCAGCGCTATCATGGAGTCCACAACGTTGACCGTAATACCTCTCTGGTTGCATTCCCTGATTATGTCCCTGGTGACTCGCTCGTCTGCGTCCGACGCCACAAACACAGCCTCGACTTTGCCTTTGGTCAACGCTTTCAAGGCCTGTTTTGTGCCGACCGCTTTCTTCCTGGCGAGCCGCACCTGCTCAATCGACATAAGACAGAAATCCTCCAGGTCGTGACACGCACTTCACGATTTTATCACCGGTGCAGGGGCGTGTCAATCCGACGACCGGCCCAGCCGGGGCACACTCTCTACCGTCGCGTCAGGCCCGTCCGGTTGCTGGTGCGGCGTCTCCTCAGGCGATCGCTCCACTTCCAGCCGGTCGGGCTGTTCCACCGGTAGCGGCGCGGTCAGGTCCGCGTCTTCCGGCTCGCCTTCTCCCGCAGGTTGTTCCCATTCGTACGCGACCGCGCGCACGTTCCGGTACCTTGCCATGCCTGTTCCGGCCGGTATCAACTTCCCGATTATCACGTTTTCCTTCAGCCCGAACAGGTGGTCACGCTTGCCCTTGACCGCGGCGTCAGTCAGCACCCGGGTGGTCTCCTGGAACGAGGCGGCAGACAGGAACGAGTCGGTCGCCAGCGAGGCCTTGGTGATGCCCAGCAACACTGGTTTCGCCACTGCCGGCTGTCCACCGTTCGCGATCGCGGCTTCGTTCTCGTCCTCGAACTCGAACACATCAACCAGCCCTCCGGGCAGGAGGTTTGTGTCGCCCGGTTCGTCCACCTTGACCTTTCGGAGCGTTTGTCTGATTATTATCTCAATGTGCTTGTCGCTTATGTCCACGCCCTGCATCCTGTAGACGCGCTGCACTTCATGCAGCAGGTACATCTGGACGGCCCGCAGACCCCTCACTCTCAAGAGGTCGTGCGGGTTGATCGAGCCCTCAGTCATCTCGTCGCCAGCGTAGACAAACTCACCCTCCATGACCTTGAGCCTGGCTCCAAAGGGCACCACGTACGATAGGGTTTCGCCCGTAGCAGTGGCGATCTCGATCTCTTTTCTGTTCTTGTTTTGTCCGATGTGCACGCTGCCGTCCGCTTCGGCGATGATGGCCTGGCCCTTCGGCTTCCTCGCCTCGAAGAGCTCCTCCACGCGCGGCAGACCCTGGGTGATGTCTTCGCCCGCGACGCCACCGGTGTGGAACGTCCTCATCGTAAGCTGCGTGCCAGGCTCGCCGATCGATTGAGCCGCGATGATACCGACCGCCTCGCCGACATCCACAGCTGTGGCGGTGGCAAGGTTCCGGCCGTAGCACTTGGCGCAGATGCCATACCGGGTCTTGCAGGTGAGAACCGAGCGTATGGGCACTTCCTGGATGCCGGTTTGCTTGATCTTCTCAGCGATTTCCTCATCTATGGGCTCATCGGCCGCGACTATCAGTTCTCCGGTCTCGGGGTTTGTCACATCATCGAGCGCCGTGCGGCCGATGATCCGGTCATACAGGCTTTCGATGACTTCATTCCCGTCACGCACTTCCGCGACGATGATCCCCGATGTGGTGCCGCAGTCGTCTTCCCTGATGATGACGTCCTGCGACACATCGACGAGGCGTCGCGTCAGGTAGCCTGAGTCGGCGGTTCTGAGAGCGGTGTCCGCGAGACCCTTCCTCGCGCCGTGGGTCGAGGTGAAATACTCCAGCACTGTCAGGCCCTCACGGAAGCTTGCCTTGATCGGCAGCTCGATGATCCGGCCCGACGGGTCGGCCATCAGGCCACGCATGGCCCCGAGCTGGGTTATCTGCGCCGGGTTGCCCCTGGCGCCTGATATCGACATCATATAAACCGGGTTCATGGTCGTCTTCAGGCTGGTCATGAGGTCGTTCGACACACGTTCCTTCACGGTGTTCCAGATGCTGATGGTCTTCTGGTATCTCTCGTCGGCGGTGATCAGGCCTCTCTGGAACTGCTGCTGGATCTGGTCGACTTCCTCTTCAGCGTTCGCCACCAGCCCCGCCTTCGTTTCGGGCACTGGAATGTCGCTGATCGATATCGTGGTGCCGGCCCGGGTCGCGAACTTGAAACCGAGCTCTTTTATGCCGTCCAGGACCACAGCGGTCACCGCCGTGCCGTGCCGCCTGAAGCAGATGGCCACCAGGTTGGACAACGATTTGTTGTCGACGACCTGGTTCACGAACCGCAGGTCTTCTGTCAGTTTCTCGTTGAAGAGCACCCTGCCGACCGTGGTCTCGAGCTTCTCGCCGGTGATCCTCACTTTGACCTTTGCGTGCAGGTCGACGACCCCAGCTTCGTAAGCCATGATGGCTTCCTCTGGGTTGGAGAAGCTCTTGCCCTCACCGCGAGCATTCTCTTTCTCCAGAGTAAGGTAGTAGCAGCCCAGCACGATATCCTGCTGCGGCGTCACGACGGGCGAGCCGTCTTTTGGGTACAGCATGTTATGGACTGAAAGCATCAGTATCCTGGCTTCGGCCTGCGATTCGGCGGAAAGCGGCACATGCACCGCCATCTGGTCGCCGTCAAAGTCTGCGTTGTATGCCGGGCAGACAAGCGGGTGGATCTGTATGGCGCGGCCCTCGACAAGCACCGGCTCGAACGCCTGGATTCCCAGCCTGTGAAGGGTCGGCGCGCGGTTGAGCAGCACCGGATGCTCCTTGATGACTTCTTCGAGCACGTCCCAGACTTCCGCCTTCAGCCGTTCCACCATCCGCTTGGCGCTCTTGATGTTATGCGCGAGCCCGTCCCTGACCAGCCTCTTCATGACGAAGGGCTTGAACAGCTCCAGGGCCATCTCCTTGGGGAGTCCGCACTGGTGGAACTTCAGCCTCGGCCCCACCACGATGACGGAACGCCCGGAGTAGTCGACTCGCTTGCCGAGCAGGTTCTGCCGGAAACGGCCCTGCTTGCCCTTCAGCATGTCGCTCAGCGATTTCAGGGGCCTGTTGCCTGGCCCGGTCACGGGACGGCCGCGCCTGCCGTTGTCTATGAGAGCGTCAACGGCTTCCTGGAGCATGCGCTTCTCGTTGCGCACGATAATGTCGGGCGCGCCCAGGTCCAGGAGCCTCTTCAGCCTGTTGTTCCGGTTTATGACGCGCCTGTACAGGTCGTTCAGGTCAGATGTGGCGAACCGTCCGCCGTCGAGCTGCACCATCGGCCTGAGGTCTGGAGGTATGACCGGGATCACGTCGAGTATCATCCACTCCGGGCGGTTGGCCGACTTCCGGAATGCCTCGGCGACCTCGAGCCTCCTGATCGTACGCACGCGTCTCTGCCCGCTGACGTCTTTGAGCTCGGCTTTCAGCTCCTTGGCCAAGTCGTTCAGGTCGATTTCCTCGAGGAGCCTCTTGACGGCTTCCGCGCCCATGGCTGCCTTGAAGCCGCTCCCGTACTTCTCCTTGGCCTCCCGGTACTCGTTCTCCGTCATGAGCTGCTTCTTCATCAGTGGAGTGTCGCCCTGGTCGGTTACGACGTACGACGCGAAGTAGAGCACCTTCTCGAGCGCTCTCGGGGACATGTCCATGAGAAGCCCCATCCTGCTCGGGATGCCCTTGAAATACCAGATATGCGACACGGGGGCGGCAAGCTCGATATGCCCCATCCGCTCACGGCGCACCTTCGAGCGTGTGACCTCAACACCGCACCTGTCGCACACGATGCCCTTATAGCGCACACGCTTGTACTTGCCGCAATGGCATTCCCAGTCGCGCTGCGGGCCGAATATCTTCTCGCAGAACAGGCCCTCCCTTTCGGGCTTGAGGGTCCTGTAGTTTATCGTCTCGGGCTTCTTTACCTCGCCTCGCGACCATTCCCTGATCTGCTCGGGCGACGCAAGGCTTATCCTTATCGAGTTGAAGTTATTGACATCCAGCAAGCACTTCGTCCCCTTTCACGTTAGGCAGAATTCGCTGGAGCCCTATTCCTCCGGCGTCCGCTTGCCTTCGCCCTTCACAAGGCTCTCGACGTCGACTTCCGGCTCCTCCCGGTCTGCCGGGAGTTCCAGTTCGTCTCGGCCGGCCGCGGAATCAAGAGCGACCGCATCAAGCGGTTCCTCATCATCGACCGGCAGCTCGTCGACCGGGATTTCATCTTCCGGCTCGGGCTCGAGGCCTTGTTCAATGGCCTCTTCGCGTGTGGCGACCGGCAGCCGTTCTTCCTCGCCGTCTATGGTGAGGTCGAGCTCCCTTGCTGTCTCTGTGATGTCCTCATCAGTCTCGCGGATGTCTATGACCCTCGACTTATCGCTCAGCACCTTGACATCCAGCCCAAGGCTCTGCAGCTCCTTCAGCAAGACCTTAAACGATTCCGGCACTCCCGGCTCAGGAATGTTCTCGCCTTTGACGATGGCCTCGTATGTCTTGACACGGCCGACCACGTCGTCCGACTTGACCGTCAGCAACTCCTGAAGAGTGAACGCCGCTCCATACGCCTCAAGCGCCCACACTTCCATTTCGCCGAATCGCTGCCCGCCGAACTGGGCCTTCCCGCCCAGTGGCTGCTGGGTAACCAGAGAGTAGGGTCCTGTGGACCTTGCGTGTATCTTGTCGTCGACCAGGTGGGCAAGCTTCATCATGTAGACGTAGCCCACCGTGACCTCGTTGTCGAACTGCTCGCCCGTGCGACCATCGTAGAGCTCGATCTTGCCCGTCCGTGGCAGGCCGGCCTTCTCGAGCAGGTCCAGGATCTCATCTTCCCTGGCGCCGTCGAACACCGGGCTCGCCACGTAAAGCCCGAGCACGCTGGCCGCCCATCCGAGGTGGGCCTCAAGTATCTGGCCGATGTTCATGCGTGAGGGCACGCCGAGCGGGTTCAGCACAATCTCCACCGGAGTGCCGTCAGGCATGAACGGCATGTCCTCTTCGGGCAATATCCTTGCGATGACACCCTTATTCCCGTGGCGCCCCGCCATCTTGTCGCCCTCGGAAACCTTTCTCTTCTGCGCGATGTACGTGCGGACAAGCTGGTTCACCCCCGGGGCGAGTTCGTCCCCGTTCTCACGGGAAAACACTTTCACGTCCACCACGATGCCACTCTCACCATGCGGCACACGGAGAGAGGTATCGCGGACTTCCCTGGCCTTTTCGCCGAAGATCGCGCGCAACAGCCGCTCTTCAGCGGTGAGTTCGGTCTCCCCCTTGGGAGTGACCTTGCCCACCAGGATGTCGCCTGGCCGGATCTCGGCCCCGATACGGATGATGCCGCGTTCATCGAGATCCTTGAGCACATCTTCACCGACGTTCGGGATATCCCGTGTGATCTCTTCGGGCCCGAGCTTTGTGTCTCTGGCGTCGCACTCGTACTCCTCAATGTGGATCGAGGTGAACCGGTCTTCCTTGACCAGCTTTCTGCTTATCAAGATCGCGTCTTCGTAGTTGTACCCTTCCCATGGCATGAACGCGACCAGAACATTCTGGCCGAGCGCGAGTTCTCCGAGCTGCGTGGAAGGCCCATCCGCGATCGGGTCGCCGGTCCTGATGAGCGCGCCTCGTTTGACTATGGGCCGCTGGTTCAGGCACGTGCCCTGGTTCGTCCTGGCGTACTTGATCAACTTATGCTCGATCAGTGGGGAACCGTCGACCGGCCTCAATATGATCCTGTCTGCCTGTACGCTCTCAACGATGGCGTCTTTTTTCGCAAGCTCCACAACACCGGAATCGATAGCGGCCTTATACTCCATGCCTGTTCCCACCAGGGGGGCCTCTGACCGGATCAGGGGGACGGCCTGCCTCTGCATGTTCGATCCCATCAGCGCCCTGTTTGCGTCGTCGTTCTCGAGGAACGGGATCAGCGCGGTCGCGATGGACACGACCTGCTTGGGCGAGACGTCCATGTAGTCCACCTGGTCCGAGTCAACCACCAGGATGTCCTGCCGGTACCGCCCGGTGACGTGCTGCTGGATGAACTTGCCTTCCGCATCCAGAAGCTCGTTGGCCTGGGCGATGACGGCTTCGTCCTCTTCATCGGCGGTCAGGTAGACGATCTCGTCGGTGACGACGCGCTGCTCTTTATCGACTTTCCTGTAGGGCGTCTCAATGAAGCCGAACTCATTGATTCGAGCGTACGTGCTCAGAGAGCCGATGAGGCCGATGTTCGGACCTTCGGGCGTTTCTATCGGGCACATCCGCCCATAGTGAGAGTGGTGCACGTCCCGGACTTCGAACCCGGCGCGCTCACGCGAAAGGCCGCCCGGCCCAAGAGCTGAGAGCCGCCTCTTGTGGGTGAGCTCCGCCAGCGGGTTGGTCTGGTCCATGAACTGCGAGAGCTGGCTTGAGCCAAAGAACTCTTTCACTGACGCCACGACAGGCCGGATATTGATGAGCGCCTGAGGCGTGATGGCCTCGACGTCCTGGATGGTCATGCGCTCTTTGACCACACGCTCCATCCTCGCGAGGCCGATCCGGAACTGGTTCTGCAGAAGCTCGCCGACTGACCTGAGCCGCCGGTTTCCCAAATGGTCGATGTCGTCCACCGAACCAACGTCATAGAACAGGCCCACCAGGTAGTTGACCGAAGCGATGATATCATTGTTTGTGAGCGTCTTGACCTGGGAATCAGGCGGGGCGCCAGTCTCTTTGTTGGCGTTCGAGATGATTTTGACGATATTGCCATCGCGGGT
Organism: Bacillota bacterium; assembly: GCA_030691635.1. GTDB lineage: Bacteria > Bacillota > Sulfobacillia > JAUYEF01 > JAUYEF01 > JAUYEF01. Next base: position 21,030 of record JAUYEF010000391.1, read on the forward strand.
CTGGACTTCCAAAGAGGAGTAACCGGCCGCCTCAATCCTCTCGGCCAGCCGCTTGTCTATGAGCGCTCGTTCGTCGGCGATCTTCTCGCCTGTGGCCGGATCGTGGATGGGCTCAATGGTGAAAGCGCCCGCCAGTCTCCTCCTGAGGCTGAGTTTCTTATTGAGCTTGTACCTTCCCACCCCGGCAAGGTCGTAGCGACGGGACTCAAAGAACAGGTTGTTGAGCAGCGTCCTGGCATTGTCCACCGTCGGCGGCTCGCCCGGCCTGAGCCTCTTGTATATCTCTATCAAGGCGTCGTCCTTCGATTCCGTGGGGTCTTTGTCCAGGGTGCTCTTGATGTACTGGTTATCTCCGAAGACTTCGAGGATCTCGGCATCCGTCCCGAGCCCGACCGCTCGCAGCAGGATGGTCACCGGAATCTTACGCGTCCTGTCGACCCTCACGTAGAGCACATTCGAAGAATCCGATTCAAATTCGAGCCACGCGCCCCTGTTCGGTATGACGGTCGCGAAGAACAGCTGGTTGCCGCCGGCGTCGTACTGGTCGGAATAGTACGCCCCCGGGGACCGCACCAGCTGGCTAACGATGACTCTTTCTGCGCCATTGATGATGAAGGTGCCATTGTCGGTCATCAGCGGGAAGTCGCCCATGAAGACTTCCTGCTCTTTGACCTCCCCGGTGTCCCGGTTGATCAACCGCACCTGGACTTTGAGAGGCGTGGCATAGGTCACGTCCCTCTCCTTGCATGCCCCCACGGAATACTTGCCTTTGCTTTTGTCGAGCTCATACTTTCCGAACTCGAGGACAAGCTTTCCCGTGAAGTCTTCAATCGGTGAGATGTCTTTGAAGATTCCCTGGAGGCCCTCACTGACGAACCATTGATACGATTTCTGCTGGATCTCGATGAGGTTGGGCATGTCGAGCACTTCGTTGATCCTAGCGAAAGATAGCCTTTCGCGAGTGCCTACCTTAATGGCATGCGCCATGCACTGGTCACTCCTTGTGACATTTCTGGGCTGCAATCACGAATTTCCGGGCTTGCCGTTAGGGTAGATATCTCTACAAAAACATAAATAAGCCCCGTGTTGCCTTACTCATCCTAGTTTTTCTGGCAGTGGGCGCTTAGAATAGAAGCCGATAACAATTATCTTATCCGTGAATCTCACTGTACATTCAAACATTTCGCCGGGCGCAACATGATGGCAATTTGTTATAGTAACACACGAGCATGCAAGAGTCAACACATAAGGCCGGCGGAGGAATGCCCCTCCGCCGGCCCACGATAATGCCTGCTTACTTGATTTCCGCCACTGCCCCGACAGCCGTCAGCTTGGTCTTGGCTGCCTCGGCATCCTGCTTGGAAACCTTCTCCTTCACAGGCTTCGGGGCTCCTTCGACCAGGTCCTTCGCCTCTTTGAGTCCAAGGCCGGTCAGCTCGCGCACGACCTTGATGACCTGTACCTTCTGGTTCCCGACTTCTTTGAGGATCACGTCGAACTCGGTCTGCTCCTCAACCACGGCGGGAGCGGCGGCGGCCTGGGCCGCAGGCGCGGCTGCCATCATGGGAGCGGCGGCGGAGACCCCGAACTCCTTCTCGAATTCCTTAACCAGCTCAGACAGTTCGAGGACATTCATGCCCTTGATTATCTCGATGACTTCCTGGATCTTTGACACCTGAAAACACCTCCTGGATTATTGGAAAAAGATGGGCCTAGGCCTAGCCCGCTGCCAGCGCCTGTTCTTCTTTTCGTTTTAGGATTTCCTGGAGCGCATAGCCAACGTTACGGAGCGGAGCGCTCAGCACCGAAGCCATGCTGGACAGCGGAGAGGCAAAACATCCTGCCACTCTCGCGAGCAGCTGTTCTCTGGACGGCAAGTCCGCCAGGGCGCGTATGCCCACCTCGTCGATGAACTCCCTGTTCAGCAGGCCTGCTTTCACCTGCAGGCTTGTATCTCTTGTTTCTCTGATGAAATCCGAGATGATCTTGGCGGGAGCCACCGGGTCGGTCTTGCTCATGGCTATCGCCGTGGGCCCCTCGAAAAACAGGTCCAGACCGGTGATGCCCAGGTCGTGAAGTGCGATCTTTGCCAGGGTGTTCTTTACAACCTTGTACTCCACACCGGCCTGACGCATGTTGCGCCTGAGTTTTGTCATCGCGGCCACGTTCATGCCCCGGTAGTCCGTAAGGATGGTCGACTTGGACTGCTCGAATCCCGAACGCAGTTTTTCGACCGCTTCAACTTTCTCCTGCCTCGGCTCGCGGTTCAATCTAGCACCTCCCTCTATCGCCTGGAGTAAAAAGCAAGAGCCCCCGCGCCAAGACGCGGGGGCGCACTCATGCAATGACATTCGCACAAGCACTTGCCTCGGCTGGCGGCGATTAAGCCCTATGCGGTGCGCCAGCTGTCTTGGGCGCTCAAACTTGACTTGATACTACCATATGGTGCTCTATCGAGTCAAACTAGCGTTCAGCCACGCGTGTAACTTGCGACGGCGAAATCTTGATGCCTGGGCCCATGGTCGAGGAAACCGCGACGCTCTTGATGTAAGTGCCTTTCGCCCCGGCCGGCTTCGCCCTGATCAGGGCGTCCATCAGCGTGTGGAAGTTCTCCTGAAGCTTCTCCGCCGAGAATGAGGCCTTGCCGATCGGCGCATGCACGATGCCGGCCTTCTCGACCCGGTACTCGATCTTGCCGGCCTTGATCTCGTGCACCGCGGCCCCCACGTCGAACGTCACGGTGCCTGTGCGTGGGTTTGGCATGAGGCCCTTGGGCCCGAGGATGCGGCCCAGCCGTCCGACGAGGCTCATCATGTCCGGAGTCGCGACAGCGACGTCGAAGCCTGCCCAGCCTCCCTGGATCTGCTCGATCATGTCCTCAGCGCCGACGAAATCGGCTCCGGCCTCCTGGGCTTCCTTGGCCTTGTCGCCCTTTGCGAAAACCAGGACCTTGGCCTCTTTGCCGGTGCCGTGAGGCAGCACAACGGCTCCCCTGACCATCTGGTCGGCGTGCCGTGGGTCGACACCCAGTCTCACCGCAACCTCCACGGTCTCATCGAACTTAGCGGTGGCCGTCTTCTTCAAGAGGTCCATGGCCTCCGACGGGTCATAAAGCTGTGTTCTATCGATCAGTTTCCTGGCGTCATCGTATTTCTTGCCGTGTGCGGGCATCAAAACATCTCCTCCAATGTGGTCTTAGCGGAACAAGTCCTCCCACCGAAGCCGGAGGTTACTCGACAACCTCTTACTCGACAACCTCTATACCCATGCTCCTGGCGGTTCCTTCGATCATCCTCATCGCCGCCTCAACGCTCCCCGCATTGAGGTCCTTCATCTTAATCTCGGCGATCTCGCGCACCTTTGCCCGGCTGATCTGGCCGACCTTCTTCTTGTTCGGCTCTCCAGACGCGGTCTCGAGGCCCAGAGCCTCCTTCAGCAGCACAGGCGCGGGCGGCGTCTTGGTTATGAACGTGAAGGACCGGTCTTCGAAAATCGTGACCTCGACCGGGATGATAGTGCCCGTCTGCTTTGCCGTCCGCTCATTGAACTCCTTGACGAACCCCATGAGGTTGATACCATGAGGCGCGAGCGCGGGACCGACGGGCGGCGCGGGTGTGGCTTTTCCGGCTGGAATCTGCAGCTTGGCTATCGCGGCGATCTTCTTCGCCATTCCGTTACTCCTCCTTTGTGGTGCTGGCGGGCGTAAGCCCTCCCACTTCGGGCACGCAAAAACTCCGGCTCAAAGCTCAACAGCCTGCCCGAAATCCAATTCTACTGGTGTGTCGCGGCCGAACATCGAAACGAGGACTCTCAACTTGCCGCGGTCGGCGTTGATTTCCTCCACGACTCCTATGAAACCGCTGAAAGGACCCCCTGCGACGCGGATGCTCTGGCCGACCTGGAAATTCACCTTCGGCCTGAGGTCTTCGATACCCATCTGGCGCAGGATGACACTCACTTCATTTGGCCTGAGCGGCGTCGGTTTCGAACCCGAGCCGACGAAGCCGGTCACCCCAGGTGTGTTCCGGACGACATACCAGGAGTCATCGTCCATCATCATCTCGACCATGACGTATCCTGGAAAGACCTTGCGCTTCGTGATCTTCCTCTTGCCGTCCTTGATTTCGAGCTCCTCTTCCATGGGGACGACCACGCGGAAGATCTTGTCCTGCATGGACATCGACTCAACGCGCTTCTCCAGGTTCGTCTTCACTTTGTTCTCGTAGCCCGAATACGTGTGGACCACGTACCACAGCTTTTCCATAATACCAAGGGACCCTACAACCGCCTGGGGTCCCCACCTCCTGGATATGTAGTTTGGCCCGGAGGCTGTTCTATGTCACTCCGCAGGCCGGCATGACGGCAAAGGCTGGCCATGCGGCGCAAGCTATTTGATGACAAAGCTGAGGAGCTGGGATAAAGCACTGTCGATGACCCAGATCAAGCTCGAGATCACCACGACGGACCCGATGACGATCGCGGTGAAGACAAAGGTCTCGCGCCGCGACGGCCACATGACCTTTCGCAGCTCGGCGCGCACTTCCCTCAAGAACCGGGCGGTCTTATCCAGAAACCCCTTTGCCGAGAACTTCAACGTCTCACACCCCGCCACCGTCAAGTATCCCGACACGTGGCACCCAGTATACCGGTTGCCCGAGCGGACTTACAAGAGAAGGGTCCCACACGAACATGCGGCCCATAATGGTTGGCAGGCCAGGAGGGATTCGAACCCCCAACCAACGGTTTTGGAGACCGCCGCTCTACCAGTTCGAGCTACTGGCCTGCGTCAAGCCCTATTTGATACCAGAGTTTCCGGACTACCTGGTCTCTCGATGGACGGTGTGTGCCCGGCAGAACTTGCAGTATTTCTTGAACTCGATCCTGGACGGATCATTCTTCTTGTTCTTCATCGTCGTGTAGTTCCGGCGCTTGCACTGCGTACAAGCGAGCGTGATGATCTCTCGCACGAAGCACACCCCCAGTCAACCCGGAAAACCCTAGAAAACCGCTTCATCAATCTACCACACGGGGTTATTCATGTCAAGAAACGAGCGGGTCGCATGCTTGCCCGGATGGCTTCGCGAAAAACGCCCCGGGAACAGATGGAGCTCACGACCGGGATTGAACCGGTGACCTCGTCCTTACCAAGGACGCGCTCTGCCGACTGAGCTACGTGAGCAGCCTCTAGACATATGGGACCCTGCACCGAGGCAGGGTTTATATGCTTGGTTGCGGGGGCTGGATTTGAACCAGCGACCTCCGGGTTATGAGCCCGACGAGCTACCTGGCTGCTCTACCCCGCGATGTATGGTGGAGAGGGCTGGATTTGAACCAGCGTAGGCGTCCGCCAACAGATTTACAGTCTGCCCCCTTTAGCCGCTCGGGCACCTCTCCGGAAAACCTTATCAGTATATCATCTTTTGGAGCTGGTGGTGGGATTCGAACCCACAACCTGCTGATTACAAATCAGCTGCTCTGCCGTTGAGCTACGCCAGCGTCTTATGACGCATCACCTATTATAACTGGTTTGAAAACCAGGGTCAAGGCGCGAACATGCTCGCGAAAACGCAGTCGTAGCGGCCTATAGTCTGCTCCTGAGCGCGTATTCGCGAACGCCGTTGCGGTCGTCGAGGTACCTTTCGAGCTTGCGCTTCACACGCTGCAGAGCGTTATCTATCGACTTGACGTGGCGGGAGAGTTCGAACGCGATCTCCTGGTACGACTTGCCGTCGAGATAAGCCATCAATACCTTCCACTCGAGGTCAGAGAGAATCTCGCCCATCTTCTCCTCGATATCGCCGAACTCTTCACGGTTTATGATCAGTTCTTCAGGGTCGGTTATCTTGGATCCCGAGATCACATCAAGCAGTGTCCGGTCCGAGTCTTCATCGTATATAGGCTTGTTTAAGGAAACGTATGAGTTCAGCGGGATGTGCTTTTGCCTGGTGGCGGTCTTTATCGCAGTGATGATCTGCCTGGTTATGCAGAGTTCCGCGAATGCCCTGAACGAAGCCAGCTTGTCGCTCCGGAAATCCCTGATGGCTTTGTAGAGCCCGATCATGCCTTCCTGGATGATATCTTCTCTGTCGGCGCCGATGAGGAAGTAGGAACGCGCCTTGGCTCTGACGAAGTTCTTGTACTTAGTGATGAGATACTCGATGGCGAGCGAACCGCCGGCGCGGGCGCTCTCGACTATCTCCTCATCAAGCATAGATTCAAACTGGGCGTACAGATCTCTCTGTGGAACTACCGCCACAAGGTTCGCCTCCGTGGGAAGAATGCCAAAGAGCAGGCCCGCCTGCAGAGGTCCGATGGCCTGACGCAAACCGCGTCCAAGCGAAAACGACCATTGGACCTTGTCCAGTATGAAAGTCTTCCTCAATTATACCCGTCCACTACTTTCGAATCAAGGCATTACGCTGTCGTTGCGCTTCATATAAGGCCAGCGCAGCTGCGACTCCGGCGTTCAGGGACGAAACCCTTCCAGCCATCGGGATCCTGGCGATGACGTCGCATTTCTCCTTGACCAGCCTTCTTAGACCCCTGCCTTCACCGCCGACGACGATGACCACGGGCGATGTGAGATCGACAGTCCAGAGGACCTGGTCACCGGCTCCATCGAGCCCAATGACCCATAACCCCTCGCGCTTGAGACTGTCCAGCTCCCGGGCCATGTTCACTATCCGGGCGACACGCACATGCTCGACCGCTCCGGCGGAGGCGCGCGAAACGGCCGGGCTCAGGCTCACGGACCGCCGTTCGAGAATGATGACACCATGCGCGCCGAAGGCGTCGGACGACCGCAGGATGGAACCGAGGTTCTGCGGGTCTTCCAGCTGGTCCAGCGCGACTATCATCGCCGGCTCTTTGCGGCCTGTCGCGACATCCAGGATGTCCTCAGTCGATGCGTACTCAAGAGGTTCAGCGAAGGCCACGACGCCCTGGTGAAGCGTCTTGACGAGCGCGTCAAGGTAATGCCTGTCGACGATCTCGACCGGGACGCCTCTTCTCGCAGCCTGGTCCTGGACGTCGTCGACCTTCGCGCCCGTGGCGAGCAGGAGCCTTTCGATCTTGCGGCCGGCGGCAAGAGCCTCAAGAACCGGATTCCGCCCCGCTATCCTATCCAACCGCTTCCCGTTGCCCAATTCCAGTTCACCCACATCTCAAGCTTTCTCGTTTTCGTCGCACCAGTCGCGGAAGATCGACTCCAGCCTGTCTTTTCGCAGACGGAGCATTTTCTTGATAATCCATGCCTCGCGACTCGAGAGATATGTGCCGTCTTCTACTTCATGGACTCCGTCAACTATCTCATCGACCGTTTCGTCGGGTATCCTGCCCACTGTTTCGATGACAGGCCTCAGCGTCTCGTAACTCTTCACCAGTTGGCTGACTTCGATCAGCCGCAGGAACGGCTCAGCCCGGAACCAGAGATGGTGTGTGTAGTCGAGCCTCTGCCACTTGCGTTCGGTGCCATACAGCGCAAGATCATGATCTATGAGGAAGATATCGTGCTTAGTCCCTGAGGGCGAAACGGTATACAGCACGTTGCCCTCGTGCCTGTCGTGATTGCAAGTCCAGACATCGAACACGAACATCCTGATTAGCACTTCCGGGTCGTTGAAGTACCTGGGGATGTTGCGCCTCATGCCCACTTCGAGGAAGCTCCAGTTGCTCGAAGTGTACGGGATAGCCCACCTCAGGTGGCCCTTCAGTCCAAGATGGCGGTAGAACTGGACGGGCATGACCGGAAGATCGAGCATCTCGGCGAGTTCATAGGCGATTCTCTCATTGGCCGAGAGAGGCCCGCGAAACTCTGGGTCCACGCCGAGCTCGAAACCGAACTTGAAATGAGCGATCCTCCTTGGGTTGTCCAGGGACTGGAGGACTACGTGAAGTTTGTTCCTTGCCCGAGACCTGTGGACTTCCTCCCAGTTCTCGAAAGAATAGTACCCCACCGCCATGCAGGGTCACCTCTCGTCAAGCAGCTCGTAGAGCCTGGCATACTGCCCCGATACCAGCAGAAAACCTATCAGGGCCTCGAATGCGGTGCTGTGGGCGTGCGACGCGCCCTGCGCTTTGCTCTGGCGGCTCGAGCGGATATTCCGTCCCCGCCTCGCAACGAGCGCTTCTTCTCCGGTCAGGCCTGGCGACAGAATCTCAAGCAGCGCAGCCTGCGCAGGCGCGCTGACTTCCGCCACGGTGCGCCGGTGAATCTCGACAGGTGTCGACGGCCCTGAAGAAAGGACCTTGAGCCTTACGTGGAGATTGTAGAACGCGTCTCCGATATACGCCAGCATCTGTGAGGGCAGCTGTGATGCGTCGTCATCCACGGCCCAGCTCGCCCTCACGGACGCCAGGATGCCGTTCAACTCCTCCAAGTCTCACCGACCTCCGGTCTCCACCGGTAACCGCTGCGGGAATCCTCCAGGATGATCCCTGATGCCTGGAGCTCGTTGCGGATGCCGTCCGCGACTGCCCACGCCTTCGCCGCGCGGGCGTTTTGACGCATGATGGCAAGTTCGCGCACCATCTCTCTGAGGTCCCTGGCCGGGTTGCTTGAGAGAGGGCCGGTCTTGCCCGTCCATTTGGCCCATACCGGCCTTACGCGCCCTGACATCGCCGACGGCTCGAACCTCGGTTTCCTGACAAGTCCCAGCACATCCCCAAGTTCGGCAAGGACCGAGACCGCGACGCCGAATCCATCCATTTCCTCTTTGGGTGTGTTATCGAAGGACAGCGAGGACGCGGCCGTGTTGACGTCCCGCGCCAGGTCGAAGAGCACTCCGGTCGTGGCGGCGGTGTTGAAGTCATCGTCCATGGCCGCTTCAAAGGCCGCCCTGGTCGCCCGGGCCTTTTCTGCCATGACACCGTGGTTTGCCCCCGGCCCTGTCGACCGGTTCCTCCAGCCGTATGCCCACAGGTAGGATATCGCATCGCCTGCGCTCTTCTGCAACCGCTGCCACCCCTTGGTCGACTCCGCCAGTATCTCCGAGCTGAATTCCAGGATCTTGCGGTAGTGCGTGGACAGCAAGAAGAACCTGACGGCAGGCCCGGGGAACTGGTCGAGCACGGCCTTCATCGTGACCGTGTTCCCCAGCGACTTGGACATTTTCTCGTCCCGCATGTTGATCATCTCG
>JAUYEF010000171.1 GCA_030691635.1 Bacillota bacterium
ACCCGCCCCGTTGAGTATCTCAAGCCAGTGCCCAGAAGCTACTTCCCACAGAGCGTTCGTAACACGCTCGGGAGCACCCTGACCGTGTTTCGCGCCGATGTGGCTCTTCCATACCTGGAGGCTTTCCTCGGAGAACGTCCCCCCATCCTTACAGGCGCCGGTGAGGAACCGCCTGAGGTTGGCGTCTGGGCCGACGAGATCGAGGGCCAGGCTCGCGGGCAGATCCTAGAGGCGCTGGACAATATCGAGCATCATGACTTCCAGGTGTTTGTAGCCGGCTTGCTTGCAGCTTTGAAGTACGAGACGCGTGTCGGCAAGAAGGGTGCGGATGGTGGAGTGGACGTCCTGGCTTATCCGGACGCGTTCGGCCTGGCTTCGCCACGCATAAAGATCCAGGTCAAGAATCAGAAGAACTCGGCAGGTGTTCAAGAGGTGGGCTACCTGAACGGCGTGCTGGGCTCGGGTGAGCGGGGGCTATTTGTGTGCACTGGGGGCTTCACAAAGGAGGCCGAGAACGCGCCTTTTGTACGAAATGGGCAGGTTGCGCTTGTTGATGGCCAGCGCCTCTTGGATCTCGTCTTGGAGCACTACGAGCAAATGCCCCAGAACGCCATGTCCCTGCTACCGCTGCGGCGATTGTACGTCCCTGAGAAGCCGGCGGTTTGACATTGTCGCCGAGGTTATGAGGGGCCGAAATGCGGTCCAGTTCTCGCTGGAGGGATCTTTCATGACGGCTGGAACTGGACGGGGCGTTTGCGTTCGCGCTTCGTCCACTTCCTGATGACGCAACCACTTGGTGTGTCCCTTTAGGCAGGCCTCGTCAGAACCGTCTGTGCGGTATAATAGCTCGCGAGCTTCTTCACGCGTCCGATCGGACAAACGTAGCACTTGTGTCTTGCAGAACCGGGGACAGGATGGATTGTCAGACCAATCGCGGGGACGAGCAACTCAAGTCGGCAGTCAGAGCTGATCTAGAGCGTCTTCTCTCGCTTGTGAAGAGGGACGTCGAACAAAGGGTGCGGGCCCGCGAGGCACTCAAGAGGCTCGTCCAGGCGTGGGACCGCGGAGATCAAGACTACTTGAGCAGGTTCCTGGCCGGGTCGACCAGTAGGCCGCTTCTTGAGACGTATCGCGACGCGGAGGTGAGCCTAGAACGACTCAGGCTCGCACTTGCTCGCGGCGCAGATCTGGCTCAAGAAGAGCTCGAGAAGCAGCTGGCCAATTACTGCTCCGCGAAAGGACTCCGTCTCGAAGGGCGTTCAGGATCATTTCAGGTCGACACTCTCCTGGACGTGACCCTCAACCTCAAGAAGAGAGCAGCCAAGGTTGGAATCCAGCCCCTGCAAAGCCTAGATTGGAGCAAGATCGAGGCCGCGCTCGATTCTGAGCGCGAGAGGCTATGGGGGCGGCCAAGTGATGCCGCCGCGATCAGAGATCGCCTTGTGGCGGCCTATGAGACGGTCGCCGCCCTGCACCCCAACCCTACCAGGTGGGTTCGACTAACGGACGTCTATCAGGAGATGAAGAGACGAGCCGAAAAGGAAGTGCCAGGCTGGAAGAAGACAAGGCTCCGTCTGAATGCCTACTACCGCGACGAGTTCTGCGTGGATCTGTCGCGGCTCTGGTCAGCGCAGATTGCCGGGCCGCTGGACGGGCAACAAATCGAGTTCAGCGCCATACGAGACCCGCGGCTTTCATTCCAAATACCGCTTCCTGATGGCACGGCGGCTTCGGTTGGATTCATGAGGCCAAGGCAAACGTAGGCGCTCGGTGGTTTCAGATGGAACGTGACGCTCGCTCCGTTGCGTGGGGTGGCTATCAGGTATTCGAGTGTGCCATCGTTGCTCTGATCAAGAGAACATTGCTCAAAGCATATGGCGACGATTGGGAGGAGGGCGGTTTTTCGTGGTTGCTGGGGCAGTTGAAGGAACGGAAGAGGAGTGTCCACCCGCTGTCCCGTGCCCAGGAGCCTGCTAGTCTCCTCGGCTACGCGCATGTGGGCGAGCTCAAGCAAGTCATCGTTAACAAGCGCAACTGGCCCCTTTTCAAGCCTCTTTTTCAGAACAAGGATCGTCTCGGGCGGGATCTAGACGTCTTGACCGAGATCCGTCCACAGCTCGCCCACCCCGGGGATACCGTCACTTCGGTTGAGGACGCGCGCTATGCCCTCATGACCGCGAAGAAGATCCTGGAGGTTTTCGACAAGGAGGCGTCGATTCAGCTCTCGCGACTCGGGGACGAGCTGGATGCCCTTGCGGCTGCGGAACAGGGTGAAGAGAAGGCGATTGATAAAGGTGTCGGAGCCCAAGAAGCGCGCGGCGGTCTGCTTGACCAAGGGAAGGCCCTCCAAATTATCGCCAGGCTGCGCAAAGGAGTTCCTCCAACGGAGGACGTCGCCCTAGTGTCGGTCGGGCGGGAACGTCTGACAGACCATTTTCGGGAGAAACTTGGTCAGATCAAGGAGTACGGCCTGTCGGACGTGAAGTTCATCAGTGCCGACTTTGGGCAGGGCAAGACCCATTTTCTGGACCTCCTAGGACAGCTCGCGTTTGAACTGGATTTCGTGGTCTCCCACGTTGAACTTTCCACTGAGGCGCCCTTCGACAAGCTTGAGCTCGTGGTCAAGCGCCTCGCGCAGCGGATCAGTACGCGGGAGTTTCGAGAGGACGGCCTGACGAAGATCCTGGACAAGTGGTCGGCTGGGCTCGCTGGAAAGAGCGAGACAGACGTCTATCACGCGATCGAGAGCGTGCCCTTCCCGCAGATGAGAGAGAAGCTGGCCCAGTATTGCCTGGCGCATAACAATCCGTCCGGCATCCAATTCAGCAGGAAGCTGGAGCTCCTGCGCTGGTTCCGAGGAGAGGAAACGAAATCGAAGACTTTCACCAGCATCAAGGAGTACCTCCACGGGTTGGTCGAGTTTCTCCGGCTAGTCGGGTACAGCGGCCTTGTCGTGATGTTGGACGAAGCTGAAGCCATCGTTTCGCTAACGAGGGTGGCGCGACGTGACCTCGCGAATGAAAACATCCGCCAGATCATCGACAACGACGCCGACACCGAGGGTTTCTATTTCGTCTTTGCCAGCACCCCTACATTCTTCGATGATACCCGGACCGGGGCGCCTACCTATGATGCGCTATGGAGACGCATAAGACACCCCCTCGGCCAGCTCGCCACCCGCTCCCTCGAGAATGTCATCATCGAGTTGCCAGCACTTGACGAGGAACAGTTCTTTGAGCTGGGACGAAAGATCCGTTCCATCTACGAGATCGCCAAAGGTCGGCCTTCACGGGTGACCGACGAGCATCTGAGGGCTCTCGCATCCCACGTTCAGCGGAGAGCCGACCGCCGCGTGGGCACTCTCGTGAGAAGCGTGGTGGCAGGGCTCCAAGATGCGGACCAACCCGCGTTCGACTTGACAGCCGAATACCCGCTCCTGGTAGAGAGGATCATCGAGGAGGAGAAGCGGGAGCGGTCGGCCTAAGAGGCGTCCGCTGAATCTGAGTGTCATGAAATGGCTCGGCCACGGCCGTCTGACGCCAGCCCGGAGATTCGCGCCCTCTTGGAGAAAGCGAAAGCTCGAGGGTACTTTGCCGTTGATGAATACCCGGGGCTACGCCTTGGTCTTGGGGAATTCCAGCAGCTGATGGAGCTGCTACGACAACGTGACATACCGGTAGGCGCTCCTGAGGTGTCCACCAGGAAAGCGGTGTCAATTGTAAATGACTTGAGAAAGGGAATACCCCCTTCTGAAGGAATCTCCTTCATTTCTGTTGGCCGGGAGGAACTCTTGGCATCCATTCACTCCGATCTCGCCCAGGTCGAACGAGGCGCATCGCAGGTTCGTTTCGTCAACGCTGACCTAGGACAGGGGAAGACCCACGTTCTGCATCTCCTTCGTGATTTCGCGTTCTCGCACGGCTTCGTGGTGAGCATGGTGACCCTGAGCCAGGTCTTCTGCCCTCTGCATGAGTTTCTCGAAGTCTATCGAGAGGTCATCTGCGGCATGCGAACGGCTGAAGAGCGCCGCAAGGCGGCTCTCGCGTCAATGCTGCAGCGATGGCTTGAGGAGATGAGACAGTTGCCTCGGGACCGGGTTGCCAAAATTGTGAGGGGCCTCCCAGAGGATGTCCAGAATGCGATGGTTGCCTACCACGACGCAAACAATCCCGTCAAACCGTCCATGACCAAGGCGTCTCTGATCCTCGAATACCTCTCGGCCGGCAAAGTCTATCTACGGGACCTCAAGCCCCTAGGGATTTCGTGCAGAATCGAAGAGTCGCAGGCTCTCCAAATGATCGGAACGATGGCTCGGCTATTCAAGAACCTTAAATATCGGGGGCTATGTGTCTTGTTCGACGAGGCAGAGGCCATACACTCTCTATCGCGAGTAGACCAACAGGAGCGCGCCTATGAGAATCTGCTTCGAATTGCTACAGACACGGCAACGTTTCCATACTGCTATTTCGTCTATTCCACAACGCCGAGCTTCTTCGACGCCTATTCACGGTTTTGGCCACGAACCCACTGGATAGACGCTGCCAAGATCTACGAGCTAAAGTCGCTGTCGAGTGAGGAAATGGTGGCGGTCGGTCGCTAGTTGCTGCGAGTGTATGGTGCTGCGCACGGCGTCGGAGCGGTCCAGCGTCTGGGAGCCAATGTTGATCAGGTGATAGAGGCCGCTGCTGGCAAGTTCATCCGCATCGGCGACTTCGTGCGAGCCGTAGTGGCCACTCTAGACGAGGCTCAGGATGCCGCCCGAGGATGATTTTGAACGTTTGATCGCCGAATCGCTCGGGCTCGGCGACCGAGCAGCTGAAGCCAGGTATCTCGCTATAGTCGAGCGCGTCTTTCTGAGTCAGCACTATCAGCAGCGGACCGATGCCCAATCCGCGGCAATCCCGGCTGTGCTTCGCGGGAACGATGTGCTCCTCGTGGCCCCGACTGCTAGCGGCAAGACAGAGGCCGCACTGATTCCTATCGCGACTAAATTCCTCGCCGAAAAGTCCGAGGGCCTATGCGTCTACGTAGCCCCAACGAGGGCCCTGTTGAACGACATAGTTGCACGCGTTGGCCCGTCCTTGGAAAGGCTGCACCTCATGTACGCCGTCCG
>JAUYEF010000197.1 GCA_030691635.1 Bacillota bacterium
CCCCGCCCCCCGCGCGGGGGGCGACTCGTCGCCCTCGTAGGTCTCGACGACCGAGGGGTAGTTTCAATCCCCGCCCCCCGCGCGGGGGGCGACTGGACTGACAGAGAAGCTCGACGCGGTGAAAATCGTTTCAATCCCCGCCCCCCGCGCGGGGGGCGACCAGAGCGATTGGCCAAGTGTATTTTCCTATCGGGTTTCAATCCCCGCCCCCCGCGCGGGGGGCGACTCATCCGACTTGGAGCCCTCACGATGCAGGCACTTCGCAATGCCTTCCGCGAGCCCAGGCTCGTCCACAGTCAGGGGTCTCCGGTTATCATCCCCTGTAGCCATCAAAGACCAGCACGGGCCACGACCGCGAACTCCCTGGGGCTTCTGTGGGAACTTGGTGTTCGCGCTAGACCATGATGGGGCCCTCAGGATCGTAGGCTGGCTTTGCACCAACGTGCTCGACCCTTCTTCGCCAGTTGTCTCCAAGGTTGTAGTACCGCAGGCTATCCTTCTTGGGGTCGATGGTTTTCTCCAAGCGCTCACGGAGCTGCGCTAATTGCACGGGGTCGACAAGACACTCGAAGACAGAGTGTTGCACGCGCTGGCCGTAATTGACGCACTGCCGCGCGACGAGACGAAGCCTCTTCTTGCCTTCCGCCGTGTCCGTGCAGACATCGTAGGTGATGAGAACCATCACGTTCGCTCACCTCACAAGGAACGGAGGATATCCATCCAAGTCCCCCCGCAGATGCCTCGCCAAAAGCAGGGCCTGGGCATAGGGAAGCAGACCGACGCTGATCTTCTCCTCCAGAAAGGGGTGAGTGATCTCCTCCTGTTTCCGCTTTTGCCATTCTGCTATGACGGTCTTCCTGGTGGGTTCGTCCATGACAACAGCGCCCGATTCCTTTCTCAGGAAGCCGCTTGGGCTTACTTGCCCATTGTTGACGATTGTGAGAACAAAGCGATCAACCAAATATGGCCTCAGTTCCTCCATGAGGTCAAGGGCAAGGCTTAGACGTCCTGGCCTGTCCCTATGAAGAAAACCAACCTGAGGGTCTAGGCCGACGGTCTCCAAGGCTGACGCGCAGTCGTGAGAGAGGAGTGCATAGAAAAAGGAAAGGAGCGCGTTCATGGCGTCAAGAGGCGGTCTGCGCGTTCTGCCTTTGAACCGAAACTGGTCCTTCGGATCGGTTATAAGGTAGTCGAACACCGCATAGTACTCCCGAGCAGCGTCCCCTTCGAGCCCACGCACGGCATCCACACTCACGCATTGGCGTAGGCGTCCTCCGTACACCGTGAGATATCTGGCCGCCTCTAGCACCTCTTGTGCCCCGCGCTTCTCCTTGTGGTCGCGTGCGAATCGCAGGAGAACGTTCCGGCAGTTGAGGATCTTCCCCGCGATAAAGGACGACGCAAGTGCGCAGACCTCATCTGCGCTGTCGGCCACCCGGTATTGTTTCCTCCTGAGCAGCACATTGCCGGACACCCCACCCGTTACTCGGGCCAGGAACCGGCCGTTGGGGCTCAGATAGCAAATACCTACTCCCCTTTCGCAGCATAGGCCTACCAGTGCCGGACTTGCCCCAGGATAGCTGAAACAGACAATGCTTTCGAGGTTGTGAACCGGCGCGCGAAACCTCTCCTCTTTGTCGGAGGTGACAACCACATTCTCCCCATCACGCGACAGGTAAGCGTTGGGGGAAGTCACATAGAGGGTGTTCAGAAGCTTCCTCATAGCGGCCGGTTGCCCACTTCCTTCTCCTTGGACATGATCCGGATGTAATCCCCAACACGCTTGTGGGAGGATATCTTAGGTAGGCACAGATCCCTGAGAGAGCACCTGTCGCACGCCTTCATTTTGGTAGGCGCAGGCGTGCGCCCGCTGTCATACATGTCGTGCATCTGCTGGGCAAGGACCGTAACGCGTGACCGGAGTGAATCATCGATGAGCACCATCTGTCGCCGCCTCGTTTGCCCGTAATAGAGGGCCCCCTCGCTAACAGCAGTGTGGAGCATCTCCTCAAGGCACATCGCCTGTGCACCGACCTGGACGATGTCCCTGTCGTCTGGTTTGCCCCGACCGCGTTTGTACTCCACAGGATAGGGCTGCCACATACCCTTGCGGCCCTCAAGAACCACGCCTCCCGCTTCACAAGAGCGGAACTCGACTACGTCGGCAATCCCATAGAGTCCCAATTTCGTGGAAATGAGGGGCACGGAGCGCGAAACGATCACCGTACCCCTCGACTCCAGGTAGAACGGATCCTCAACTTGCCTATGCATCACCCTGCCGTCGAAAGTCAGCGTGTTCTCGACCCACAGCCGCTCAATATGGATCAGGGCATATTGACGCCTGCAGAACGTGAAGTGCTGGATCCCAGATATGGGCAGGCAGTCCTCCTCGTCATAGCGCAAGCCCGATCACGCTCTCTCGATTACCCTGACCGTGGCAGGGACAGCATCAAGGTCGATGCCTACCGAGTAGTCGGAGAACGAACGTGCCGGCCGGGTGGTGTCCGAACGCCGAGCCTTCACACACCCAAAAAGCGTGTGTGCGTGTACGTTTCCGAGTCTCGTCGAGTGCTCGAACACGATGAGTTTGCGTGTGGCCATCTTGCCGCGCGCCGCTGAGCGGTCGTGCTCGAACATGCTGTCGAAGGCCTGCCAGAGTAGCTCAAGGTCCTCCTGGGAGAAGCCCGTCTGCTCTGCCAGCGGGGCAGACACATAGCCCTCGGCCCGGTAAAGCCCGTAGGGTACGATGTGTTTGCGCCCCATCGTCCGCTCTTTCTCGGCATCGCGTTCGTTCGTGACGGCCATGCGTGTTATGCTGATCTCCTGCGGAACGATCGGATCAATGCTGCGGGCGAAACCGATTTGAACAGGCCCACGCACCTGCCCGCAGTTGACATCTGTGGCCATCACCGCACCGAAGGCACGGACATCGTAGAAGTTGGCGCACATGAATTTGGTCAGTTCTCTGCTATTGCTCCTGGAGGCTTTGGCGTCCTTGGGGTCAACTCCAAGCGCGTCATACGCTCTCTTGTGTTGTTGGTTTAGGATGGCCCCTTCCTGAACGTAGATGTCGTACCCGGTTTCGGGGTTCCCGCTCTCGTCTCGCTTCACTAGGTTCACGTAGTTACGCACTTTTCGTTTGAGGCATACATCCGTCACCAAACCAAGGCTGGTCTCAGCATCTATGCGCGGCATATTGCCAGCATCGGGATCTCCATTCGGGTTCCCGTTCTCGACGTCAAACATGAGCACGAACTCGTGGCGCTTGCTCACTGGGTTTGTCATGTCTTGCTCCCCCTCTTCCGGTTTTTCATTCGGCTTTCTTGTAAATGGCGCTTCTCTGCTGGTAGTAACCGAGGGCAAACAGGCCTTGCTGGTCCAGGCTGAGATGAGCAGGGAATCTATCGACATCGGCCAGAACGCTCTCGATCACCTTGTCTATGTAGCCGCCGTATTCAGCCTTGGATATGTGGTGCTGCGCGAGCCTAAGCAGGACCGGAAACACCGCTGCGGGCGTCGCCGAAGCCGAAGCGTAGTAGCGGTCCTTGATGGTTGCATTGATGCCCGGATTGGCGTCCTTCTGCGCCTTCTCCATGAGGGCGAATAGGCGCCCAAGTAGGTAGCCTGGATTCTTGTTCTCAGTGTTAAGCATCTCCGTCAGCGCCTCCTCCAGGGTCGTATCACCAGATATCCTGGCTCTTCTCTTGAGATGGGCCTTTATGAAGGCCGCCCGAGGATAGGTCACCTTGCGTTCGAGTTTCGGCTGCCTTGGATCATCAGAGTCGGCACGTATTCTGGTAATGAGACCCGCATACAGCGACTGCGGGTAAGCGGTACCCTCAAGAATGGAACGCCACAAACCGCCGATCAGAGTTCTGGGGATCTTGTCCCGTGTGCGGTCGACCGACGGAGCCAGGTCCAGCAGCAGACGACCGATGCTTACGGCAGGCTGACCATCGCGATGGTCTACCGCCATGTCCTCGAAGTGCTTGCGTAGGTTCTCCAGGAGCTTCCCGAATTCGCTGACGTGCCAGAAACGGACAGACACCCGGGCAACGTTCGGGGCCAATCCGAGGATGTAAAACCGCACATCGTGGTCAAAGGCGACTACGTCCTCGGCCACGTGCTTACCCCGGACCACGCGCTCCAGAATGCTCTTGATCCTCGCAGCGCCCGGCTCGTCAACTGCCCGGTCTCCCGGTACTTGCGACCCCTCCTGGGCATGGGGGCCCGCTGTCTCAGCGAATAGGTCAAGCAGCAGGTTCTCCTCTGGGCCCGACCTATCTGCCCAGAACACGATCGTGGTGTCCCCACCCAGAGTGCGGTGGCGTGCACTGGAAGTCAGCCAGTTCAGTGCCGTCCCGTAGGCGAACGCCGCGCGCTCGCCTACCGGGGAATTGGCACCTTGGGTTCTGCCGTAAGACTCCACGGCGGGGAAGTTGAACGACACAAGGCTGGCGCCTGTGGGCTGTGCCCCAGCAATTCCGGAGATGCTCTTGTGCAGGCGCGCTATTGGCCCGAGTTCACCGGTAACAAGGCACTGCCCCATCTCATCAGAAGAGGCGGTCGATGCCCTATATGAGTCCCATGCTCGAATGACGGCGGGCCGATCATGAACAAACCGATCATCGCCTTCGAGCCTGAAGACTAAGTTCCCGCCCCTGTCCAGCGCGTCGCGGGCATCCTGCAATCCGTGATCTCCAGGATAGGCTTCAGGGTTCCATTCAGAAAGAAAGCCTAGCACGGCCTTGGCTCCGTCGTCATCAATGCCCGCGAGAACCTGTTCATGCAGAACTCGGCATAGCTTGTGGCGCTTCTTTGCACGCTCGGCTCCAGCCACCGGAGTCCCGAGGACATACTCGGCCGGATCGCAGAGGAAATTGGCCAGGCCCCCTGACGATCGCTTCGGGCGGTCAGGCAGCAGGAGTCTCATGGGCATCATCTTGCTGCCTCGCTGGGTGCCCAGTGGAACGCCCCTGATCAGCTGCCCCTCACGGGAGAGCTCCAATGCGACCGCAGCATTGCCCTCGCAATGCCCAGGCCGCGCCACACCGGAGCCGGGATCGACAAGTAGTCGCTCATACAGCTCAGTAAGGGCCGTGAGAATCAGCGCCATCGCCTCCTTTCCGCAGGTCCGGTACGTCAATCACTCCATACCGCATCACGGGCCTAAAGAAGCGCGGAGTCATGCCATTGTCGAAGTCCAGATCCCAGAGCATCCAGCCAAGGTCACGTTCGCCTTTGTGGCATGACTCGGGCACTGCTCTTTCCTCTGCTAAGCGGAAGTTCACGGGGAACTCGCGGCAACCGAAGTATGGTCGGTGAAAACACTGCCCCTCGCGCATGCGACGCAGAGCCATGTTGAGGTGCTTGTCCTCGGTGTCCTCAGGACCAGCCTTATCGGTCAACTCAAAGTGGGCCTCGATCATGTATGAGACGTCTCGAAGGATGAGAGCGGCCCGCTGCTGCCGCTCTTTGGGCGCGTATTGGTGCAGGTCCACCTCCCTACCTTGCATGGCCTCAGCGACGGTGCGGGCAGGGACCTTCCCCTCCACCTCGTTTCGTCTGACAGAATCAAAACGTATCTCGTTCAGCACTCGGATCCTGTCAATGACCCACCTGATGGCTGGTTTCCAATGGATGGCCTCCAGGATCCCGCGGGCGGCCGAGGGCGTCATTACGTCGTAGCTTACGCGTTCCGTCTTCATCTCTGGCCGAGTAAAGCATGCGTAGTCTCCCCAGACCATGAGTTTAACGCCGTACCCCATTCCGGTCCTCTTCCTCAACAACCGGTTCCCAGCTTGTCTGGTCAGGCTATCCACACCTCATCTCCTTTGCCTTTGTCTCTCGCTATGGACAACCCGTAGCTGTCGTCATACAGTTGCATGTCGCGGAGCACAGCGACCCCTTCGACCTCCTCCAGAACCCCGACATCGCGGAGCAGACCGTAGTCCCAGGGGCGCACAGATATCGTGTAGGGCTGCAAGCGTCGGGCCAGTCCACGCGAAACGCCCTGAGCCTTCACCTGGGCAACCAGTGTTCCGCAGTCGCGGTCAAAGGGGATGACCAGCCCCTGCATCTCGTCCCCGATGACCCTGAATCTGTCAGCAATCTGCCGGAACGGGAAGCTCAGACTCTTCGCGCCCAGCTCTAGCTCCTGCATGATGTTGTGCGCGTCTAGACGTCTACCCTCATAGAAGTACAGATCCTTGAAGTACCGCTCGACCGACCTGAGGTCGAGGGGATCGGCCTCCTGCTCAAGGATCGTTGCGCCAATTGCCCCGGTGCGCCTGAACCAGACGTGTGACATGCCCTCACCGCAGGCTGGGGTGAAGACGAGTACGCGACCCCGCTCGAGCTTCCCCTCCCTATTACAGCGTCCGGCAGCCTGGGCGATCGAATCGATACCGGCAATAGCCCTGATCACCATGGGAAAATCCACATCCACGCCAGCCTCGATCAATTGTGTGGAAACGACGCGGCAGGGCTTCCCGTCCTTGAGTCGTGCACGGATCTCGTGAAGCCGCTGGGTTCGATGAATGGGGCACATGGCGGCGCTGAGATGGTAGTGTCCTGCACGGTCACCGAGCAGTTCAAAAAGCTGCCGAGCATGCCTGCGAGTGTTAACGATACAGAGTGCTTGGTCGTGACCCAGAAGCTCAGCCACCACGTCGCGATCTGTGATCGTCCCCCGATTCTGGACTGTCACCCTCCGTAGCGCGGTGTAGAGCCCAGAAGGATCGCCCGCGATCTCTCTGGGCTGGACTCCTTCCGGGAGCCGACCACCCAGTGCTGGTTGAGTTGCCGAACATAGCACGACTGACGTGCGGTAATTGCGGACAAGCTCATTGAGAGCAGCCACGCAAGGGTCGAGGAGTTCAATCGGAAGCATCTGGGCTTCGTCCAAGATAACCACGCTTCGGGCTATGCTGTGGAGCTTGCGACAGCGCGACGGCTTGTTGGAGAACAACGATTCGAAGAACTGCACGTTCGTAGTGACTACCAGTGGCATATCCCAGTTCTCTTCAGCCAGGTCAAAACGTTGGGTGCACTCATGGCTGAGGCGCTCGTTCCGTGAGACTACATTGCTGTGATGTTCAAGGACTGCATCTTCTCCGACGGCTTCGCGAAACACCGCAGCGTTCTGCTCAATGATGCTCGTGAAAGGTATTACGTAGATGACCCGTTCCAGGCCGTGCAAGAGAGCGTGTTTCAGCGCGAACGCGAGGGAAGAGAGCGTCTTGCCGCCACCCGTAGGCACGGTGAGGGTGAAAAGCCCTGGTGCATGTTCAGCTGCTGTAAGACAGTCCTCAAGAACCTGTGCTCGTTTATGGTTTACATGGGTGGGTGCTGCGGAGACCATCTTGCGGCGTAGGCACTCCATCAGTCTGCTGTCCAACACACTCAAACTCACTGAAGTGCCTCGTTCGGAGGACTTCATTGGTTCGAGAAACTGCTCAGTGTCAAGGTAGTCAGCGTCCACTAGGCAAGAGAAGAGCATCCGAACCAGAAAGGCTGCGCTGAACCCCGCTTGATTCGGTTGCGGCGACACTCGGGACCGCAAAGGCTGCGCCGGGAGCTCTATCTCGCCGGCGAACGCCGAGAAATTCGGAATGTCCTTCCGTGTGATCCTGTGGAGCAAGGTTCCCTCTGTTACGTCATCGCCACCATCCGGAATGCCCCCGTGATGCCCGGCCACAGCATAGGCAATGATACGGCCCACGGCCCCGTACCGCTGCGCAGCAACGACCGCCCCCGCGCTGGAGTGGTCTACATGCAGTCTGGAGTCCTCCAGACGACTCTGGAACTCAAGAGAGTACTTCCCAAGGTCATGGCAGAGACCGGCGATCGATGCCGCGTCTTCTGCACCGAATTCAGATGCAAACGATCTCGCCCTATCTGCTACTGCCTGGAGATGATCTTTGAGAGGTTGCCATCGCGCTCTATCAGCGGACTCAAGTGAATGAGCCCAGTAGTTCACATTTTGCACCTCCGTCCATGCTGACCGGGCGCTGCATCCTTGCTGTATGGAGGAAACGACCTCCTCAGCGGAACATGACGCAGCGGACTAGGCCGTAGCAGACTGGCGTCATCTCTCGGATGCAGCGAGGGAACGAACCTTGGTTGTGCGCGAGGCGTGATACTGCCTTTCCTTGGGAGATGGGTTCGATGCTACATGGCTAAATCCCTCCAGACAAGGCATCCCTTTCCGTTTGGCCAGGGAGTCGCCAGTCGCGCACGGGAGTACGACCCAGCCCAGCCCTTCAAGGGCATAGCCAGGTACGCGCATTCTGGCGGAAACGGCGAATGTCAACAGGGGTGACAACTGCGGACGAGGATGATCCCCGTGGCGGCAATGAGGAACCGTCACAAGGACGCTGCGTTTACGCTGAGGGCAATGCTTGTACGCCTAAGGGTGTTGATGGCCTGCTCAGTCGTACAGCGCTGGCCCGGGCGCGGCCTCTGCCAGCGCGGCCTGGGCAGATGAGCGATGCGATTCCGTTGCCGTCGGGCGAGGACTTGGTTAGGACTAGGTGCATGAAGGTATAGGCGGCAGCGATGAGAGCAGGCACCAGCTCTACGCCGGCAGCCGTGCGCACCTGGGCTTGGCCACTGCCCAGGAGGGTCTTCTGGTCCGGAAACGGACCTCGATCTCCCACCGCCAGAGATAGGTCTGAATCAACCGGTCCAGGGCCAATTCTGTATCAGTGCAAATAAAGGTAGACCGGATCGCGGTAGAACAGAGGCCTTCCGATGGCCAGCCGGTACGCCAGGGGCCGGACGATCACCAGGCGCAAGTCACGCCCTCTAGCGGCACGCCAGCGCAGAGGCCCTACATCCTTGTCCCAGACCTTGAGCGCCGGGGGCAGCCGGGCCTCGGCCTGGGCCTGCAGCAGCTCCTGCGAAAGGGTTACCGCGATCGTGAAACGGACCCGGTAGCCGGCTTGGATGGCGCAGATGCCGAGGGCGATCGCCACATGGGTCTTGCCCGTTCCGGTCTGGCCGACCAGCACGACGTTTTCCTTGGCCTTGACGAACCCGCCGTCGGCCAGGGTGAGGATTCGCGGCTTGGGCAGGCTGGGGATGGCGCTGAAGTAACGGCCGGCGCGATGGTTGCGGGGCACGGGGCCGGGGGGCGATCTGCCTCGCCTGAGCCCGCACGCCAGCAGCCACCCTCGCCTACGCCGTCACCTTTCCGCAACGTCAACCCCGCCCGCCCCGTCCCGCCCAACAGCCCGCACCCTCGGCCACTCAAAACCATACCACGCCCTGATCCAAAACCCGGTCCACCAAGC
>JAUYEF010000226.1 GCA_030691635.1 Bacillota bacterium
CTTGAGAAACAGGCCCATCACATCGCTATGGCCCTTCACTGTGATGTCGCGCAACCCTTGAGCCTTCTTGAACATCAGGTAATCATCGAGCGCCTCATCCCAGTCCATCTCCGAACGACTCGCTATCTTCAGCACCTTCGCCATATCAAAAAGCCCTCCTCAACTGGTCTTCAGTCGAAAAGGACATCGCGACGCCCACACGCTTAGCATAACGAAAGCGGGCTCTCGATTATCGAAAACCCGCTGCTATCTGCGCTGGTGTCGGGAGCGGGACTTGAACCCGCACGGGTTTACCCATACGCCCCTCAAACGTACGCGTCTGCCAATTCCGCCATCCCGACACGGTGTTAAATCGTGCACTTCATATTATAGTGAGCGGAGCAGGTGAAGTCAACGTAAGCGAGACTGCGGTGTTGAGGAGTCGCGACCTTTCTGATGTCATGTTGTGTGACCGGACATGTCGACGTTTTTCACGTCTGCGAAAGGGTCTCCACGCGTCTAGACCCAAACGTCCTGTGCAGTTTTCAATGTGCCATTCTGCCTGTTGGGGCCGCTGAAGTCAATGGAAATGCTGACCAGTTGCCTGTCTGACCTTTGAAAGCGGTTGAGGTTCGAAGTAAAGACCGCGCTCGATGGGCAGACCTAAAGGCCCACGTGCCGATTCGAGCTCGCTCAATGAGAAGTAGCCGAGTTCGGTTTCGAGGCCGACCACCAGGCCGAAAAACGTGTCTTCGCCGTCAAACTCAAGCACGAACCAAGTCCAGTTTGAGTCAGGCGTGAAGAACTTCGTGTGTACCATCGGGTCTTCTTGCTTCTCCGCGCTGTAGAGCGGTGGTATCGTCCGCCTCATCTCCGCTGTCAACAGCTTCACTGTTGTCACCTCCTTTTTTGCGGGGCTGGAAAAGGAAACACAAAGTCACCGCCGCTTCCCGCTTCTCCGCCGCCGCCTCATGAGCCGGTTGTACTCGTTCAGCGCCTCGTCCGCTTGCTGGCTCAATGCCAGCACATCAGGATGGTCGATACCCTTCTCCGCCACCAGCCGCTCCATCTCCACCTTGAGGCGCTCCAACTTGACCAGCGCATCCTTCGCCCTGTCTGTCTTTCTCATGTGTCCCACTCCTGTCGCCAAGGAGTCACAGAAACAGAAAGCGCCCCAGGGTTTCCCCCAGGGCGCGCTAACCGTTGCCCGTTACTCGACGCGCTGCCAGCTTATCTCTTTCCCGTTTGGTAGCACGACCGTGTGCTTCTCCCCCACCTCGACCTTCTGCTCATCGAGCTTGACCATTGCCCAGAACTCCTCCGACGAAAGCGCGCCTTCACCGTGCTTGCCAACGGAACCACCGGAACCGGGCGACAGTCTCCACATTACCCGGGAAATGTCCGCCCTGAATGGCCTCAGCCTGCTCTTTAGCCCCCCAACCGATTTGGACAACTTGCCCCGGGTGCTGGCAGATGTTCTTTCAAAGTGGCGCTTCAACCCTGTTGCGCTGGTCAAGGGCACGCTGATAGAGCCGGTTGCGGCAGTGGTCAGGAGAGCCGTGCACGAGTTCGCCGCGGTGCCTCGCAAGAGAGAACCCAGGCCCAGGATTGTCGTGGCGGGCGAGTTCTACGTGCGCCTTGACGGCAGGTGCAACCAGTACGTCATAGACAAGATCGAACGCGCCGGTGGGCAGGCCATGCTCTCACCTGCGACAGAGTTCCTCGCACACGCCGTGTACCGCGAGCTGAAGAGCGCACGGGAGACGCTCGTGGTGAACGGCGGTCTGGGAGCCCGCCTGAATGTCCTGGTCCGGGCCTGGATCAGTGACCTTGCGCGGCGCGACCAGGTGGCCATAGAGCGGTGCCTGCATGAGTTGATTCCGGATGCCTACGAGCCCGACGCTGCCGAGATTGAACGGCTTTCCAGCCAGTACGTCTCCCGCCATTACGGAGGGGAGCCGCCGGCGACCATTGGAAGCACATGCGCCCAGGCCGGCCGCGGACGGGCGGACGGTGCCGTATTCGTAGCGCCGTTCGGGTACATGCCTGGGGCTATGGTGGAAGCCCAGGTGGAAAGGCTACGCCGTGATCTGAGCATACCGGTGGTGCCCTTGTGCTATGACGGCACGGAAAGCCCCAACACGCAGGATTTTGTGGAACGCGTTGTCATGCAGGCCAGGCAGCGGATGCGGGCTCCCGTGTTGTAGGGCATGGCCCCCAAGAAAGAAAGCGCCCCCATCTTCGAGGGCGCTACTTCTCGCCTTGACAGCTACTGCTTAAGGTGTCGTCTCAACCCCGGTAGCAGCCTGCTCGGCATCGACTAGCCCGTAGCCATAGAGGTTATCTCGGCCGCTAGTACCCAGATCATCAGCGGTAGTCTGGAGCTTTTGCCGGACTTCATTAGAGTTGGTGATGCCCGAGGCGATGACCAGGGCGGCAGTGCCTGCCACATGTGGCGAAGCCATGGATGTGCCGGACAGGAGCTTATAGCCCCCGCCTTTGTAGGTGGAATTGATACCGACGCCGGGAGCTGCCAGCTCCACCTCAGGCCCTCGGCTGCTCCATCCGGCTATCATGTTGCTGCTGTCTGTGGCGGAAACAGCTATTACCTCCTGGTACTTCGCAGGATACAGCACTGTGTTGTTCCCGGGTCCGCTATTGCCCGCAGCGGTATTTGTGTGATCGCTTTGCCCGGAGAACGTTATGGGCGAGACACAAGAAGGCACAACACAATTGCATCTAGGCGGTTATGTCAAGAGGGGAAGGGATCGAAGATATCTCAAGCGATTTGGTGCTCTGAGCGGAATGGTTTGGCTATTCGGACGGCGGCTCTGACGGGGATCTAGACGTGTTCTGACACGTGCCCTTCGACGTGTCGCCGGACCCGTTCACTGATACTCTGCAAGCGGCGCAGGAGAATCATCATGCTCGAGCTGGAGATAAAAGCCACTATCTGGGTTGACTGTTCAGCAACCAGGACTGCGCAGGGCATCAGGATGCAGGCCAGTACCGCGCTCCGATCGTGGTCATGACATACCAGGTAGAGCAGCCCCCAAAGAGTCAGCGCGGCCAAAGCCAGGGAACCATCACTCAGCGCCAGGCATCCCCCGACAAAGGTGGCAAGCCCTCCACCTCCACGAAACCGTAGCCAGATCGGCCAGTTGTGACCGGCTATGGCGCAGGCCGGGGCCAGGAAAGGCAGCAGTGGGATAAATGAGAATCCTCCGATCAGGGCCGCTAAGTATCCTTTCCCCACGTCGCCCAGGAGTGTGAGTACGCCCGGCACCCAGCCCACGTTGACCACGACATTGGCCGCGCCGGCGTTTTGTGATCCCAGCTGACGAATGTCCCGCCCCCCGAACCAACGGGCGAACAGGTATGCGTTCGGTATGGAACCGATCAGGTAGGCAAGAAGCAGGAACCTGAACAACGGTGTCCCCCCCTTTTGACTAACCTCCTTCTCTTTGCCGGTTTTCTCCCATTGGGTTCTTCAAGAAGCATCCCACACGGGTAGACGCGCAGACTGCCTGCAATACTTTGTCGTGGCGCGCATGCCATGTAATCGACAGAATGCTGATATTATGTTTTAAATGACTTCCCTATGTTTTCCTTCATCATATTAATCTTACGTCAATTCGCTGCAAATGGCTCACAGACGAGGGCAGGAATTTATAGGGCATGGGCAGTCGGGGCCGGGGAATGATCGGAGACGTGTGAAGACTCCGTGACTGGGGGCAAGTCAGCATCGAAGATTACGTGGGTGGCGACAGGGCCGGCATTCGCGTCGCTTGGCACGTCACTGCGCCGTACCTCCTCACACGTTGAGCCTCGGATCCAGGTAGTCCCTGATCCCGTCGCCGAGGAAGTTGAAGCCCATAACGGTTAGGAAGATGGCAAGGCCCGGGTAAGTGGCGATGTGCGGCGCGATACGCAACGATTCCCGGCCTCGGCTTAGCATCGATCCCCACTCGGGAGTGGGGGCCTGGGCCCCTAGCCCGACGAAACTCAGCCCGGCAGCAGAGAGTATAGCCGAACCCATCTGCATGGTGGCTACCACAAGCACGGGGGCCAGCACGTTAGGCACAACATGCAGGCGGGCAACACGAATGGTTGAAGCGCCGAGTGCCCGCGCAGCTTCGACGAACTCCCGCTCGCGAACGCTCAGGACTGAGCCACGCACCAGCCGCGCGTAGCTGGGTATGGAAGAGATTCCAACCGCAAGCATCACGTTGGACATCCCCGGGCCGAGCGCCGCGACTATGGCGATTGCGAGCAGGATGCCGGGTATGGCCAGCATGGCGTCCATGGCCCGCATGATAACAGTGTCGATCATTCCCTGGCTCATGGCTGCAACAAGCCCGAGAAGGCCCCCAAGCACCGCGCCGATCCCTACAGCTATGAAGCCTACGGTGAGCGAGATCCGCGCGCCATACAGCAGCCTGGAGTAGATGCAACGGCCGAACTCGTCATTTCCGAGTGGAAACCCGGAGACTCCGGTCTTGTATGCAAGCTCAAGGTTCTGCACCACGGGGTCGTTGGAGGAAAATACGCCGGCGCCGATCGCGAGCACCGTGACTACCAGCAGGATCAAGCTGCCCACCAGTATCCGAGGATGTCTTCTGAGAACAGCTGGTAACGTTCTTCGCATCTCATGAGCCCTCACTGGTATCGAATTCGCGGGTCCAGAAGCCCGTATGTCAGGTCCACGAGCAGGTTTATCAGCACGAAGATAAGTGCCAGCACCATGACATTGCCCTGCACTAGAGGGTAGTCGCGCTGGGTGATGGCGAGAATCGTGAGGCGCCCTACTCCAGGCCACGCGAACACGGACTCGGTTATGACCGCCCCGCCCAGCAGGTAACCGAACTGGAGCCCTGCCATGGTGACGACCGGTATGAGTGCATTGCCCAGCGCATGGCGGAAAATGACAACCCGCTCTGAAAGCCCTTTGGACCTCGCGGTCCGCACATAATCCTGGCTCAACACCTCCAGCATGCTCGACCGCGTAAGCCTGGCTATCAGCGCCGCTGAGGGAAGCCCCAGGGTGATTGAGGGGAGCACAAGGTGCGATAGCGCAGTCCTGAGCGGATTGGCGTTTCCCAAAAACGCCTGGCCGATGGCAGGTAGAAGGGCACCACCGCGACCGGACACCGGTAACAGCGCCAGGGAGACAGCCATCGAGTAGATCAGCATGAGGCCCAACCAAAAAGCGGGGACCGATGCACCGAACAACGCTCCTGCGGTCGAGGCATAGTCAAATGCAGAATTCCGCCTCACCGCAGCAATGACTCCGGCCAGTAGCCCAATCGTCACCGAGATCACCAGAGCCGAGGTAGCAATCTCCATCGTGGCGGGAAGCCTGGCCGTCACCTCTTCGAGAACCCAGTCGTTTGTGGTGAGCGACCGTCCGAGGTCCCCTCGCAGCAGATTGGCAAGAAATCTAAAGTACTGCACGTAAATTGGCTGGTCCAGGCCGAGCTGATGTCGGAGGCTCGCCATGAGCTCAGGATTGGCAGCGGCATCTGCGCCGAACATAAGCGCAACGGGATCCCCTGGAGTAAGGTGCATGATCAGAAACACAATGAGTGACACGCCGAGGACTACCGGTACTAGCTGGAGTAGTCGCCGGCCCACGTACTGGAGCATACGTACCCCCTTGGGGCGGGCGGCCGCACAAGGCGGCCGCCCGCCTTTCTAAGCCTGCCTACTTCTGAATGGTGGCCTTGGTGACGTCTGCGTTGATCCAGGACACCGGGATCTTGACGTTCTTGAGGTCCCTGCGAACGCCGAATGCCTGCACCAGCTGATCACCGAACAGCCAGACAGCATCGTTAAAGACTATCTCTGAGGCCTTCTGGTAGCTCTCCAGCCTTACCTTCTGGTCGGGAGTTGTCCTGGCCTTCATGATCAGGTCGTCCACCTGCTTGTTCTTGTAGTGGCCCCAGTTGCCGGCCGAACCCCAGTTATCCGAGTGTATGAGCGAGTAGTAGCTGTAGTCTCCGTCCAGTGTTGCCGTACCCCACTGCATTGTGGTGACGTCGAAGTTGTTTTTGTAGGCCATCTCGAGCGCGGTGCCAAACTCAATGATATCAAGCTTGACCTTGACGCCGACCTTGGCCAGCTGGGCCTGTACAGCTTCCGCGAATTTGATGCGCGGATCCATGTTCCAGACCAGGAACTTCGTCTCAAAGCCATTGGGATAGCCCGCTGCCTTGAGTAGCTGCTTCGCTTTCGCGGGATCATACGGGTAAGGCTTAAGGTTCGGGTTGTAGCCAAATACGACAGGCGTGAGAATCTGCCCGGTCGGCTCAGCCAGACCCGCCTCGACGAATTTCACGATGGACTCTTTGTCGACAGCGTAGTTAAGGGCCTGGCGCACTCTAACATCGTTGTACGGTTTGCGAGTTACGTTGAACACGAGGCCCTGGACACTCCAGGAGAGCGTTGTCAGCACATCGGCGGTCTTGCTCTGCTTCAGACGGGCAACCTCCTGCGTCGGGATGTTGAACGCAATATGGATGCCCCCTGCTTCGAGCTCGGCTACCTGGGTGGATGGCTCAGGGATGATCCTTATGGTGACCTTATCCGGAGTCGGGGCGCCACCCCAGTAAGCCGCGTTCTTCACGAATTCAATCCGGTCGCCTTTTGTGTAAGACACGAACTTGAACGGGCCGCTGCCCACCGGCGCCTTGATGAAGTCATCGCCCTTCGCCTTCATGTAAGCCTCGGGGACTATAGAAGCAGCGGGATGGGCAAAGTGAAAGATCACAGGTGCAAACGGCTGTTTCAGTGTTACCGTGACTGTGTAGTCGTCATCAGCCTTAATTGTGTCAATCATGTTCAAGAGGTAAGCGGCCGGTGACTTGGTGGTCGGGTCAAGAAGGCGGCTGATGCTGAAAACGACATCCTTGGCCGTGAGCGCAGTGCCATCGTGGAACTTGACGTCCTTGCGGAGCGTGAACTTGATGGTCTTGCCGTCCGGCTGTTCCCACTTGGTGGCCAGCGACGGGATTGCCGTTCGATTCTCAGTGTCCAGTTTGACCAGAGTGTCATACATCTGCTTCCAGTTGATAATGGATGGACCGTCATTCGACTTGTGGGGATCCATCGTCTTGGGATCGGTGCTCATCGCCATCACAATGTTGACCTGCGGCTTGGGCGGCTCGGCAGGTTTCGCCGGCGCAGCAGGCGGCGCAGTGCCACCACACCCGGCCAGCACCATAGATACTGCGAGCAAAGAGCAGATCAGCGTCGTCACAATCCGTCGTCTCAAATCCTTCGCCTCCTCAGTACTTTGATATGAGTTTTTCAAGTGCCGGAGCCCCCAAGGCTCCCAAAGACGGACCTCCTTTCACATTTCGATCAAGTCTTTGGTGTATGTGTGCAGTACGTGGCAGCCGCGACTGGTGACTTCCACAGTGTCTTCTATCCTGACTCCTCCGTACCCGGGTATGTAGACACCGGGTTCTACCGTGATCACCATACCCTCAACAAGCGGCCTCCGGACGCCCGGCGCGACCTGCGGCGGGCCAAATACTCCGTGGCCCACGCCGTGGTTGTAGTACTCCCCCAGTCCGGCTCGGTCGATGATACGGCGCGAGACTGCATGTAGGTCTTCACAGATGATGCCCGCCTTGCAGGCCTGGATAGTAGCAATCTGCGCCTCCAGCACCACCGAGTACACCTCACGCATGCGATCTGTGCACCCGAACGCGATGGTGCGCGTCGCATCGGAGGGCATCCCACCGTACACCGGACCCATGTCTATCTTAAGAAAGTCACCGCGTCTGAGGCGTCGCCCGGATGGATAGCCGTGCGGAAGGGCGCTCCTCGGACCGGACACCACGATGCTAGGAAACCAAAACCCTTCCGCCCCGTGGCTTCGCGCAGCATACTGCAGGCACGCGTCGATTTGATTCTCGGACATCCCGGGCGCCAGAGTGGGTACGATCTCCTCCATCATCCGGTCATATGTGGAGCAGGCCCTGGCTATCAGGCCTATCTCCCAGGGTTCCTTGACAGCACGCATCTCGGTCACGAGATCGGGCTCAGCCTGGAAGACTGTGGTGGCTGCAGCCCTGCGTTCAAGCCGATCCTTTTCCTCCACCGAGAGGAAGCCTGGCTCAAATCCAACTGTGCCGGCACCCGCAAAGGCGGCAGCGATCAGTCCGTCCGAGTCGTTTCTTGGCGCAAGAGTGACGTCACACGCGCGGGCCTCTTCCAGAGCCTGCTGGTATTCTGTTGGACGTGCCACAAGGGTGGCTCCTTTACGGGTTACGATGACCCGGGAGTGCTGTCCCCACCGGAACGAAGTCAGGTACCGCACGTTATCCGGATGGGAGACAATCATGGCATCTATACCCTTATCGCTCATGAAGCCGCGCAGAGCCGCCATCCGCGACCTGAACACAGAATCATCCGCGCAGCTTGGGCTGTACAGGGAGGCATCAGTAGTTATGCTGTCGCCCACCACAATCACCGCCTATACGTCAAGCATCGTCTTTATGGCGCCGGGAGTCGTCTCCTCCAGAACCGCCAGCACTAGGCGCACCGCTTGTGTAACTTCGTGCCTGTCAACCGGCTCGTAAGGAGTGTGAGTGAAGCGCGTAGCCACCAGGATTGCTGCGCACCTCTCGGGGTGTCACCCGCCGGCGTAACATAGATTGCGATAGCGAAATCAGGGGTGCGAACACTGTGCGGCAACCTACGGCATACATCAATCAGAAGTTCAACTCCATGCCGCAAAGACGACGCACCCCGACAAAGAGTTATCTGAAGGACCGTCGAAAATCCTGCTCGCTGGGTCAAGAAGTCATATCTTTCGGTCCCGTGGCTCAGCTTTTCTTTTCCATGACCTGATAGGTGTTAAGTTCGATGCAAACTTGCATTTGGATCTCTGGCAGCCTTTACAAAACCTAAGGAGGCTTTGAACTGGGATCGTTACACATCTCGCTGCTGTTCATCGTGCAGCATGTCCAATAATGCACAGTGCGCTAGCCTGTACCGCACCCAGTACCCTGGACACAAGATTGTCAATCGGC
>JAUYEF010000120.1 GCA_030691635.1 Bacillota bacterium
CGAGCGCCAAGCCTTTGCCCCGGAAATCGAACCGCGCTGTCACGTATGCCGCCGGTGCCCCCAAGCATATCGCGAGGAGGACGGTTGCGAATCCTACGACCAGAGTGTTCAGCATCACGCGCGGAATCCAGAGCACAAATGGAGGTATCCAGGTAAATGCCAGAGCGCTCTCGTACTCCTCACCCCACCGCTTCCCCGTGAACAGCGAATAGTAGTTCGTGAACCAGGGATCAGCAGTCCGTACGCTGGGCGGATAAGTAAATAGCTCGTTGTTTGTCTGGAAACTTGATACAACCGACCATGCAAATGGAAAGACAATGTAAACGATGAGGAGCAGCCCGAGCGTCGAGACGGTGACGCTGCGCAGGAGCTTGAGCAGCCGATGGCCCCCGATATTTGTCATTTCCAGTTACGTCTCAATGGCTCGATACGTTGTCGTGATGTACACGGCAGAAAACAACAACACCAGTCCGGCCGTTGTGAATGCGATAGCGGTGCCAAACCCGAAGTCCCAGTACCGGAAGGAGGTAACATATGCCCAGTATCCAAGAGTTGTCGTTTGACCATACGGTCCACCAAGGGTGAGCGTGAAGATCATGTCAAACATCTTTAGGCTAGCGGCCGTCTGAAAGATCATGACGACAACGATGACATTGCGGAGAAGTGGCATCGTTACGAAAAGGAACCGTTGGACACTGTTTGCGCCATCTACCATAGCGGCTTCGTACAACTCGGGGCCGATGCCCTGCAAGCCTGCGAGAAACAAGAGGGCTGAGAATGGCATTTCTTTCCACACATTGGCCATGATGAGGGAGAACATAGGGTAATCCAGCAGCCAGCTAACCGGCTGCTGGATTACCCCCAGCGATTCCAAGACGTAGTTGAGCATCCCGAACCTAGCGCTGTACATCCACCACCACATCGTTGCGGCTGCTATTCCGGGAACAGCCCAGGGTAGCAACAACAGACTTCTGGCGAGACCGCGACCCACAAAATCATTCGAGAGTAGTAGCGCCGCACCAAGCCCGAGTACCATTGTCCCGCCGACCGAAGCCACGACGAGCACAGCTGTGTTCGTTAGGAATTGCCTGCTAACGGGATCTGTGAAGACCCTCAGAAAGTTCCTGAGACCGACAAACTGACTTGGGTACAGCGAAACTCGCAGGTCCCAGGCGAACCAGCTTGTGTAGAATGCCACGAGTAGTGGCAAGAACACAATTATAGCCACCAAGAGGTAGGCGGGAAGGAGCCCTGCGATTCCGAACTGCCGTTCTCGAGCTCCCCCTCGGGGCTGCCCTCGATGCGGCAGACCATCTCGCTTGGATGCTAGCTGATCCATATGCGGCACGAGCCGTCCCTATCGCCCCAGGTGCCGTATTCTCGGCCTGGTTGCGGACTGCTTTCCTCAAGCGTCGACGGTGAATGAAACTTCATCGGCGAGTCGCAAACGCGTCCGCGCGCGACGAGATAGTCTGGAGAGCCTGCTCGACCGTCTGCTGCCCCAGCAAGGCCTTCTGCAGTTCCTGATTCATCATGTCTCGCATCTCAGGAAAGTACGGCCGCATATACTGGGGAACAATGTCCACAAAGGTCGTGAGCCGCGCCATTGTCTCGCTGGCCTGTCCTAGGTCAACCCATTTGCTCCACGCGTCCCTGACCTGAGGATCAGTGTCGAATGCCCTGAACATCATCCCTCGAGCATTGAGAGCGCCGTACGGTCTGCCGAAGTTGTCAGGCACTGCCAGCCATCGCATGAAAGTCTCCACTGCTTGCCAGTGTCGTCCTCCGCGAGCACGGGCCCGAGCGGTAGCGACAAAAATATCTGTACGGGCGACGTTGATGCCCTTGTCAGGCCCTGCCCCAATGGCAAAATTGCCAGCCTCCTTCGTTGTGCCGGGGCTATTGATGCGAATCAGTTCATGGAAGCTGACCTGAAATCCCATAGGTATATCGCCGCGCCCGAGTAACTCGACAATCTTCCCGGGGTCGAGCTCAAAGGACGTGCGATCAATCAGGCCCCCGCGCAGGTTGTCAACCATCCAGCGCAGTGCTCGATGACCCGGAGACGACTTATCGAGGAACTGTGGTTTAAGAGCTTTGTCCCATAGGGTTCCGCCCATGCTGGCCGTGATCAGTTCCCAGGTCCAATGGACGCTATCCGCAGTTGCGGTAACGTTCCACGGCCACACAATAGGTGAATTGAACATCTTACGCTGCCGCATCGTCGTCGCAACTTTGATCACTTCATCCCAGGACCTGGGCGGATTCTGGAAGCCTGCCTGCTTGAGAAGCCGCATGTTGTAGACGTAGACGTGGACAGCGTGGAAGTAGGGTACTCCGTACAGCGCTCCCTTGTAAGATGCGTTCGATTGAGCGGTCGGCTTCAGGTCCCGCTTCAGAGTTCCCGTCCAGGCGAGACCTTCGATATTGGTCAGTTGTCCGGACTCGACAAAGGCGGCCAAGTCCCCATACATGATTGCGAGAACATCGAGATCATCGGGGTTGCCGACCATGAGGGACAGGGCGATATCTCGAATCTTCCCTGACGGCGTCGGTCTCCAGTTCACCCGGATATCAGGATGCTGGGCATGGAACTTGCCCAGCGCCTCCTGAATGACGGTGGGCAGAGCTGTCGTGGTAATCCATGTGATCTGTTCAGGCTGCTGAGCCTGTCCGGTAGCTGGGACGATGCAAAGGAGTGGGAGAACTAGAAGCGCGGCACTGACAATCAGTAGTGCACTCCAGCCTGAGCGCATTCTGCCTTTGACGTTGCCCATCCTGAGGTATCCTCCTCACAGGTCTCTGGCAAAGCCACATTCTTGAACAAACGTAACCATCCCACCCCCTTCCGACCTTTGGACTAGAGCACTGCTGAAGGCTCTCTGTGAGCTCTCCCCCGCTCGGCCTTACCAGCCTTGACTGACCCCTCTCGGCCGGGCGGACGGATTACATATCGCAACGCGCCCGCATTTGACCTAACCGCCTTGATCATTCCATCTATGTGTGCCTCCATGGCAACCTGAGCAGCAACCGCGTCCCTCCGCTCGATCGCGGCGAGAATTGCGTCGTGTTCAAGAGCACACTGCGCGCTCGCATGCTCCCGTGCCTTGCGGACGATACCTGCAACCTCGCGATCTTTCCGGATCATATCTAACAGCGTAGCGAGGAGTCCGTTCTTTGAAGCAATAGCAATCATGTTGTGCAGGGACATATCATGCCGACTATCAGTAGCCCCCTCGGAAGGACTGTGATGATAGGCGGCGACCGCCTCACGCATGGCTTTGATCTGAGCAGCGCTAGCCTTGGTCGCGGCAAGCTGCGCGGTCTCCCGCTCAATGGCCCGACGTACCTCAAGTACATCGACGACGTCCTCGGGGTTTCTGAATGTGAAGAAGGACGTGACCTTGCGACCGCTGGTCTCGCGCTCCAGTTCAAGCTGGAGGGCATGCAGGCGCACGAGGCCCTTCTTGGTCACGGCCCTACCCAACTTGCCTGCCTTGCGAGTATATCCGAGCACGTCAAGATCGCTGAGCACCCGTCCCACCGTCGCCTCCCCGATATCGATGCCCGAAACCTTGAGGTGCTGGCGTAGAAACGAGGCACCGGTCCATCGTGACGTTTT
>JAUYEF010000280.1 GCA_030691635.1 Bacillota bacterium
GCTGCGCCTGCTGCGTGGGGAGTCCGCGGAGATGCTGTCGCGGGAACTGGGCGTGGAGATCTACCGGCTGGAACGGTGGCGGGACAAGGCCCTGAGCGGCATCGACGCGGTCTTGCGGGAACGTGACCACTTCGTCAACCAGGTGCGCTTTTGGGGGCTTGAGAGCAGCTACGCTTTCCTGGACCAACCCCAGACCAATGCCGTCGCCGAGCGCTTTAATCGCACTGTGAAAGAGCAGATCGTCCATGGCCGGGTGTTTCGAGACCTTGAGGAGGTTCGTGCGGCGCTGCGTGCTTTCGTGGAGCTCTACAATCGGGAGTGCCTCTTGAGCATTTCGTCGTGGACTTCCACAGAGAGAAACACTGAACTGCCCATGTTGCTCGTCTGCAAGGTGGTCAAACGTGACGGAAGGTATCAAGGGGTCTCGATGGTCGGGTTCCGGGGTTCGTGAGTCGTGACAGCTCCGCTGGAGCCATCTCCGTGGGACTATACACAACACAACGGGGCTTACATGGTGTTTGTCGGTCTCGGCAGGTCGGCATTCAGGTAGCTCGCCGGTGCACGCTCCACCAACGGTTCACTTGCTTTTCTTAGCACCATTGAGGGGTCTTTCAGCCAAGATGTCTACTACTTCTACTCCGCGACCTCTTTCCTATCTGACGCGTGCCAGGCATACTCGGGTATCTCGACGACTTTCAACGTTTGGACCAGCAAGCACATAGACACTACATCTCACACGAGGCCGTTGTATCGGTCTCTAAGCTCATCCTCAGAGAGGAGCGGACGACTGATAGCGTCAAAGGTTTCTTTGGCAATCATACCATTCTTGACCAGGTCATAGCCTGCCCTTCTAACCGCATCAAGAATAGCCTTGCCCTCCTCGGTCAGTTGCCCTCTTTTCTTCATGAGGAACGCGTGGGGTCTTATCACGGCACCTGCAAATTCCACACCGGCATTCTCCGCGAGTTCTTGGGTGATATGTACCACTGTGTCAAAGTTACCCTTCTCCCACCATCCGCCCGTGGAGACAAGTACGATTTTCCGAATCTGAACGTCCTCGCGGAATCTGGCCCTCGTGCGTCCTCCGCGTGTCTGGAGAAAGGGCTCGACCAGTGGGCATAGCCTGTTAACGAAGTCCTGCATTTGACCGGGAAGAGGCATGTATACCGGGGTGGCAAGGATAAGAATGCGTGCCCGCTTTACCTTGGGATAGAGCATTTGCATATCATCCTTCAGGCAGCATTCGCCAGGCTGCTTGTACCAGCAGTACATCTCACCACAAGCACAAGGCTTAATCTTGAGGTGACCGGTGTAGAACGTTTCCACATCAGACCCTGCATCCATTAGCCCCTCGATGAAAGGGGCGAGGACCATCGCGGTATATCCTCTTTCCATTCTAGGGCTGCCGTTGATGGCAACTGCCTTGTTCATCAGACTATCTCCTCTGCGCAGCGGTATCAGTTGAGTATCAATCCCATGCTCTTGAGCATAATCGATTCTCCGGCAGTGACCACAAGGGTACTGTCGCTTGCCTCATCAGTGCGATTATGCTCCATTATGGGCGGGTGGTGGTCTGCGCGCATAGGCAGACTTATGGATAGACACACGGATTACCTGCGCGTGAAGTGACCATATCGACAGCCTCTTCAGAGATTACAGAGCACGCCTTCAGAATGACAAGGTGTCCATTGCCAGATTCAGGCGGCGACAGCAAGGTGAGCCAGTGCCGACTCTACACCTCTAGCGGTAGTGAGGTTTCGGCCAGGATGAGTCCCATATGCCAACCAGGATGGCGGCGCTCGCTACCTCTTTGAGGTGAATAAGCGTACCTACCTATTCAATTGGCAGCGTGGCGTGAAGATGGATGGAACACCGTTTCTCATCTTTTACTGAGCGTACTGCCTTCCCGAAGGATGAACTGCCCATGTTGCTCGTCCACAAGGTGGTCAAACGTGACCGAAGGTATCCATGGTCTCGATGAGCGGGTCTCGGGGTTCCTGGGTCTTGTCATACCCTGAGACTGCCCTGTGTGTTACGAGTGGATGGATGAGGCTCGGTTCTTCCCGACGTTTTGATTCCAGGCGGCAACCAGCGCATCCAGCGCAGCGTAGGTCAATAGTACCTCAAGGGCGATGTCCCGGTACTCGTTCCAGGCTGGGTACGGAATCTGTTTTCCCGAGAAACGTTCCAGGTTGCCGACACAATAGACCACGGCACTGACCCCATCATCGCAGTGATGGCCAGTCCCACCCGGCCGGCGATCATGACGACCATGAGCGCCCTTCGTCTTGACGGGTGCCTCACTACCAGTTCCGATTCCGATGTGGTGAAACCAGTGCCGGTAAGAGCGGAAAGTGCCCGAAACCGCGCCGGCTCGATGGGCATGCCTGTGATCTTGAGCCATATCGCAGCAACTTCATTGACGATGGCCAGAGCAGCAACGACAGCAACCAGAGACAACACATTCATACGGACACCGCCTTGTCAACGCCGGGCTACATCTGCATGAGGATATCTATCGCCTTCCCTTCGATGGATGTCTACTCGTTCGATAAGCAAAGGCGACTCACCTCTGCAGCACAGGACGCCGACCAGCATGCCAGGTCGCCAGCCTCAAGGGCGGGGCCACTATGCTGCCTGCCATCTCCATCCTGGCCAGCCACCTCTGTCTCCGAGTGATAGCGCGCCCGGCTCATGAGGCGCATCGACCGACCGGTGAACGCCCACAACCCTGCCATCGTGAATGACGAGGACAGGATTTCGGAGGTGTTCAAGACGGTCAAGTGGGTTGCCGTGAACCGCAATGACATCTGCAACCTTCCCCGCCTCAAGAGTGCCAACCCGGTCATCCACCTGCAGGAGCTCACTCGCATATCTTGTTGCCGTCCTGATGGCCTCAAGAGGCTTCATGCCCAGGTAGGCCAGAGTCTCTACTTCGCTCACCACCCTGCCGTGGGTCATAAACGGAATGCCGGAATCAGTGCCGGCCGCTATCTTCACCCCCCGTTCTATCGCGCGCCGGGCGCCTTGGAAGTTCGGCTCGCGTATCAGCGCAGCCTTTTCGAGGAAAACCTGAGGGATCCGCCTGATTTCCGGGTTCCCCCAGATATAGGTGTGAGGAGCAAGCGTCGGCACGAGGTAGGTGCCTCGTTCAAGCATCAGGCCGATGCACTCGTCGTCGAGGAAGATCCCGTGGTCTATGCTGTGAATCCCGGCCATGATGGACGATTTGATGGCATCCTTAGAGTGGGCATGTGTTGCCACCCTCTTCCCCATTTTCTCTGCTTCGACCACTGCCTCTCGTAGCTCATCCACCGAGAACTGGCAGTTGCTCGAACGGCTCAGTGCTGTGAAGACGCCCCCGCTCGACATGATTTTTATCAGATCGACGCCGAGCTTAAGTTGGACCCGGCAGGCCTTCCTCACTTCGTCCGCCGTGTCACACTCGTGCCCTCCTGACCAGCCATGGCCACCCGTGGTCGTAATGTTCGCACCACTTGCCACGATCCTGGGTCCAAGAAGGGCACCGGAGCGTTCCGCCTGGCGCAGAGTAAAGATGAGATCGTTGGGGGCGCCCAAGTCTCTCACCGTAGTGACTCCCCCTAGAAGACTTGCCTGCATGTTGCGCACGGCACGCAGCAATTGCGCTTGATATCTCGCCTCACCCGTTGGTTGCACGACCTCCCGTTCCGGTGTGCCGTCGCTTGTAAGGTGAACATGCGCGTCGATGAGTCCGGGGCAAAGCGTATGTTCCGGAAGCTCAACAGTGACGTGGCCAGTGCCGGAGATCCCGTCACCCCCGCCAACGTACGCAATCCTGTCGTTTTCTATCAGCAAGACCCCGTGCTCAATTGCTGAATCGTTCAGGCCATCCAAGAGGTAACGGCTCCTCAGAAGCAGCCCCACGTCCTACGCCTCCCATATTCGTTATCTCAGCACTCCGAGCCAGTCTTTCATCAGAAACTGGACTCTTCCCAGGAACAGTGATATGCGCGACATCACAGTGTTACCGAACGCTGCGCCGAAAGCTATCATCATTGTATAGCGTCCGAGCTTCGCGGAGTAACCGAGCGCGCCTTTCTGTTCAGCAGTGAAGTAGAAGTAGGACAGCGACGTGGCCACTCCTGTGACCAGAAGAATGTTGTTGATCGTCAGTCCCAGGTTGCCTGGAATGTATAATGGCTGGATGGTCGCGACTATCTGGTCAACAAAGAAGGGCTTTATCTGGCGCGTCAGT
The DNA here is from genome assembly GCA_030691635.1 of Bacillota bacterium. Lineage (GTDB taxonomy): Bacteria > Bacillota > Sulfobacillia > JAUYEF01 > JAUYEF01 > JAUYEF01. Next base: position 4,238 of record JAUYEF010000280.1, read on the forward strand.
GCAATCCCCGACCCAATGCCCACCAGAAACGCGATCGTTATCCTGCTCATCCAGGCAACAGGCCTGACAAACTTGGTGTACATCAAGAGCCCAATGCACAGAGGAATGATGTAAAGCGGCTGCCCACCTCCGAAGACGCTCTTTACGGTGGGCCGTAGATAGCTGTCCACAGCCATGACCACTCCGTTGCCTGCCGCGACGCCCACAAACAAGTGCTCAGCTGCCCTGTACACGGGGTTTTCCTTATAGAGGAAACTGAAAATCGCGAGCGTCAACAGGGCCGCAACCCAGATGTAGAGCCTCATGATGCATTCCCTCCCCTTAACCTGCGCCGGCTCATGAAGTACCCGATATTGCCCACAACCACGAAGACCACTATGGTCAGGTGACCGAGGGACTGAGCGTCCATGCCTGAAACAGCGGCACCTTTCTCGTTTATCTTTAGTTCATACTCAGCGCCGCCGCGCATGCCCTTGAGGATGCCTTTCAAGTGGCCCGACCGGACCAGCGAGATTGCGACGGGCACGCCGATGGCTATTGTCGCTGCGGTGACCGGTACTCCGTTCGGGGTGCCGAAGTTGGCTATCCACTGGTTGTAGCCCGGGTCGCCAGAGGTGAGGCTGGCGGCCAGCGAGACGTCACGAGCCTTTGTGACGTCCTTCATGATGGGGTACTGGTCGAGCGAGATGCCACGCGCATCCACGCCCGCGCATGCCTCGTGAACGTTTGTCGCGAATTTCTCCAGGAATACCTGGCCGCCGGGCTTGTACCCAATGTTGATGTAGTCAACACCGTATTTCTTGGCCGGGAACTTCTCAAGAGCGACAGCCAGCGCGTCTGCAGCCCACATCCCGCCTTCGAGGCTCAACGCGGTGCAAACCACTCTGACGTCTTTTCTGAAGGCATGCTTCAGCCAGGCAATGGCCGAAGGGTGGAGTTCCGGCACGTTCGAGGCTCCATAGTCGAAACTGATCACGAATACCTGCCCGGGCTTCAGCAAGTCTATTGCCTGGTAGACCATCTGTGTTTCCTCGCTTATCCTGATCGGGAGGCCGATGGGCCTCAACAGCACGCCTACGATGACTGCAGCCAGCAACAGGTAAATGATGCGCCTGTCGATGGATTGAAGCCTGTCAGCAAGCCTCACAACGCCCGCCTCCTTAGTCGATCCGGCCAAGATGACCGCGCTCGATTCCAAGTATGATCCTGACTCCGGTCGCAACCGCTCCCAGCGTGGCACCGATCAGGATGCCTCTCATTCCCGCCGTGTTCGGGACGTTCATCAGCCATTGAGAGACGCCAGGAAGGCCTGCCCAGATCACATCGCCCACAGGCACGACACCCAGCATCAGGATTACGGCGGTGGCAAGCAGTAAGACCGCGTCAGCATTGCGCATGCGGAATGCCCTGTATGCCGCCGACGCAATATAGAAGCACAGCAGGGAGTACATAGTGCCGCTCAATGGGCTAAGGACATAACGGTACAGGTTACGGTAGTTCGTGCCTTGACTGGTTTCCGATAGCCCCAGCAAGACAGTTCCGGCAAGGGCAGCAAGCAGCAGGACGCTGTTGCCGTGGCCCTGCTTTTGATGCCGGATGCTATCTAGATGCACATTCAGAAGGTTCACGACTCCGACCATGATGGTCGTTGCGGCCACTATGAGAAACCACTTGTCGAGGTGGCCCTTCATGGTGGAGAGAGCAGGAATGTTCAGAAACCCCGCCAGCACGTAGACCACACCAGTGACTGCGGTGATCAAAGCAGGCAGTTCACGTCGCATGTCGAGCCCTCCTATCGCTTAAGGATGTCGAGAATGGCGCTGGAGCCGAATGTCCGGAGGATGGAGCCGAGAACGACTGCGAGAATCGCAAACCCTTTGCCCCAGTCCTGAGCCGTGAGATTCGCCAGGAGCACCGGGTCCTGGGAGAGATAAGCGCCGGCTGCATAGAACTCGTCGCCTATCAGAGTATAGTCGCAGGCCGCCACGAACATCGGAAGCTGGTAGACGTAGGCTGAACCGGCAATCTGTATCGAGCCCGCTTGGTTTCCTGCCTCGGCGAAGATAAGTGATTCCGCGTAGAAGAGGCCGAACATCATGTTGGCTGCAACTTTCTCCCGGTGGAGTATCCCCACGACTCCGCTGGCGTAGCCGAACTGGTCGTTGGAAAGGTACCTCACATCCATAGGGACAAAGGACTCTATCCTTCCCTGGGAGAGGTACGCCTGCTGCACGATGGACTCGGTAACTGGGTAAACCGAAGGGTCTTTGTTCGTCACGATCAGACGGGTATCGTACTTCGCCGCGATCCGGGCCACGTGGTTCAGCACGATCAGAGCGGCCAGTGTCATGGGCTCCCCGAAGTCCCCGGTACCGGGCGTAAAATGAACAGGCCTTCCCATTTCCGTGGCACGGCCGATCGCCTCTTCAAGCGCGTCCAGTCCGGCCACTTTCCTTACACGAGGGGTACTCATGTTGTGCCGTGCGCGGTACATGACCAGCAAAAGCGCAGCCGCGAACACCACCTCGATCAGAAGAGGGACCAAAAGACCTTTGACCACCATTGACTCATTACACCTCCCGCTGAATCGGTCCACTGGAAGCGGCGGGGCAGCGCGCAGCTGCTTGAAACAAAAAGACCCGTCCGCCTAGGGACGAGTCTACAGCTCGCGGTGCCACCCAGATTAGGTAATGAACCTCGCTCAACAGGTACGGGACAGGAGTCCTCATACCTTTTCCTTATAACGGAGGACTCCGGCAGCTACTACTCCGATAGATCACGTTTCGGGCTGCGCCTCAGGGGTCCATTCGGTCGCTCATCTCCGCACCGGCCTTTCACCATCGCCGGCTCGCTATGGCGTAATGACGCGCCTACTCTTCCCCTTCACCGGTTTACACGGGTCTATGTTGGCACGAATGGTATCATATGGCGCACGGGCCGTCAATCAGGAATTTGCAGCAAGCAGCTGTATGAAAGGCATACCCAAGAACGTGGGGATAAGGGAGACCAAGGATCGTTTATCTGCATTGCGGGGGTGGAGAAGAGAGAATCAGTCCACAGGGGGAGGGACTCAAGACCGGCAGACGAAAGGCGGTAGCGGACAGCGAGTGCCAGATCATCATTGCCAGTGAGGTCACCAACCAGAGCAACGACAAGAACCAGGTCAGGGCCATGGTTTCGGCTGTAAGCCGGAACATGCAAGCGATGCCGGATCAGCTATCTGCCGACGGGGGTTACTTCAGTGAGGCCAACGTCAAATGGCTGGTGCAGTAGAAGGTGGCGCCGTACATACCTCCCGACAAGCAAAAGCACAACCAACCCAAGATTACAGTGCGAGGCGCGATCACACCATGTTGCTCATCCCCAAGGAGGTCAAACGTGACGGAAGGTGTCCGGGGCCTCGATGGTGGGTTACATGGCTCATAGGTCATTCTAAACCGGCTGTCCTATTCTCACGGGTGGACTTACCCCGTTTT
>JAUYEF010000361.1 GCA_030691635.1 Bacillota bacterium
GCAGAGGCTCCCGGCGCCTGCCTGGCGATGGACTCAATGGCCAGTATGCATTGGGCTGCGGTGGCCAGGGAGTCATGCCTGAGCGGCATGGGCGTGGCGCCGGCGTGATTCGCCACTCCTGTGAGCCGCACCTTGTACTGCTTGATGCCCGTTATGCCGGTGACGACGCCCACCGTGAAGCCCTTTTCTTCGAGGACGACCGACTGCTCGATGTGCATCTCGAAGTATGCTTCTACGTCGCCTGGCCGGAAAATCGCTCTGTCCCAATCCGTGGTGTCCGCCCCGGAACCTTCGACCGCCTGCAGCAGGCTCGTGTTTCCCGTATCCCGCAGATGGGCGGCCTGCTCACGGCTGATAAGCCCGATCGCTGCCTTTGAGCCGGTCAGCACTCCACCGAACCGAGAGCCCTCTTCCTCGCTGAACACCATGACTTCATAGGGGATCCGGCAGGATTGCTGCGCCAGCAACCGGGCAACCTCCATAGCTGCCACCACCCCGACGACACCGTCGAAACGGCCGCCGTTGGGCACTGCGTCCAGGTGCGATCCCGACACCACAGCCGGCTTCGACCAATCGCTACCGGCGCTCCGGAAGCGGAAATTGCCGTGTGGAGTGATCCTCATCTCGTATCCGGCCGCGCCGAGTTCCCGGCGCACGTAGTCCACGGCCGCCATGTGTTCGGCAGTGAAGCTAAGCCTGTTGATCCCAGGTCCGGGCTTTGTCAGCCTGTTGATCTGCTCCAGGTCACGCTGGATGCGTTGTGTCGATGCGTCCATGTCAGCCACCTCACAGCACCCCGGACGCGCTCAATCTTGCCAGGAGCAACATCGCCCAGAGGAGGTTGAACGCCGTCGGCATGTCCTCTGCCGTCAGCTCGACTGTCCTCAACCCGATAGCCTTAACCTGGGGAAGCAGGCACGGTAGGGTCATATCCCCTGTGGACTTGAACTCCACCCGGAAGGTGATGGGCGGTTTCACCACCAGCGGCTTGATCTGCCCCGCGCGCCGGACCGCCTTCGCCGCCGCGTCCCTTATCGCGGGCCAGGTCACGGAAGGCGCCAGGCACCTCGCGACCTGGCGGTCCATGGTGGTCTTGACGCATACTGTCTCGATGTCGCCGAGCCTGGCCCGGATCTCGTCGGTGACGCGGTTGTCACCCGTCATGAGCGCCACGGGCACTCCGAAGTGGGCCGCTATGGCGGCATTGGTGCCGGACTCACCGACAGGCTCGCCGTTCAGCAATAGCCGGAACACCGACTTGCTCATGAACGAGTGGTTCAAGAGCCCGTCGCTGCCTTCCATCGAATGGTACGCCACAAGGAAGGCCGCATCGAAAGATGAGTCGATCCCACCCATCTGGAGAAGCGGTTTGGTGCAGCCGCTGATCAGGTGTGCCCTGGGGTCCAGCTCTTCCAGCAGGAGGTTCGTCATGTTGCCGTGGGCCTCGTTTACGACCACTTCTGTAGCGCCGCCTTCGAACGCCCCCTGGATCGCGGCATTGACGTCGCCGGTCAGGAACTTCCGGCCACGATTGAAGTCATGGCCCTCGGGATAAAGCATGGTCGGGCTCGTGATGCCGGTGGCGCCCTCCATGTCGACTGAGATGAAGACTCTCAACCCTCGCACCTCCGCGTTATTCCAGATGTTGTCCCCGAAAAAGTCGAACGGCATCCGACTATCCGTTCCGGCCACCATCTCAAGACCTGACGCAACCGCATTCTTGAAGTTGGCCTCAAGCTCCTGGAGAGCGTCTAACAGTCAAAGGAGGGTTCGATCCAGACGGGTGCGGGGGATTCGGGCTTCGTTGTAGTCATCCTTATCCTTGCGGTCATGGGCCTAGCCCCCCGGTCCTACAGGCCCGTGTACGCCGCCCCGTAGGGCTGGCCTTTCACGAACCTGCCACCTTGCGGGCAGCCGACAAACTTGCCGTCCTTCACGATGGTTTTGCCTCGTAGCAGCACCGCATGGATATGCCCGGACTGCTTCATGCCCTCGTAGGCGCAGTAGTCCACGCCTTGCAGGCTGTTCTTCACGGTCATCACGCTCTCGCCCGACGGGTCATAGAGCACAAGGTCCGCATCCGAGCCGACGCCGATGTGGCCCTTAGCCGGGAAGAGGCCGTTGAACTTGGCTGGGGCGGTGGATATCACGTCCACGAAACGCTGGCGGCTGATGCGCCCGGCCGCCACGCCGTACGTCCACAGGACCGCCAGCCTGTTCTCAACGCTCGGAGCGCCGTTCGGGATCTTGGTGAAGTCGTCCCGCCCAAGGTGTTTCTGCTCCGCCCAGTTGAAGCCGCAGTGGTCTGAGCCCACGACCTGTGGCCAGCCGTTCTTCACGGCCGCCCTCATGGCATCCTGGTGGTCCTTGGTTCTCAAAGCCGGTGAGCAAACATACTTCGCGCCCTCAAAATCTGGCCTGGACAGGTTCTCAATGCCAAGCGTCATATAGTGCGGGCAGGTCTCGCCGTACGCCGGCTCGCCGCGGTTGGCCGCGTCGCGGATGGCCCACATCGCCTCTTTCGCGCTCACGTGCACCAGCAAGATGGGCGCGCCCGCCAGTGCCGCAATCGCTAGAGCCCGGTACGTCGCCTCGCTCTCCACGATCGGCGGCCTCGAGACCGCGTGGTACTTGGGCTCGACCTGGCGGGCCGCCACGCACTGCTTCTGCAGCAGGTCTATGAGGTCTCCGTTTTCGGCGTGCACCATCACCGTCACGCCTGCTGGCTTCGCCACCTGGAGCGCGCGGAGCAGCGTGGCGTCATCCACCATGTACGGCGTGCCTTTGTACGCCATGAAGAGCTTCACCGTCGGGATGCCGATGTCCACGAGCTTCGGAATCTCCTCAAAGAGCCGGTCGTTCACGTCCATCACCATACCGTGGATGGAGAAGTCGACCGCCGACTTGCCTTCAGCGCTCTCCTCAACGTGTTTCAGGATGGCATCCCGGATGCCCATGCCCCGGGGCTGTGGCGCAAAGTCCACGATGGTGGTCGTGCCCCCGACGGCCGCCGCCGGAGTCGTGTCGAAACCGCATGTGTATGTACCACCAAAAGGCAGGGCGAAGTGCGTGTGATTATCCACGCCGCCCGGCAGGACATACATGCCTGTAGCATCGATCACCTCAGAGCACCCGCCGGCATCCAGCCCGTCCCCAATTGCTTTGATCTTTTCACCGTCCACGAGTACGTCTGCCCGGAACTCACCGCTGGAAGTTACCACAGTACCGCCTCGAACCAGAACGCCCATCCCGGAACCTCCTTCACGCTAGGTAGAGTGGGGAAAGAGACGACCGGAAGCCAAATGCCGACAATGCAGGGATTCCCTGCGGGACCATTTACTTCCTTCTGGAAAGGGAAAAGGCGTCTGGGGCGAGCACGGGCGCTACGGGGTGACTAGCCCTGTGATGCTTATTCGGGAGGGTATCTCCCATGGCTGGGATAACTACTCAAGGGAAGGGAGAAGTGAGCATGAACGAACATCTACCCAAAATCGCCGACGTTCGCGTCGCCGCACAGAGACTCGCCGGTGTGGCAAAGGTCACACCCCTGATCTCCTCCCGGGCTTTGGGAAAAAGACTCGGATGCGAGGTGCATTTCAAGCCTGAGAACCTGCAGGAGGCTGGCTCGTTCAAGATCAGAGGCGCGTACAACAAGAT
>JAUYEF010000425.1 GCA_030691635.1 Bacillota bacterium
AGGCACGACTCAAGAAGCGATGATTCTGCGGGTTGCCGAGGGCATGCCCAAAGACGCAGGCCGGGGCATCGCCAGGTTTGACCCGGCCGACATGGCGGCTATTGGTGCCAGTGTCGGCGACGTGGTCGAGATTCGTGGCAAACGGGCGACCGTCGCAAGGGTGATGCCCGCCCATCCCGAATACCGCGGCAAGAGCGTCGTTCAGGCCGATGGCCTGATCCGCCAGAACGCCCAAGCCGGAATCGACGACCGTGTTCAGGTCGAGCTTACCACCGCGCGCTCAGCACAGGCGATCATCGTCGCCCCGGTCGGGCAAGTGCTGCTGCGGGGCGATGACAGCGGCTACGTGGCCAAATTCCTCGAGGGCCTCCCAGTCATGGTGGGCGACCTGGTTCGCGCGCGCCTGTTCGCTTCCGGCTTTCAGGACCTTGTGATCCTCCAAACCACCCCCGCCGGCCCGGTGCTGCTGGGTCTTGAGACCAAGGTTGAGATCCGCACAAAGGCTGAAGAGGTTTCCCACCGGCCGGGCTCGTTCTCGTACGAAGACGTGGGCGGGCTGGGCAAGGAGGTCCAACGGCTGCGGGAGATGATCGAGTCCCCGCTTCGTTACCCTGAGGTCTTCCGTCGGCTGGGCATAGAGCCGCCCCGCGGCGTTCTGCTCCACGGCCCGCCCGGTTGCGGCAAGACGCTGATCGCCCGGGCCATAGCCAATGAGACGTCCGCCAGGTTCTTTAGCATCAACGGACCCGAGATCATCCACAAGTTCTACGGAGAAAGCGAGGCCCACCTGCGGCAAATCTTTGACCAGGCTCAGAAGCATGCGCCTTCGGTGCTCTTTATCGACGAGATCGATGCCGTGGCCCCGAAACGGGCCGAGGTGACGGGAGAGGTCGAGAAACGGGTTGTGGCGCAACTCCTTGCGCTCATGGACGGGCTCAAGGCCAGAGGCCAGGTTGTGGTCATCGGAGCGACCAACATTCCCGATGTCCTTGATCCCGCCCTGCGGCGCCCCGGCCGTTTTGACAGGGAGATCTTCATCGGCATCCCCGACAGCCGTGGCCGGCTTGAAATACTGGAGATTCACACCCGCGGCATGCCGCTGGCGGCCGACGTCGACCTGCGCCGCCTTGCCGAAGCCACACACGGCTTTGTCGGCGCCGACCTGCAGGCGCTTTGCCGGGAATCGGCGATGACCGCCCTGCGGCGATTCGTACCCAAGATTGATCTTTCCTCGGGTTCCATACCCTACGAGGACTTGCTGACGCTCGAGGTCACCATGGAGGACTTCCTCGAAGCCCTCCAGCCTCTCGAGCCCTCGGCCCTGCGCGAGGTTTTCGCCGAGATACCGGCCGTCTCGTGGGAGGACATCGGGGGCCTGAGCGCGGTCAAGAAAACGCTACAGGAGTCGGTGGAGTGGCCTCTCCACTACCGGGCGCATTTTGAGGCCCTGGGCTGCCGGGCACCCAAGGGGATCCTGCTCTACGGGCTGCCCGGCACCGGCAAGACCATGCTCGCCAAAGCTGTGGCCACGGAAAGCGGCCTCAACTTCATCTCGGTCAAGGGCCCGGAGTTGCTCTCCAAGTACGTCGGTGAATCCGAGAAGGCCATCCGGGAGGTATTTCGCAAGGCACGGCAGGCAAGTCCCTGTATCCTGTTTTTCGACGAAATCGAGAGCCTGGTTCCCTCGCGGAGGGGGGGCACGGACTCCGGCGTTGCCGACCGGGTCGTAAGCCAGTTCCTAACCGAGCTGGACGGCATTGAATCACTGCGGGACGTTGTTGTTCTGGCCGCCACCAACCGGCTGGATCTGATGGACCCGGCCCTGCTACGCCCTGGCCGGTTTGACCTTCGGGTGGAGGTCACGGTGCCCGATGCCGCCACGAGGCGGGCGATCTTCGCCGTCCACCTGCATGGCAAGCCCCTCGCGGCAGACGTGGACATCGCCACCCTGGCCGAGCTGAGTGATGGCTGGAGCGGCGCCGAGATTGAGGCGGCAGTTCGGGCCGCGGCCGTGTCCGCGATCCGCGAGAGCCTGACTGCGGGAACGCCGGTCGGAGAGCTGCGGATCGCGTGGCGGCACTTTAGAGAGTCACTCGCAGAGGCGAAGACTTGAGCACTCAAGGAGCGAGGAAGTACCTCTATTGCATCCTCAGGGCCGCGCGGGCATCGTCACCCGTGAAGGTGTTAGGCGTCGGCAACCCGCAGGCCGAGGTTTCGCTGATCAGCGAGGGCGACATTGCGGCGGTCGTAAGCAGCCACGAGACCGCGGACCAGTTCGACCTGCTCCGCGACACCCGGATCCAGCAGCGGGTGCTGGAGTATTTCCTGCAGGACGGCCCCCTCGTGCCGGCCAGCTTCGGCACGGTGGCTGACGGGGAAGAGCCGCTTCGCACCCTCCTGCGCCAGCGCCGCAAGGAACTATTGGGGCTGCTCGAAAGCCTTGAGGGCAAGATTGAGGCCGGGGTAAAGGTTTTCTGGGAGAAACCCGCCGTAATCGCCGAGATTGAGGCCCGCTGGGGTAAACTTGAGGAACTCAAGAAAAGGGCGATCGAGCAAAAAGACCAGGTTCTAAGCCTGCGAATCGGCAGGGCGGTGGCGGAACTGATCGAAGCCTGGAAGGCGACGCACGTCGAGGCGATCAAGGAGACGTTGGCGCAGTGCGTCCTGGACGCCCGCTATAGCGAGCCGATCGGCATCCGCATGTTGCTCAACGCAGCTTACCTTATCCCCCGGGACGGCCTGGGGGCATTCGAGACGGTGGTTCACGAACTCGACCGCCGCTATGACGGCAAGATGCGCTTTCATTTGGTGGTTCCGTTGCCGCCCTACAACTTCGCTCACCTGAGGATCACCCCCGAGGAGATGAAGCCCGATGGGAGGTAGCGGCGGGTTGCTCGGGCTGCTCCTTTTCCCCCTGACCGGGCCGGTGAGGAGTATGATCTTTGTCCTCGAACAGCTGCGTGAGTTAGTCGACAAGGAGCTTTACGATCCCAAGACCCTGGAGCGCCACTTGATGGAAGTTCGGGTCCTTTACGAACTTGGGGAGATCGCCGAGGAGGACTACCTCCGGGCGGAGAAGACTCTAACCGAGAGACTCGCTGAGATACGCCAGGAGGGTTGGTGACGGACTTGGCAGTACAGGTCCCAAGGGCCACCAGTAGCGCGAGCCTGGTTGACCTGATCGATCGGGTCCTGGACAAGGGCCTGGTGATCAACGCCGATATCGTGGTTTCGTTGGTCGGTGTTGAACTGCTCGGGATCAAGATCAGGGCCGCGCTGGCCTCTCTGGAAACCGCCGCCCGATATGGTCTTGAGTTCCCCGGTGGCACAAACTACAACACCGAGGCCTGGAAGAGCATCACCGCTGGGGTGGAGGAGTGCCCGCAGTGCGAGAAGCGTCTTCTGGCCGCGGATCTTCTGGAACTCGGCTGCCCCTGGTGCGGCTGGAAGAGCGCCCGGATGAAGGCCGTCGAGGAGTCCCTGCCGCTGCCTCAGCTTGCGCCCAAGAGGTTCTAGGAGGAAGAGTTTCCCTTGGCAGCACTCCTGGTGCTTGACCCGAAAAGCAGAGCCATCGTCGACTACCTGGCCCCCCGGCGGCACGCCTCCCTCGGGGAACTGACCGAGGTTGCCGGCCTGACCAGCCAGATGGAAACGCTGCACCGTATACAGAAGGTCATCAACCCACTCGGGCGCCGGGCGGCCGGTAAGGATCTCATGGTCCTGAGGCGGCTGGCAATCGACCCGGCTACGGGCCAATCCGTGAACTATCACTGGTGGCTTGAGGGAGACCCGCCGGCATCCGTCACGGCCACCGAAACCGAACACGCTGTGACGATTTCCGTTCTGCTCCGGCAGGAGGCATCTTTCAGCGGCGACCTGGCGGCGCTCGTCTCGGGCCCGAGTGCCGTGCTGAGGCTACCGAAGGAGGATGGCCACCACGACCGTCAAGATTAGCGAGGACAACCTCAAGCACGGGGTCCTGGCCCTCGTGCTTGCCCTGGTCGAGATAGTCCGCGACGCCCTGAAACACCAGGCTTACCGGCGCATGGAAAGCGGTTCCCTCACCGGTGAACAGGTGGAGCGGCTCGGGCAGGCGTTGCTCGAGTTGGACCGGGCGATCGAGGAAATCCAGGAACAACAGGGAGCAGGCGAGGCGGTACGTTCGGTACGGGAAGGTCTTGACAGCGTCGTTGACGATCTCATCACCCTGATGCTAGATCCGGATCAGCGGCGGCGGTGACTGGTCCGATGTTAAGCACCTTATGCGCCCTGGGCCTGCTGGTCCGGGACAGAGAAGTGACCCGCGAGGCTCTTGAGCAGATGTACCGGGAGATCGGCCAGAGTCCGCCGGAAGAGGAAACGACGGCCTTGCTTCTCTTGTGCCGGGCATTTGAGGAGGCAGGACGACAGGCCAAGAAGACCGTCGCCGGGCCGGAGCTGGGCGTGTTGACGGATGGCATCGACGCCCTAGCCACGCGGCTGGCTGCGCTCGAGCGGCGTATCGCGTCGCTCGAAGGTCCAGCTGCGCCGGAGACCGGGAAAGAGGCAGCCAATCACGACCCCGGGGTCCCCAAGCGTGGCGAGCAGTCACCGGACCCGCAGTCACCGGACCCGCAGCCCCCGGACCCGGAGTTGCCGGGATGGTACGTATACGGGATCGTCGAACTGCCACCTGATGCCCCCGTTCCGGCTCTCGGGCCGGGCATCGAGGACAAGCCTGTTGAGCTTTTGCGGACAACGGCGGAACTGGCGGCGGTGACCCACCCATGCAAGGCTCTGCCTTATGCCAGCGATGATCCCGACCTGGTCAAGTCGTGGGTCGAGGCCCACAATGCTGTTTTGATGGACTGCGTTGACAAGTTTCCGGCCGTGGTTCCACTGGCTTTTAACACCATCCTTTGCGACCGGAGAAGTGAGAACGGCGGGGGCGTGGTCCTCGAGTGGCTCCGAGAGGAGACCGTGCCGATGTTAAGACGGATCGAGAGGGTCAGGGGCCGGAAGGAATACGGGGTCCAGGCCTTTTGGAATCCGCGGCGGCTGGCCGAGGAGCTGTTGAGCCAAGACACCGAGATCGCGAGCATCAGAGAGGGGATCCAGGGCAAACCGCCCGGGACGGCCTACCTTCTGAGGGAGAAACTGGAGCGCGTCATCCAGAGCAGGCTCGAGAGCCTGGCTGAGAAACGGCACCGTGAATTCACGGCACACCTGCGGGGATGCTCGGTCGACCTTCGGGTTGAAGCCAACAAGCGCGCGGAAGGCGAGCTGCAGATGATCGGCAACTGGTCTTGTCTCGTGCACCCTGACCGGGTCGAGGCACTGGAATCGGTCTACAGCGCGATCCGGGGTATTCCAGGATACGACGCCCGGCTGACCGGTCCGTGGCCGCCGTACAGTTTCGTGGGCTGAAATGAGACCACTGTCTTCGAACCGGGGCAGCCTGGCGGACCTGCTCGATCGGGTCCTCGATCGAGGGGTGGTCTTGCGGTTGGACCTGATAGTGTCTCTCGCCGGCGTGCCGCTGATCGGAGTCAGGCTCAACGCCGTCATCGCGGGAATGGAAACCCTCCTTGAGCACGGCATCATGGCTGACTGGGATGAAGCTTACAGGGCCACCGGCAAACCGGGAGTACTTCGCGGCGTCCCTGCTGAAAGGAACTACTCGGAACGGGCAGTGGGCCTGGTGACTGGTTCGGGGCGAGGCCGTCAGGCGTTCGCGGACGTCACGTCACCACAACCGGCTCTGCAGCTGGGAGAGGGTGGGGGTAATGGAAGGCAGCAGGTTCCGGACTATGAGGGACATCACGACAACGCGGGACGCGTTTCGGGAGCGCAGAGCTCGTAGCATGCACGACCTCCTGGGGATTGAGGACTCAGTATCCGTGGTCCTGAATCCGGCGGAGATGGCGGCCTGTTTCGACAGGGAAAGGAAGCGCGCCGTTGCGCAGGAACGGGCGTTGCATTGTATGCAAACCAAACTCCTTAAGATCCGGTACAAGCTGAAATACGCAAAGGAGCGCAACAAGGCCATCAGCGAGTTGCGCAGCCAGTTGGAGAAGCGCCGGTACCAGGGCGGCTCTGATGGTGAACCTGAGAAGCAACAGCCCACGGCCGGCCGCGTGGTCATCAAGTACTGAACTGAGACGAGGCGCTACCGCGGTGAGGGGGATGGTAAGACGATGGGTGTGAGCGCGGAGGCGATTGCCAAGACCGCGGCACGGAAGGTTAGCCAGCTAACCGAGAAACCGGCGAAGGTTGTAGGTGTCATCCGGGAGAACGACAGCTGGAAAGTAACCCTCGAGCTTGTTGAGAAGAAGTCGATACCGGATTCGATGGATGTCCTGGCTACCTACGAAGTGCAGATAAGTTCTGAAGGCGAGATGCTTGGCTTCTCTAGAGGCAGGCTACGCAAGCGCGGTGATGCGCGCGAGGGGGATACATAAATGGCGTCGTTCAAGTGCCCGGGTTGCGGGTTCGGCGCTTGGGGTGAACTCGATTGGTGTCCCAAGTGCGGTACCCATCTCGTCCATCGTTGCTCAAAATGCGGCCGTACTTGGCGATTTTATTATGATTACCGTTTTTGCACCGCCTGCGGCACTACGGTCGCGCAGCCGGTACCTCAACGACGTGGACGTCGGGCGGAAGATACGGCCTGACATTGTGGGCCGCTCCCAGAAATAGGACACCGGTCTCGCACGGGTTGAGGGTCGCCGCAATTCGTCCGGCCACGTACTCGTCCCTCAGCGTGAGCAGTTTCAGGGACCGTTTGGGGTCGGCACCCCCCGACCGGATCAAGTTGTACTCCTCCATCAGGAGCGCGGGGTCCTCCGTTCTCACGAGGACGGCGCCCTTTCGCATCATCTCCAGCACCAGCGTGTAGTTGGCGCTGCCTTCAGCAGCCAGATCCTCTACCATCTTGCGCGCTGCCTGCCCCTCAAGGGCCAGGCTGTCGTGGTAGAGCTTCGTCTGATCGAGGTCAAGGCAAAGCCCGGCCAGGTCTTCCCGAATCCGCTCCCAGTGACGTCGTATCTCTTCCTGGTGCTCCCGCCACGATTCCACACTCCATCGAGCCCGGGCCGCGGCGGCGACGGAACCGAGGTCCATTTCCTCGTGCAGCGTCCTGATCCAGATGAGCGTCCGTCTGGCCAG
>JAUYEF010000017.1 GCA_030691635.1 Bacillota bacterium
ACAGCCCGCATGATAGCCGAGGCCGAGGAGCTCGGAGCGGACGCCATCATCAACGCCCGTTACGTTACCGCCTCCATCATCGGCACTGCTGCTGAGCTCCTCGCTTACGGTACGGCCGTCAAACTGAGCACCCCGTCAGCATGATCCACCGTCTCTAACGCCTGGCCCGGCCTGGCGTGGCCTGGCCGCGTTCTTGCGGGGAGGTCCAACGGCTCTAGCCGCGAATCAAGCCGGAACAGATTTCGATGGAAACAATTCCCACGCCAGCCGGGTGGCGGAGGATGGTCCTTGCAGAGAAGGTCGACCGGTGAGCTGGTCCGTTAAGGCCATCTTTGGACGCTGTAGCGCAACGTGACGCATCATGGCGACATGAGGTGAGAGTAAGATGAGAGTCTATATCGTGTCATCATGGCGCAACGCTGAGACAATCCGCAAGATGGCCGACTACCTGCGGTTGCGCGGCATGGAAGTTGACGATTTCACCGACAGCCGTGGTGGGGAGCGGTATGTGTTTGACCGCTACGTTTTCGACGCTCGCGGGTGCGGGTTAGAGAACGCCGATGCCATGGAGTTCCTGCGCGATGAACGGGTACAGCGGGCCTTCGCTGAGGACAAGAGGGGGTTGGATTGGGCAGAGGGCGTGTTGCTGATCCTGCCCGCTGGCAGGTCGGCGCACCTGGAGGCCGGATACGCTGTCGGGAAGGGCAAGAAACTGGTCATTCTTGGCGAGTTTCCGCCGGGTGAGTACGACACGATGTATGGCTTTGCTGACCTGCTGACCCGCGACCCCGTGGAAGCCGCCGACTGCCTGCTCGCTGTGCATAACGAACGGCAGGCATGAGATGGCGGCGAGATGAGCAAAGAGACAGACGCTCAGATGTTGGCGCCAGTCGAGCACGTGAACGGGGCCCGTTATTGCGTGTGAGCTGGCCGCCGTGCAAACGCCGCACAGCCTACCGGACCTGCGTGATCCTGGTCCCGGGAATGGACTCAGATAGCAGCCCCAAGAGCACAGGCCGTCTCGCTGCCAGCGAGTCGGGGCCGAGAGCCCGCACCAGTTCCGGCTTGACAAAGACCCTTACTCTCTTGGCCAGGCGATCAAGGTCGGCGGCGATTCTCTGGAGAGGTCCGGGTATCTCCTCCACCATGCGCACTTCCCCGGTGTCAAGAACGAGGTGGATGGGCCCGCCGGTATCCAGTCGGCGGCGCGGGATATCTATCAGCACATCGTGCTCGGATACCTCTATACGAGCTGGCTGCAGGTACTCTTGCAGTCTGTCGGTGAGGGCCAGCCGGCAGGCCTCAAGCTTCGCGCCATCAAGGTTTGTGAGGCCCTGATAGAGTGAAACCTCGACATGATTCGACGAGACGCCCTGTAGGTTGAGTAGCCTCTGGTATATGGTATCGGGAGAGCGCAGGATGTCTTTGGTTATGGAGTGCTGGCCCGGGAAACGGGAGACGAACTTGTCGTCAAGGTAGCGGAGCACGAACTCCTCCGGCTGCCACATCGTTTCGCGGACGAAGTCCTCCAGATCCGCCTTGCCTTCCACATAGAGCTTGCGGATTACGTGCAGGAGCATGGCCGTCACCGCCCGGCTGACCCAATGCCAGTAGACTGTCCTGAACATCCAGTATCTGGCCAGGACCAGGCTCTCGACCGCGGACATCCCGCCCTCGCTAAAGGCCAGGTGCCATCCGCTCTTTCCAGGGCATGCCGCCGGAACCTCAGCCACGGTCGCCGACGCCATCAGCCGGGTGACATCGATTCCCCGGCCATACGCAACACCCGTGTGCAGGCTGTCATCGGTCAGGTAGGCCAGCTTGTCGATGTCCGCCCCGCTGTCGATCAAGGACTTGGCTATCTGCAGACCAGGCGCATAGTCGTTGTTCACCAGGTCGGCGTGTTTGAGAAGCAGAACGTCACGAAACTGCTCGCGGGACAGCCCGATATCGCTGAGGATCTCGTAAATGGAAGGCGAGTCCTGGGTAGCCTCGCCATCACAGAAGAGATCCAAGAGATCGAGTTGCGTGAGATAGTCCGGGTCGACCTCCTGAAAAACATGCAGCAAGGGGAAGTGGTTGATGTCATGCAGCAGAGCGAGGGCCAGTGCCTGCCGGGCGAGCCGGTGATCGAACAGGAAACGGAACCTGGGGACGCGGGTCAGACGACCGAGAAGGTCTACGCAGTAGGTGTAAGCACGATAGGAGTGCAGTTCACGCCGGTACCCGGAGCCGGGATAGAGCACGTCCAGGAATAGAAGCTGGTTGATGGAGCGCAGGCGCCGAAAAGAGCGCGTGCCGGCCAGCCGGGCGAACATCGGCGAGACAGAGATGACTCCGCCAGGCAGTTGCTTGGTCTGGATAGCACCACTCGGTGGGGTGAGCTCCTTAACCCCCATGAAATGAGCGTAAGATCCACTCAGCTTATCGATTTGCTCCTTTAGCCAACGGGTGTTAAGGCGGCGGACACGGGCCCAGGAGGTAAGCTCAAGCTGCACCAGGCGGAGGTACTCCATGTCCTCCACAGGCAAGCACTTGGACAAAGCCGAGCTCAGGCTTTCAAGGAGCTTCCCAAACTGAAACAGATCGAGGGTAGGGAAGGCTAGTTCGCGAAGGCTCTTTCGAGTCCCGCCCTCGCTTCTAAACTAGAAGGCGGGTGAACTGGTCTCGGTCAACCTCGCCCTGCTCATCTACACCTCGAAAGCTCAGATTCTGGTAGAGACACAGGTCGATTATGACAGGCTCTGCCGTACGGGCACGAACCAGGACATTTGAGGGTTTGATATCGGCGTGAAGGTACTCCTTTGTTTCATGCAGATAGGTAAGGGCATCAAGTAGGCGACGAAACAGGTCGAACAACTGGTCTCTAGACGGAGTGAACTCGCTGATGAAAGACTCGATATTTGGTCCGTCGATGAATGGCGTTACCAGGAAACACAAGTCTTTCAGCTCCAGTGACCTTATCTCTGGCCCTGAACACCACGCCGCTGTTGCCAAAACCGGGAGACTCCTTCACAACATATCGCTTCCCGATCTCCCGACCGGGTGCCAGAGATAGCGGGGGCACGTTGTCAGAAAGGCGCATGAGACGGACCTCCTGGTTGGCAGCAGCGCT
>JAUYEF010000020.1 GCA_030691635.1 Bacillota bacterium
ACCTGGCCAGATCCACCGGCGCCAGGGTATTCCTGGACCTCAAGTTCAACGACATACCGAACACGGTCGCCGGCGCCTGCCGGTCGTGCCTCAAGAAGGGCGCGAGCATGCTGAACATGCACGCGCTCGCGGGCTCGGGCGCGCTCCGCATGGCGAAGCGAGAGGTCGAGATCGCCGAAGAGGCCGGCATGGGGCGGCCGCTCCTGATCGGGGTGACCGTGCTCACGAGCATCGACCTGGCGGCGCTCAACGGCGAGCTCGGTGTGCCGGGCGCCGTCGAGCCAAACGTCGTGCGGCTTGCCCAGCTCTGCCACGAGTCGGGGTTGGATGGGGTGGTCGCCTCTCCGCTGGAGACTCAGGCGATCAAGCAGGCGTGCGGCGAGGAGTTCCTGGTCGTCGTGCCCGGCATCCGGCCAGAGTGGTCGCTGGCGGGCGACCAGAAACGGCACACGACTCCGCGACAGGCGTTTGGGAACGGCGCCGACTACATAGTGATCGGTCGCCCGATCACCCAGGCTAAGGACCCGGTCGAGGCGTTCCTGCGAGTTTGCGAGGAGATCGAATAGGGGGAGAGCTCGTGACTCAGGACGAGATCATCAAGATTTTCGAGGATACCGGTGTCATCCTGCGGGGGCACTTCCGGCTGACGAGCGGCCGGCATAGCGATACATTCCTGCAGTGCTCGCAGGTGATGCAATACCCCAAACACGCCGCCAGGATTTGTGGAGAGCTGGCGCGGCTGTTTGATGGCTCACAGGTCGATCTTGTCGCGGGCCCCGCGATGGGGGGCATAGTGCTGGCGTATGAGGTCGCTCGGTCGCTGGGAGCCAGGACGATATTCGCCGAAAAGGAAAACGGCAAGATGGCGTTCCGGCGGGGCTTCGCGGTCCGGCCAGGGGAGTCGGTGCTGCTGGTTGAGGACGCGGTGAGCACGGGCGGGTCGGTCAACGAAGTGGCTGAGGCGGTAGCGCAAGCGGGCGGCAGGATCACCGGCGTCGGCGCCCTGGTCGACCGGAGCGGCGGCAAGGTGGCCTTCGGCGTGCCGTTCAAACCGCTCATCACGATGGACATCCGGTCGTACTCGCCGGCCGAGTGCCCGATGTGCAGAGACGGCGTGCCGGTGACGCTTCCGAAGTCCGCCCAGGTCTGAGCGGAAAACCTACTCGCGCGAGAGTTTCGCAAGGAGGACCGAGTCAGGCCGGACAACGATCGTCTGGTACTTATCGTAGAGCACCATGCCGGGCCTTGAGCCCGGCCGTTTTCTTACGTTCTGCGCTGCCGTGAAGTCCACCTCGACTTTTGTCGCCGACCGCGCCTTTGAGAGAGTGGCCGCAATGGTGGCGGCCTCGATGAGCGATTGATCGCTGGGACGCGCGCTCCCCTGGACCCTGAGAATGACATGCGCTCCTGGCGCCGACTTTGTGTGAAACCACAGGTCCTGCCTTGACGCCGCCCTGAACGTGACCTGCTCGTTCTGCCTGTTGTTCCTGCCCGCCAGCATCTCCTCGCCTACGCTGGTCACAAAGCGTGCGTAGTGGGCCTTGGGCGCCGGCGCGGGGGCGCCGGCCCTGCCCTTTTCCCGTGTGAGGAAGGCTTGGTCCCGGAGTTCTCTATCGATTTCGAGGAGCGCATCCAGGTCCTGCGCGCGGTCCAGAGCATCCGCCACAGACTCAAGGTAGGCGAGATCATCCCTGTCCTTCTCCATGAGGGGCGCCAGCAGGCGGGACCTGACCTTGAGCTTTGCATACTTCCTATACTGGACCTGGGCGTTACCAGGCGCGTTAAGCGACAGGTCGACTTCCAGCGCTACGTCCTCTCCCGTCTCCGGGTCCGGCAACCTGATGCTCCCTTCATGCAAACCGATGCTCTTCGCCACCTGTGGCAGGTAAGTCAGGATCAGGTCACCTGCCTTGCGGTGACGCTCTCCCGTCCGGGCTTCATCGAGTTCCTCGAGACGGGACGCCAGCCGTCGGCCCGTCCTGACGGACAGCGCCTTTATCTTCTGCGCAAGAGACTGGCGGGCGGTGCGGAATGCCGCCTCTCTGGTGGCCCTCTGGTAGAAGTGGTCGAGAGCGGCCGACGGCGACTCGAACACGGCGGCGGTAAGCGTAGAAAGATGCACCACGTGTGCGTCGACAGGGTTTCCGCCGGCGTCCAGGAACACCAGTCCGGATGTCGCGCTCTCTGACTCCTTCCAGATTTCGCGCACTGCCGGAGCGAGCCTCTCAACGGCGACGGCCCTGTGGCAGGCCTCACGCGCCAGCGTCCGGCCGAAGCCGGCCACGACGCTCAGAACCACCTCTTCGCAGGGCAGGCCCGAGGCGCTCAAGAACGTCTCAGACGTCACGTCCCGGGGGTGCGTCTTGGAGGAAGAGGCGGGAGGCAAGTAGAGTGCGCCTGGCGAGACCTCGCCCCCGGAGACGGACCGGGCCGCGCGCCTGACCGTGGCGACCAGCCTGGACTCGGGGTCGAGCAGCAGGATGTTCGCGCTCCTTCCGGTCGCCTCAAGCACAAGCGTCCACCTGGCCGGATTGCCGAGGTCATCTCGCGACAGGATCTTCACCATGCAGATGCGGTCAAGCCCGGCCTGCTCAACCCCTTCGATCTTGCCGCCCTCGAGCCTCTTCCTGAGAAGCATGCAGAATGCCGGGGCCTGCCGGGGCAGGTCGAGAGACGCAGACGTCATGTACATCCTGGCAAACTGGGTGTCCGCCGAGAGCAGCACCCTGCAGGCGCCGCCCGGCTTCCTGACGCTGAGCAGGACGTCATAGCGGCCAGGCTGGTCCACCCTGGCCACTCTGGATCCCACCGTTTCTCTATTGACCTCGCTGGCCAGCGCCCGCAAGAGAAGAGCGTCCAATAGTCCACACCATCCAGTCGCGACTCACAGGCGAAGTATAACATAGAATGGTATGCAAAGCCCCCTGCATGCCTGGTCGAGACCGGCAGGGCGGACGATGCCCACCCTGCCGTGATTGGCGACCGGGATTGTGACATAATCAGTGTGTCGAATACTAAATGTGGCGGCAGCCTCAGGGGGATTGGGCCGGGTGAGAGAGACGCGCGGCATCCGTTTCACCAAGATGGAAGGGGCGGGCAACGACTATATCTTCGTCAACTGCCTTGAGGAGGGTGAGCACCATGACTGGCCTCGCCTTTCCAGGGAGATAAGCGATCGGCACTACGGAGTGGGCTCGGACGGCCTGATACTCGTCATGCCATCCCAGACAGCGGACTTCAAGATGCGCATATTCAACTCCGACGGCAGTGAGGGCGATATGTGCGGCAACGGCATGCGGTGTTTCGCCCGGCTGGCGTACGAACACGGGCTTGTGGCCAAGACGGAAATGACGGTGGAGACGCGGGCAGGCCTCATCAGGCCGAGGTTGGAGATGGTGGACGGGGCGGTCGAGTCTGTGACCGTGAACATGGGCGCGCCGAGCCTGAGGCCACAGGATGTGCCCATCGTCGTCGCGGATGGCCGGGAATTCGCAGTCGACGTCCCCGTGACGGCGGGCGGCCGCAGATATCTCGTTACCGGTGTCAGAATGGGCAATCCTAATGGGGTTATCTTCGTTGAGGATCTCAGCCGGGTGGACCTCCCATCCGAGGGACGGGCGCTGGAATCGGCAGCCGCGTTCCCCCGGAAGGCGAATATCGAATTCGTCCAGGTGTTGTCGCGCACGCGCATCAGGATGATCGTCTATGAACGCGGCTCGGGTGTCACGCTGGCGTGTGGGACCGGGGCATCGGCGAGCCTGGTGGCGGCGGCGTTCACAGGGAGAACGGACCGCTCCGCAAAGGTGGACGTCACAGGAGGGAGCCTGTCCATAGAATGGACACCTGACGGCCAGGTGCTCATGACAGGGCCTGCGGTCGAGATCGCTCAGGGCGTATTCACGCGATGGAAGGAAGTCGGACCAGGATGAGAGAAGCGCGGCGGCTCGAGAGGGTGCCCCCGTATTTCTTCGCAGAGATGGACAAAATCAAGGCCAGCCTCCGGCGCAACGGGGTGGATCTCATAGATCTGGGAGTGGGCGACCCCGATAGCCCGACACCAGAACCGGTCGTCCGTGAGCTCTGCAGGCAGGCTCCTGTGCCGGCAAACCACAGGTATCCCGCGTACGAAGGGTCCGTCGAACTCAGACAAGCCATTTGCCGGTATTACATGTCGAGGTTCGGCGTGAAGCTGGATCCGGAAAGAGAGGCGATAGGCCTCATAGGCTCGAAGGAGGGGCTTTCCCACCTGGTTTGGGCGTTTGTCGACCCCGGTGACTGCGTGCTCGTCCCCGACCCGGCCTATCCCGTCTATGCTGTCCAGACGCTGCTTGCCGGAGGCTCTCCCTACCATATGCCTCTCTTGCAGGAGAGCGATTTCCTCCCGGATTTCGACGCCATCCCAAGAGACGTGCTTTCCCGCGCCAAGCTCATGTTCCTGAACTACCCGAACAACCCCACATCGGCGGTATGCTCTCTCGATTTCTTCCGGAAAGCGGTGGAATTCGCCCACGAGCACGGGGTGCTCATATGCCATGACGCCGCGTACGTCGAGATGTCGTATGACGGCTTTGTGGCCCCGTCGATACTCCAGGTCGACGGAGCGAGCGAGGTCGCCGTGGAGACGTACTCTTGGTCGAAGCCATTCAACATGACCGGGTGGCGCGTCGGCGCGATGCTTGGCTCGGTGCGCGCAATATCCGCCTTGAGGATCATCAAGACCAACACCGACTCCGGGCAGTTCACCGCGGTCCAGATGGCCGCTGTCGAAGCGCTCAGAGCGGAACCCAGCGCGTTCATAACCGCGATGAACGTCATGTATTCAAAGCGCCGCGACGTACTGATCAGGGGCCTTCAGCGGGCCGGCCTGGATCCGTTCGTGCCCCAGGGAACTTTCTACGTCTGGTGCCCGGTCCCGGTGGGTGATGACTCCACGAGCTTCTCCGCGCTGCTGCTGAAAGAGGCGCATGTCATCGTCGCTCCTGGTTCAGCCTACGGCGCGAGAGGTGAGGGGTATGTCAGGTTTGCGCTCACCGCGGATGAGGAGCGCCTGGAAGAGGCCGCCTCTCGCATAGGAAGCATCCTTGCCTCCAGGATGCGCGATAGAGCGCGAGGCGAGACCAGGGAGCAGCCTCGCCCCTATTGAAAGCGCCGGCCGGCGCGCCTTCACCTCAGAAAAGCCTTCCTTGCTGCCACTTGTGCGTATTGCCAGAAGGATTAGTGGTAGATATTACCGTATAGATAACGTGGGCGGGGGACGCTTGGGTTTTCACCCTAGGTTATGAATCTGTGGCCAGCGGCGCCACCACGCGCCCGGAATGTGGCCGTGTCGTGCCGAATGACATCGTTTGACAGGTAGAAGCCGTTTTTTCGCCATATTATGAGGGCAGTTCGAAGGAGTTTCCTCCTGCACCAAGAAGAACGGTACTCGGGAGAAGTAGAGAGGGAGGACAGGATAATTGGCCTCCAGCATGACCGGCTATGGACGCGGTGAGTCCCTGGTGGACGGACTTCACGTGGTCGCCGAAACCAGATCGACAAATCACAGGTATGCCGATGTTGTGCCGAGGCTGCCGCGGTCTCTCCTTTCGCTCGAAGACCGGGTAAGGCGCACAGTGGGCGAATACGTCGCCCGTGGCAGAGTGGACGTCATGATCTTGGTGGAGCCGGTCGGCCGGAGCCTCAAGACGGTGAAAGTCGACACGCTGCTCGCGTCGGCATACATGAACGCATTCAACCAGCTCAGCGCAGTCCTCGGCATCGATGCCCCCATACCCCTTTCGGATATCGCCTCGCTTCCGGATGTGCTGTCCATCGAGGACAAGGTGCTCACGGTCGACGAGGCATGGCCCGTTGTGAGCCAGGCCCTCGTTGAGTGCATGCAGTCTCTCTCGGCCATGCGTCTTGAGGAAGGCCGCAGGCTTGCGGCCGACGTGGAGGCCAGGATATCCGGCCTTGAGACGGAACTGGACAAGATCGAGGCCAGGTCGTCTCTTGTCGTCGAGGAGTACAGGCGGAAGCTCGCCCGTCGGCTTGCAGATATGATACCTTCTTCCGCAATGGACGAACCCAGGCTCTCACTCGAGATAGCCCTGCTTGCTGAACGCTCAAACATAACCGAAGAAACTGTCAGGTTGCGGAGCCATATCTCCCAGGCTGGACGAACTTTGGAGAGTGAGGGGGCGGTCGGAAGGAAACTGGATTTCATCCTGCAGGAGATGAATCGCGAGATCAATACCATCGCATCGAAGTCGACTGATCTGAGCATCTCGGAGTCCGTGGTCCTGATCAAGAGCGAACTAGAAAAGATTAGGGAGCAAATCCAAAACCTAGAGTGAGGGAGGCCAACAGATGGCACTGCCAAAGCTGAGTCAGGGAGAAAAAAGGGAGGCCCTTGCCAAAGCGCAGAAGATGCGGAGAGAACGCAGCGTCCTGCGCGCCCAGCTGAAGAAAGGTGAGATTGACTTCTCCAGGATCCTGGAGGCCACAGACGAAGTCACGGCAAGGATGAGGGTCGCGTACCTTCTCAGGTCGCTTCCCAGGGTCGGCAAAGTCAAGGCCCAGCGGATCATGGAAGAGATAGGGATTGACGAGGCGCGACGAGTCCAGGGGCTGGGAAAACGGCAGAAAGAGGCCCTTCTGGCCAGGCTGGGCAACAGAAAGTAGGAGGATACGATGGACATCAAGCTCATCAACATCGGGTTCGGCAACATAGTCTCGGCCAACCGCATCGTCGCCATAGTCAGCCCCGAGTCGGCGCCCATAAAGCGGATCATCACTGAGGCGAGAGACAGGGGCATGCTGATAGACGCTACATACGGACGGCGGACTCGGGCCGTGATCATAACCGATTCCGATCACGTCATCCTGTCCGCAGTCCAGCCCGAGACGGTGGCCAATCGCCTGACGAGCAAGGAGGCGGAGGAGACCGAAGAGGAGCCTGAGGAGTGACGGGAGTGGGGTCGTTCGGATAATGGGCAAAAGGGGACTGCTGTTTGTCATATCCGGCCCGTCAGGAGCGGGGAAAGGAACGACTCGTGAAGCTCTGATGAGAGGCGATCCCGGTCTCGCGTTCTGCGTGTCGGTGACGACGCGCCGGCCCAGGGCAGGGGAAATACCCGGTGTGAATTACACGTTCGTGGATGTCGCTGATTTCCGTAAGAGTGAAGCGCAGGGGGAATTCCTGGAAAGCGCTCAGGTTTACGGGAACCTGTACGGCACCCCGCGGGCGCCGGTTGAGCATCTCATGGAGAGCGGCCAGGACGTGCTGCTGGAAAAGGATGTGCAGGGCGCGCTGGCCATCCAGAGGCGGATGCCTCACGCGATCCTGGTGTTCATAGCTCCTCCGTCGGTTGATGAGCTTAAGGCAAGGATTCTGAAGCGAGGAACAGAATCGGCTGAGGATCTGGAATGCAGGCTGGACTGTGCTTTGCGGGAGATGGACGAGACACGGCATTTTGATTACGTTGTGGTAAACTATGACATAGACAGGAGTACACAAGTCCTTGAGGCCATAGTAATCGCAGAACGGCACAGAGTACGGCATTCAAATCCTGCGCAAGAGTGTTTGGAGGGGAAATCCGGACATGATGCTCTACCCGCCTCTTGAACAATTGATGCAACGAGTGGACACAAAGTACACACTAGTCGTGGTAGCCGCCAAGCGGGCAAGGGATCTGATGGCGGGGAAGGACCAGCCCAGAATAGACGCGTACTCGGACAAACCGGTATCGATCGCTCTCGAGGAGATAGCGGCGGGGGCTGTCTACTGGGAGCGTCCCAGGACGCCTGCCCGGTAGGCAAGGTTAGTCGTATTTGGTCCAGTCGGGGGCGCTGCTCACGCCCCCGAACTTGTTCTGGGCGGAGGAAGGTGACGGGAGTGTTGGAGGGGAAGGTCATCGTTTTCGGCGTCACAGGCTGTATAGCGGCTTACAAGGCCGTGGATGTGGTATCGAGGCTCAAGAAGGCCGGAGCGCAGGTGTTCTGCGTAATGACCAAGAACGCGACCAATCTGGTCGCGCCCATAACGTTCAGGACGCTTTCCGAGAACCCTGTGGTTACGGAAATGTTCGAGGAGCCCAAGCAGTGGAATGTGGAGCACATCGCTCTGGCCGAGCGCGCCGATCTGCTGATGGTGTGCCCCGCCACAGCGAACATCATCGGCAAGGTGGCTTCGGGGATCGCCGACGACTTTCTCTCCACCGTGATAATGGCCTGCACTGCCCCCGTCTTCTTCATCCCCGCGATGAACAACAACATGTACGAGAACCCGGTGACGCAGAAGAACATAGGCTACCTCACATCGCTCGGCTATCGTTTCATGGAACCGGATTACGGGAGGCTGGCCTCCGGCAAATTCGGCAAGGGCCGCTTCCCTGAGCCCGTGAGGGTAGTTGAAGAAGCGATCAAGATCCTCTGCCCGGAGCGCCATCTCGCCGGGATGAAAGTGCTTGTCACGGCAGGGCCCACCAGGGAGCCGGCCGACCCCGTCTGGTATCTCTCCAACGGGTCGTCGGGCAAGATGGGCTACGCGATAGCTGCGGAAGCGCGTAGGATGGGCGCCTACGTGGTCCTGGTGAGCGGGCCTGTCGCTCTCGAGTGCCCGCCTGGCGTCGAACGCGTCTTCGTGGAGACCACCGTCCAGATGCACGAGCGTGTGCTCGAGCGTTTCCCGGAAGCCGACATTGTCATGATGGCTGCGGCGCCGGTGGACTACCGGCCCGAAGCAGTCGCCGGCCAGAAGATCAAGAAGTCGGGCGATCAGATGGAGATACGGCTCGTCAAGAACCCCGACATCCTGGCAGACCTCGGACGGGTCAAGACGAAGCAGGTGCTCGTGGGTTTTGCGGGTGAGACTGAGAACCTAGTTGAAAACGCGGCGTCCAAACTCCGGGCCAAGAACGCCGACATGTTTGTGGCCAACGACGTGACGCAGGCCTTCGCCTC
>JAUYEF010000026.1 GCA_030691635.1 Bacillota bacterium
CTTCTTCGCAACAGGGACACAGAAGGCTGTGTGCAGGAGATCGCAACGAGACTCGGCTTGCCCGTTCGCATTAGCCTGTCGTATGTCCCCAAAGACTTTAGGCCAGGCACTAGCAACGGATTCCGAACTGCAGCATTGGCACAGACAGACTGGAGTGGCCACGGTATTGGGGGCATCACTGCCCAGGTGTCCGTGCCACAATCTCTCCCGATGTTTGGTACGTCTGGTCTTCAGGGCTTCCCGATACGAGTCCGTGTCAGCGAAAGCTGCTACGCACATCCAGACACCTTCGTGGCGATAATGGCTCACGAACTCTCACACGTGCTCTTAGCTTCCCTGTGGTCGCCACACAAAGACAGCGAATTGTATACGGATCTTGTTCCCATTGTCCTTGGCTTCCGGGACGCTGTTCGCAGAGGGCGAAAGACAATCAACGTCGCGACAAGCGGCAGCACGACAACAAGAAGGAGCACTACATACGGTTACCTAACTGACGCACAATTCGACTTTGCCTGCAACTATGTAACTGGTATCCTCGAACCCTACCAGAGTGACAACAGGCGTCTGCTGTCACTTATGTGGCAACTTCAGGTAAAGCTCAGAAATGCCACATCAAGCCTTGCGACCTTCCGCGACTACTTCAGATATCTCGACGCGCATCCCCCTAAGAGGATGACAAAGGAGCACGCAGAGAGAGCAGTTCAGCTTCACGGGCACGACCATGGTCTTGAGTGGGAGAATCGAATCACAGCAGTTAGGAACAGCATGGAGAGTGTCGAACCGTTTGCGCGAGCGCCAATCCACTACCGCGCTAGCGCCTCGGAACACCTTGGGGCCCGCCTACGGGCCGACCTAAGCGTCCTCGAAGCGGCATCCGAAGAACTTGATAACCTCATTGAGGCGATTGGCAAAGACGAACGAATTTTGGGAAAGTACGTCAATGTTGGGTTCATTCGTAGGCTATGGAGGACTCTGTGGCGCCGTTCTTAGTCGAACGGCCCCACAAGACTATCTGGCATGACGCGGGTGCTGGTCTGGAGAGAGGACCCGGAAGGAGTGCCGCGATGCGCGCCTACACGCGCCCTGGGCGCCTGCTAGCTATCGACCACATCCAGGAGGCGATGAGCGAGGAGTACGTAGGAGGTGTGGCATGCCGCTCTTTGGGCCACCCAACGTGCAGAAGCTGACGCGGAAGGGCGACATCCGAGGGCTCGTGGCGGCATTGAAGGATAGCCGCGTGCGCCTGCAGGCCGCCGGTGCGCTGGCGGTCATCGGCGACGTGGGCGCTCTCCCGTCGCTTGTAGCTTCTCTCAAGGACAACGACCGCCAAGTTCGCTCCTATGCGGCCCAGGGACTGGGACGCATCGCGGATCCGCGAGCGACTGAGTCGCTCATCGAGGCGTTAGAGGACGACGACCGCCAAGTTCGGTCCTATGCGGCCGTCGGGCTGGGACGCATCGCGGATCCGCGAGCGACTGAGTCGCTCATCGAGGCGTTAAGGGATGAGGAAGAGTTTGTGGCCGGTGCCGCTGCGGCAGCGCTTGGGAAGGTCGGGGACCCCAGAGCCGTCGGCCCGCTAGTCGCTGCTCTGACGGACGCGCGGGAGCCCGTGCGCAGGCATGCTGCTCGGGCGCTGGGGGAGATCGGCGACTCCAGGGCGGTCCAGCCACTGATGGCCGCTCTCAAAGATCAGCACTTCATGGTCCGGCACGACGCGGCGATGGCCCTGGGAGAGATCGGCGACCCCAGAGCCGTCGAGTCGCTGGTGGCCGTCCTCGAAGACGACTCCTTCGCCGGAGTGGCTGGTGAGGAATATTCCCTTTGGTGGCCGGTCCGGGAGGCTGCGCAGGCGGCCCTCGCTGCGATTGGTAAGCCCGCTGTTGGGCCGCTCCTGGCTGCCCTCAAGGACGAGCGCGAGAGCGTGCGCCGGGCTGCTGGCGAGGCGCTGGAGAAGATCCGGACGGGCAAAGGCGCGGCGCGCCGTCGCAGAGTGCCGCCCGGAAGACCCCCTGACCCGTGACCCCCGACCCCTACAATAAGGCCCGCCATGTTCAAGGTATCCCCCAGACGACTGCCTACCCACCGCGCACCGACCCTCCCCTACGGCCGCGTACGAACTTGGTCAAGGCCCCGCCTGTGACGCCCTGGACTCCATCAACTGCAGGTTTGAGCGTGCGAGCCTTCCGTCTGGCCCGCTGCCATCGAGCCTAACCGCTTCTTGGAACGCTGCACGTGCAGCGTCAACATCGCCAGTCAGGTATTCCACCTTGCCCAGCAAGCACCAAGCAGCGGCGCGCCCAGGGTGAATCTCCAGGGCTTTCTTGAGGTTCTCAATTGCCCTTCGGTAGTACGTCATGCGTGGGGCCAGTGCTTGGGCATAAGTATCGGCCATCCCGACCACCACGCTGCCCATGAACGGCTTGTGCATCTCCTCGCCCAGTGATACATAGTGCCATGCCATTTCGTAGTGGGCGATATGGCAGCCAGGGTCGATTTCAACAGCTGCCGACAAACGTCCAAGGGCTGCAGCGGTGTCACCAGCTCGCCAGCATTCCCCTGAGTCGGAAGCGAGCTGCAGTGCGTATACGCTCCTCAACGTGGAATCATCTGGAATGTGTGCGCTCAGTATCTCCTTCTTCACGCGTTCAACGTCGGCATCCAACTGCTCGGGGAGCAGTGCACGTGGTTCACCACCCAAAGCCGCCATAGAGCACCACCTCCTTCCGGACGGGGTCACCCCATGCGAGCCCCCGTGAGGCGCAGGGAGCGCCAAGGGCTTGATTATAGCATGTGGGGACAAAACCAAGGCCCACGAACCGAGCACTATGAGGGTTGCACCGACTCCGAGGCACGGGGAGGGCCGCTCCGACTTGGGGCCGTGCCAGCATGGAATGGTACCTGGTCCTGTTTAGACGCTCGTCAATCACAGCCCGGATCAACTCGGCCAAGCTTAGCCCGATTCCTCACGTCAGCCCCCAGCCTGACGGGCTCGCCAAGGCATCACCTGAACCTTGTCTCTGCACGCTGCCAACCGAAGCAAAGGAGGCTTTCCATGTTCACCTTCGATCCCGACGCCCGCCGGGCCCGCATCAGCCGCCCCGGCGGGGCGCCCATCGACGGCCAACTGGTCTGCTACTACCCCTGCCCGCGTTGCTCCAACCCCGCGCGGGCTCTCGTCTACCTGGGCGACACCGCCCTGGCCGGCGAGGTCGTGGCCCAGGCCGAGGACGAGGCGCGCCACCTGGGACTCCTCGCCGTCGGAGCCGGGATCGCCCTCAACGGCGGCCACGGCCACTGGGGCGGCCGTGACTGCCACCTCTCGCTGTGGACGGAGCCGCCGGCCGCCCTGGCCCGCGCCGTCTGGGAAGCGGTCCACCAGGGCCTGTACAAGGAAGCGCCGGAGCTCCCCCCGGACGCCACCTGCATCGCCTCGCTGCCCCAGGTCTACCTGGTCGGCGACGCCGTAGGCCGGGAGAGGGTGCCGGTCGTCCTGTACCGGCGCTGGTCGAGCCCCAGCGAGCTTGCGGATCGCCTCACCGGCGGCCTCTGGGACACGCGTCGCGAGAGCTACCAGGAATACCAGCGCCGCCGCGAGCGGGCGCCGGAGGTGCTGCTCGCCCTGCTCAGACCTGCCTGCCGGCAGGCAGGGGAAGCCGGATAGGGGGAATGCCGCGATGCCGAAGAAGAAGTGGTTCTGGAACGACATCACTGATGGCACCTTGAGGCGTATGTACGACCCCACGGTGAGAGGCCGCTCGCAGGAGATCGCCGACCGGCTCAAGGTGCCCCGGTGGGCGGTCAATCGCCGGGCCGCCGCTCTGGGGCTCAGCCGGCCCAAGGACAGGCCCTGGTCGGCGCAGGAGGGGGCCTACCTGGAGGCGAACTTCCACCACGTCTCGGCGAAGACGCTGGCCCGCCGGCTGGCACGGTCGCCGACGGCGGTCAAGCTGAAGGCCAAGCGGCTGGGCCTGCGCAAGTACGACGAGGGCTACACGGCCTCGTCGCTTGCCGAAGCGCTGGGCGTTGACCCCCACTGGGTGCTGGCTCGTATCCGCTCCCGCAAGCTCCGCGCCTCCCACCGTCACACCGAGCGCACCATCCAGCAGGGCGGCGATAGCTGGCTCGTCACCGACGACGCAGTGTTGGAGCTCCTCGCGGAGCATCCCTACGACATCGACCTGCGAAAGGTGGACAGCCTCTGGTTCATGGACCTGATTGCGCCGTACCTTCAGCGGCCGGCGGCAGGCATCAGACGCGCCCAGGCGGCGTGAGTAACGCTTCGTGAAAGCGTAGTAGTGACGAGGAGGCACAGATGATACCAGCCAGGCACCGAAGTAGACGCCGCGACCGCCGGGGTGCGCCCTGGACCGAGGAAGAGGACGAGCGCCTGCTCGCCGTCGCGCACCTGCCGCCGAGGGCGGTCGCCGACCGGATGCGGCGCAGCTGGCTCGCTTGCAGGCGCCGGCTATCGTACCTGCGGGCGGACGGCAGCGGCTCCACAGGCCCACGAGTCCGGCCCTCCTCGAGCGCGCGGCCATAGGCGGCCGACGCTCCCAGGCGACCTGGGGGCACAAAGAAAGCGGGGGACCTTCCGCTTTTTTTGTTGCCTGAAGACGCCCGCAAACGGGTCGCGCAACATGAGCCACCCCGCGCTTGGCATAGTAGCACGAATGTTCTTATACTCTTGTCGTATGGAGGTCGCACGATGCGTATCGCCTGCGTGTTCATCCCCCGCTTCGCGGTCGAAGCGAAGCGCCAGCGGCGCCCTGAGATTCGGGGACGTAGCGTACGCAGCTCTCACGCAATGAGTCACGAAACCGGGTACCCCTGAGCCAGCCCTTGTTCATGTGCCTCAAGTATTCATGTGCTGCAACTATGCGATCAGGCGTGATAAACCCCGCAAGCGCGTCAAAGCCGTCGTAGAAGAGTGGGTATGCCGCACCCAAATAGAACTCAGGGCCAGGGTGGCGATTCAAGACGATCGGCGTATTGCGCGCTATGCACTCGATTACGGTGTTATTGGCTGCAGCCGTTATGAGTTCAATGAATACGACGTTTTCCGCTAGCAGGCGGTCGTACCCAGTGTTCGGAAGAGCTGGGATCTCCCTCACTGAGCCCATGTTGGGCCGACGGGGGAGCGCCGTCCGGCACATCTCGTGGTTCCGCGCTATCACCGGCGTGACTTGTCGGAGCCATGCCTTCCTTAAGAATGCCGGTGCCGCGACTTGGTGGATCGCGTGCGTATTTCTCAGGTACCAGCCTACCTGGACAAGCAGCTTCGTCTCGTTGCGAGCGAAGCGGTCCGGCGACCAAGCCAACCGTGGCACCGCGGTCGGGTGATGAACGGTGATGCACGGAACTCCCCACTGGCTGCGGACCCAAGATGCCACGTTCTCGGAGAGCGTCACGCAGAGCCGAAGGTTTGCGAGGCTGCTTCGCCACTCTTCAACACCATCCAGGGCTTGCGGATGCTCAGTCTCGTACCAACTTGGTACATCCGGCGGATGATGCATCACCCCCACCCAGGGTTCCGAGTGCGCTTGAAGTGATGGGCGCTTTTTGAAGAACGTCTTTTCGAGAAAGTCGTCGAATACAACGCGCGAGGTCCCGGCGAACAGGGGTCGCAATGCGCGCATCGCATAAGGCCACCCGCTCCGGTGCAGGTGCGAACGAATCAGTCCATCGTTAATAGGGCGGAGCAATCACCACCTCGGGACTCATCCCCGCACGCGCCGAACGATCTGGCTCAGGACCTTCGGCAGGTTGCTCATGTCTCTCAGGTCGGCGTAAGCCTTATCGACGAGGTAGGATGGAAGCGTAACGTCGTCAAGTACAACTGCGAATACTTTGACACGCTTACCACTGATCTCTTGAGTCATGGCTATCTGCACTTCCTTCTGAACCCAGGATGACTGAATGGAGTTTTTCGATAGGAGCACCAGCACGTAGTCGACCGAGTCGATGGCTTGGCTAATCCTTTCCAAAAGGGAGTCCCCGAGGTTGATTTCCGCCTCGTCGATCCAGACACCAATGCCAAGGCTGTCGAGTTGGGCGCCCAGTTGTCGGGCAACCTCCTTATCGCCCCAATTGTGACTTATGAAGACTTGATGTGGTCTCGGCGCACCTTCGAACAGAAATCCGATATAGTCGATGTCCCACTTGACGTCTCGATCCAAGCGGATGGTCAACCGCTGAATCACTGTGTCGGTCAGGTAGTTCCGTGGGATATTCCACGCGTACACCGTGCTACAGTCCTTGAACGGTGCAATCAGCGGCACGTCGGGATAAGGAGCTTCATGGAAGAAGTCGTTGTGGCCCGGAGGAGAGAACTGTAGTTCAAAACCATCCAAGAGGCTGCCATTCAGCAGTATCTCGACGCGGTCCTTGATTGTCGGAGAGTGCAGCCCTCCGAAACGACGTTGACAGCCAACGATAAGATAACCACGCATAAACAGGTCTAGGGGGCAATCTGGTCGAGGGATCTCCCAATGGGCGACCGTGCGGTTAGAGGGATTTGGTGGGTTGCTTTTACCTGAGTCTCCGAGTATCGCGGTGCCTTCGAGAGGGAGCCAGGAGGGGTCGTGTCCGCAAGGCTCACTCTTCGTACCCGCAATGCCGAGCTCCAGCTGGAGCGAAGAACCTAACATATAGGTAGACGACCATGGATCAGGTTCGAGAAAAGAATTCTGTACGTTGACTCCCACGAAGACTTTGCGCCAGTCTGGCCCGAAGTGGCCCTCGACTAAACGTGCTGCACTTTCGCGAGGCAGCAGTCTCACCCGTTGCGATATATCGCGGACGTCCCAGACCGACCAATCAGGCACATCTTTGACCGCCTCGCGGACGTCGCCCCCCACCTCACAGCTGACCACCAGCACGTGGAAATCGGCTTCATACTTCGTCTCCTCGATCACCTTCGCTACATCTTCGGCTGTAACCCGTTGACGTTGCCGGCATTGGTAGGTACCGGCACGCCCATCCTCAAACTCGGCCACGAGGTCAATGCCCTTCTGGGGATTTCCCGCCTTTCCATAGTGGTAACAGGTCTTTACGCCGGGTAGTCGTGAGACGAGGTCCCTGCAGAACGCCTCAAAGCGATCCCAAGAAACGTTCCTGTCGCCAAGTGGAAGAAGTTCGGGCGGAGGAATGACCGGGGCCGGTGCGGCCTGCGTGCCCTCAGCGGAGGCTGGACGCGAAAGTTGATCCATTGCGTTCAGTATACGAGAGCGGACATTCTAATGTGAACGCTAGCCTAAAAGAGCGCCAGTTGGGGTGGCAGTGATGATGAAAAACAGAGCCACCCAGGGAACCCATCCGGTATGCTGCAACGACGGCACAGGTCTAGCAGCACCGGAGGGGCGGCGTGATCGACGTGGACGAGAAAGAACTTATCCGGCGGGCCCACTTCTTGCAGGGGCTGAGCATGCGGCGGATTGCCCGGGAGCGGCGCCATTCGCGGCACACGGTGCGTCGCGCTCTGGAGGATCCTGGTCCACCCGTCTACCGTCGGCGGCAGCCCAAGCCGCGGCCGGTTCTTGGGCCGTACACGGCGGTCATCGACCAGTGGCTTGTGGAGGACCAGCAGCGGCCACCCAAGCAGCGACACACGGCACGGCGGATATACCACCGCCTGGTGGCGGAGTACGGGTTCGCCGGCGGGGAATCCACCGTGCGCCAGTATGTGCGGGAGGTGGGCAAGGCCCTGGGGCTGCCACCCGCCGAGTTGGACCGGCTGGCCAAGGTGAGCGATGGCGGGTCGGCCAAGGGCATCCGGGAGGAGATGGCCCGCCTGGCCCAC
>JAUYEF010000030.1 GCA_030691635.1 Bacillota bacterium
GAACATGACTGCTGAGCAGTCCATTCCGGTGACGAACAGACTGCCAGGTAGTCCATTCCGGTGACGAACTGACTGCCAGGTACGCTCCAGCCTCGACAGGCCCCAATCCATGGGGTGACATTTCCGCTGTTCACTTAGCCATGACTTTATCGCTGTGCGTTCACACTTGTCTATTCACTCAATTGATACGAAAGGGGGACGGGTGACATACTGGAAATGGTAAGCTTTGGCAGTGTATTCCCGCGGCACACCAGCCCCGAAAGGAGCCTGACGATGTGCGAATTCTGTCACCAGCATGGTGAGGGCAAGGTCTGGTACCTCCAGATCAAGAACTATCTCACAGACCTGTTGCACAGCGACCTTTCGGCGGAGCATCAAGAGATCATCGGAGCGAGACTTGGCAAGAGTGGCTCGAGCGTTTCATGTCCTTCCCAGGCTATTCAGCTCTTCCCGCGTCAGGAGGTACCGGAGGCCGCCAACCTCTGGCTCAAGAACACGCCGCTGTCAACTATAGTGTAGTGTAAGGAGGCCCAGGCCTGACATGTTTTGGGGAACCCTGTCGGGTCTGTTCTCTTGCTTCACTTGGCCATGTGCTATGTGTCTCAATTCCCGCCACAAGGAGGATCAGCCCGAATGACCGTACAGGAAATGCTGGAAGAACTGGAAAAGTTCGACACTCCTTCCGTCACCAACGTCGTCGCCACCTATCCCGGCAACCCGCACTGCCTCAGCCTCTACAACCCGTGGACGCAGAACTGGTACACTGATCAGACTATCCGCTGCATGTACCCCGAGCTGGGGCCACGCGTAGGCCATGCCGTGACCTGTGTCTATGGCCTCCCTGACCCGAATTTCAAGGGTCTCAGCTTTATGGACGTGGTGGACGCGCTGGATGCCTCGCCCAAACCCACCATCCTCGTATTGCAGCAGAAATTCCTGCCCGAGATCGCGGGCAAGGTAGGCCTCTCCGGCGGCAACATGACCTCGGCCATGATCGCCGTCGGCTGCATCTCCAATGGCCCCTCGCGCGACATTGACGAGATTCGCCCGATGAAATTCCAGTATCTCTTGAGCGGCATCACTCCCGGCCACGGCGCGCAGGCGGTGCACGCCGTCAACGTGCCCGTGAGCGTGGGTAGCATGGACGTCGCGCCCGGCGAGATCATCCACATGGATGAGAACGGTGCGGTCAAGTTCCCCGTCGACAAGCTAGAGGCGGTGCTCAACCACCTGCGCGCGCTGCGGGAGGAAGAGGAAGAGCGCATCGGAAAGCTGCTGAAGGCCAAGTCTGCAGCCGAGGTGCGCTCCATTTTTGCCGGGCGCTCCTATTCTGCCGACCAGAAGAAGTAGTCATGTCCGGCACACGCGTCGCAAACTGGCCGGTGCGCTTCACCGCCGGGCGTGTTCCACCGCCAGGGGCGTTCTACCATCGAACGCGCGCATCGTTTGGCGTTCTACTATCGAACGCGGCGGCTGGTTTGTCCGGCCAACTTCGCTGTGACCGCCGGTGGAATACTAGTTGCGGCGGCAACGCACGAAAGATTGGTAGCGCTAGACTCCCGCCGCCGAGGGAGGAACTTGATTGGAACATGACTTGCAGGCCGTGCCGCGTAGCGCGGCTTCTGTTATTCGTCCGGCGCCTGTGCCTAAGGTGCGGACTCTCGGGGTGTTGACCGGAGGCGGGGACTGCCCCGGACTGAACCCGGCGATCCGCGCGGTGGTCGGCCGTGCGAGCCAGTACGGCATAGGCACCATAGGCATCGAAGAAGGATGGCGCGGGCTCGTAGAGCGCCTGTCGAGGCCGCTGCAGTACGCGGACGTCGAAGAGATCCTGCCGCTCGGGGGCACGATTCTCGGAACGTCAAGGACGAACCCGCTCAAGGACGAGCAAAGCATGCAGGCGGTGCTGCGCAACATCGCTGACCTGGGACTGGACGCCGTCGTGGCGATTGGCGGGGACGATACGCTGAGCGTGGCGGCGGCCCTCACCGCCAGAGGCATCAAGACTGTCGGCATTCCGAAAACGATGGATAACGACATACCGCTGACCGACTACTCGTTCGGCTTCGACACGGCCGTCACGATAAGCGTGGAGGCCATCGAGCGGCTGAGGGATACTGGCAGGTCGCACCGGCGTGTCATGGTGCTGGAAGTCATGGGCAGGTATACGGGCTGGGTGGCGCTCTGGTCGGGGCTTGCCGGCGGCGCGGACTGGATCGCCATACCGGAAGTCCCGCTGGACCTCGACGAGGTCTGCGAACACCTGAAAGGCCTGCACGGGCGTGGCAAGAGGTACGCTGTGGTGGTCACTTCGGAGAGCGTTGACATCCCCGGGCTTACGGGCGACGGGACCGGGAAGGACGAGTTCGGCCACGAAGAGTTGCAGAAGCGGGGAGTGGGGCCGTTCCTGGCAGACGAAATCCAGAGACGCACGGGCTTCGAGACACGGGCTACGGTCATAGGCCACGTCCAGCGCGGGGGTTCGCCGACGGTGTTCGACCGGATTCTAGCAACGCGGTTGGGAGTCGCTGCGGCCGACCTGATCGGCCAGGGCGTCTACGGCAAGATGGTGGCCCTCCAAAAGAATGAGATCGTTCCGGTGGACTTATCCGCACTCGCCGGGCAGCAGAAACGCGTGCCCAGGGACCTCTACGACATGGCGAAGACTTTCTTCCGGTAGGACCCGACACTGCTAAGCCAGACGGAACCCCTGGGCCAAACGGAAACCGAATGCGCCTGCATCCATTGGGACGTCAGGCGCATTCTTCTTCGATCTTCTCGGACTGGGCCGGGCCAAAGGCAGCCCGGCAGGAGGCGGGCTATGAGCCGACCTCCAGCTCGTTCTTCAGGCTCGTTACGTCTGGCACGGAACGGGCGATGCGCTCGGCGGCGTCCTTGTCCTTCTGCGTGGGCACTTTGCCCATCAGGTGAACTGTGCCATTCTCGGTGCCCACCTTCATGCCGCTCAGAAGGTTTTCAGTCTCCGCATGCACCTTGAGCGCGATCCGGACCTTGCTGGTGATACCGTAATCCTCTGGTGTCTTGTTGTACTCTGGCATGATTTATCCCCCTTTAGCCAACCCATACCATTGTAACCATTCCGCCCGGGGATGTCAGATATTGCTTCGTGTCACGAAAGGCTCTGGCCGCCATTTATAGCCCGTAATGCGCGCTTATCTTTGCTTTGCTTACGCGTCCTTCAAAAAGCGGCCATGACAGAAGCATGAGAACTTTCGCACCTGTGGAAGACATACCTTCTCATGCGCGGTTCATATGCGGTTCATGGTGTCGTGCCATCGAACTGCGGACCATAATCGCCCGAAATGAGCGGGAATAGTTCAGCCTGTCGACAAACCTCGCAGTCTTTCGACTTCGTGGCCATGGTAGATTGGAGTCCAGCGAAGTGCGACGGGTGGGACACATAACGGAAACCAGGCTGATTGATCAGCGGATCGGAGAGCTTCGGGCAAGACTCCGGCAGCTCTTTGAGTCCGGGTACAGGCTTCAGGATGAGGGCGTTCTCGAGATCAGCAGAGCGATAGACGCGTTGGTTGTGGCAAGGATGAGTGGCGGCAAGCGTACGCCCAGCGTGGCAGCCGGGACTGACTTCGAACAGTGACGCGTTTCGCTTGGATAGCTGGGCCAGCAGCATAAGAGACAGAGCGGGTCAGGGGTCATAGGTGACAGGGGCAGGGCGTTGTGCTTCACCTGTTTTCTCTTGTTTCGTACCCTTTTCGTCCTCGAGCATCAGTTTCTCCCGCACGGTCAGAAGCACCAGCAGGCTGGTTGAGATAGCAGCTGCCGCGGCAAGACCATAGGCCAACGGCCCCACCTTCTGTATGAGCATGACGAAGAGCGGAGGGCCGCTCGCGGCTCCGATGTGCCTTGCTGTTCCGTACAGCGAGGTAATCAGGCCGCGCTGCTCGATGTTGGCGCAGCTCGTTATGAGCGAGTTCAAGCTGGGGAGCACAATGCCGTTGCCGACCCCCATGGCGGCTATGGACGCGACCAGCAGAGGGTGGCTCCTCACGAAAGTTGCTGCCAGGAGCCCGGCTGCGGCCAGACTCAGCCCGATCGAAGCTGCTTTTCTGACCGTTACTGCATCGCACCTGGCAAGCCACCGCCCACTAAGAAAGGATGTCGCCGCCATGGCCGATACCGGTATGGCGATGACCAGCCCCAGCAGGATGCCGCTCAGGCCCCGCTCGGCCTCAAGTATGTCGCTCAGGTTGGCGAGCACGCCGAAGTAGAGGAAGAGGACCAGCATCCCGGCCAGGAAGCATGCGGCGAGAGAGCCGGCTTTCGTGCGGATGATCTCGACCAGCGTGTCCCTGTACTCGCCAGCGGACTTCTGCTGCCTGTTGCCTTGGGGCTCCCTGACAGACGTCCAGACCAGATAGGCAACCGGCAAAGAAGCGATTCCATACAGGTAGAAAGGCGCCGACCAGTGGAGCATCCCCAGTGCCGACCCAGCCAGAGGCGCTATGACTTTCCCGCCACCGTTCGAGGCCTCCAGGTATCCCAGTGCAGCCCGGCGTTCCTTCGTCTGGAATATGTCGCCTGTCAGCGCCATCGCGATCTGGTATGTGCCGCCTGCGCCGGCTCCCTGGATCGCTCTGGCTACCAGGACGGGCCAGAGCGAGCGTCCGAAGAACCGGAGCGCGAGACCCGACGCGACTCCGGCCGCGCCATAGAGTATGAGAGCAGGGACGATCACATTCTTGCGGCCGAACCGGTCGGACAGGAACCCTGCCAGCGGGATGGTCAGCCCGGCAGCTGCGGAGAAGGCCGTTATCAAGAGGCCGGCTTGCACTGCCGTGTATCCGAGGTTGCGCTTGAGGAGGGGTAGGACAGGAATCAGCATCGAGTTTCCGAGGACCATCACCATAGCTACGCTGCAGAGGCTGGCGAATCTCAGCTGCGTTTTCGGCTTCATCAGACACCTCCGGGACAACCGTTCCTATTCTCCCGGTGGCAGACGCGGCGTATTCCGGGAGGTTTAAATACCCATGCCCGCTCATAGCCTTGCTTTGAGGACAGTCTTCCTGCGAGTCCCGGAAACGGTCGCTGGACTTCAAGGCCCGGAGCAAGCTGCCCAGGAAGGGTGAAACGCTTGATTTCGGAAATCCGAGCGCTCACAAGCATGGCCTTCATAAGACTGCTGTCTGGCGCCATAGAGGTATCGGCCGCTCTGATCATGCTCCGGCTGGCTAACCTCAGGTCCGCGGTCCGCATCAACGCGGTCCTGGGGTTGATCGGCCCCATAATACTCCTGAGCGCGAGCTTCGCAGGCATCGCGGGTATGGCGGGACGAGTCCAGACCCCAAAGCTCCTGATGATCGTCCTCGGTGTCGCCCTCATTCTCTTCGGCACAAGGTAGGCGGGGGAGAGGCGCATGTCCGCGCAGGCATTCATACTCCTGGTTGTCATGTTTGTCGGCGCCGCGAGCCGGAACGGCCTGCTGGTGCGGGCCGCCGCGATACTTCTTGCCGTGGTTATGCTGGACATCGCTCCCGTGCTTTCGCTTCTGGAAGAGCGGGGACTGGAACTTGGGATCCTGATGCTGACCGTGGCCGTGCTGACTCCACTCGCCTCAGGGCATACGTCCATCGCTGACCTGACTCACACGTTCGTGAGCAAGGAAGGAGCCTGCGCGCTCATCGCCGGGGTGGCGGCCGCGGTACTGACTGCGCAGGGAGTGAACCTCTTGCGCTCGTCGCCTCAGGTGGTCGTGGGGCTTGCACTGGGCTCCATCATCGGCGCGGCTTTTCTCGGAGGGATCCCCGCCGGCCCGCTGGTGGCGGCCGGCGTCGCCGCAGTGCTGATCAAGATGGTTTCGCGGTAGGGACCTCCGGT
Source organism: Bacillota bacterium (assembly GCA_030691635.1). GTDB lineage: Bacteria > Bacillota > Sulfobacillia > JAUYEF01 > JAUYEF01 > JAUYEF01. The sequence continues at coordinate 5,857 of JAUYEF010000030.1, forward strand.
GGCGTGTCGCACACGGGATGCCCAGGCGCTTCCCGGCAAGCCGCCGGTGGCGTTTCCACACGGAACCAACCTTCGCTGCCCATCGTCAAAACTGTTCGAGGTGATGGCGGTGCGCGATCTTCTCAGGTATGCGGCGCGTTGTACACTGGCTTTCGCGCTGGCGGTTGTGCTGGCGGGCTGTGGAATTCTGGGTGGTTCGGGGCCCGGCGCGAAGCCCGAGATACTCATTGGCAGGGACAAGGTGCCCAAGGAAGCGCTGCAATGGATCGAAACGCAGACACGGACGAGACAGGTGGTCAGGAAAACCTTCGGCTCGTGGGACGTCTATGTCATCGCGATGGGGGAGCAGCGGACCGGCGGCTATGCGGTCAAGATCGACAACGCAGGCTTCGACTCGGGGAAGACATGGATAGTTGACGTGAACTTCATGGAGCCCGCGCCGGGGCAGATGGTGACGCAGGCTCTAACGTACCCGTACGAGACGTTCGCGGTGCCCAAGGGTGTGCCGGCAAAGGTGCGGCTCATCGACAAGAACGGGCAGCCTGTTGAACTGCAGGTCAAGGCCGGGTAGCGCGCGCCGGGCAGATACATCCAAGGCCCCAGCCCTAGTAAAACAGCTTCTCTGCCAGGTGCGGTATCACTTCAGAGATGGGTAGCCTCACCTGCTCCATGCTGTCCCGGTCCCTGATGGTGACAGCATTGTCCTCCAACGTGTCGAAGTCGACGGTCACGCAATAGGGCGTGCCGACTTCATCCTGCCGCCTGTATCGCCGGCCGATGCTGCCGGCGTCATCGAAGTCACACACGAAATGCCTTCGAATCTCGGAGTATAGCTCGAGGGCCCGTTCGTTCAGCTTCTTCGAAAGCGGCAACACGGCGACCTTGACCGGCGCCAGTGCAGGGTGAAAGTGGAGCACCACCCGCGAGTCGTCAGGCCCGAGCGGCTGCTCTTCGTACGCGTCCGAGAGGAAGGCCAGGAGCAGGCGTTCGACACCGACGGACGGCTCGATGCAGTAAGGCAGGTACTTCTCGTTCGTGATCGGGTCCAGGTACGCCAGGTCCTGCCCGGAATGCTCGACGTGCTGCTTGAGGTCGAAATCTGTCCGGTCCGCGATCCCCCACAGTTCGCCCCAGCCGAATGGGAACATGAACTCGATATCCGTGGTCGCGGTCGAGTAGTGAGACAGCTCTTCGCTGGCGTGGTCACGAAGCCGGATGCTCTCTTCCTTGATCCCGAGGCCGCAAAGCCAGTCCTTGCAGAACTCACGCCAGTATGAGAACCACTGCATATCCTCACCGGGCTTGCAAAAGAACTCGAGCTCCATCATCTCGAACTCGCGTGTCCTGAAGATGAAGTTGCCCGGAGTGATCTCGTTCCTGAATGACTTGCCTATCTGGCCGATGCCGAACGGTATCTTCTTCCTCGCCGTCCGCGTCACGCTCTTGAAGTTGATGAATATCCCCTGGGCGGTCTCCGGTCGGAGGTAGACGAGCGACTGCGAATCCTCTGTGACGCCCTGGTATGTCCTGAACATGAGGTTGAACTGCCTGACCTCAGTGAAGTCGTGCGCGCCGCACCGCGGGCACTTCACTGCATTGTCGCGTATGTACTTCTCGACTTTGGCGGGGCCCCACTGGGAGACGGCGTCGGCCTGCTCTGGCTGGTCCTGTCCCGTGAGGTGTTCTTCGACAAGTTTGTCGGCCCGGAACCTGGACTTACATGAACGGCAGTCCATCAAAGGGTCCGAGAAACTCGTCGTGTGGCCCGAGGCGACCCACGTTTCTGGGTTCATGAGGATCGCAGAGTCCAGCCCCACGTTATAGGGCGACTCCTGGACGAACTTCTTCCACCATGCGTGTTTGATATTGTTCTTCAGTTCGACGCCGATCGGGCCGTAGTCCCAGGTGTTGGCCAGGCCACCGTAGATCTCGGAACCCGGGTAAACAATGCCCCTCGTCTTGCATAGCGCCACAAGCTTGTCCATGGATTTCTCTGTGTTCATCGTCTCTCTCCTGAGCGTCGGGTTTACCACACTATTATAACGCGGCTTGGAGATGCTTTAACAGTTGGGAGGCCAGGGGGGGGCGCGGCCGACAACAGACATGTGGCCGGGCACCGCAGGCGGCCGGGCGCCGAGCCTGCCCACCGCTGCGTGGCGCGGGCCGCCGCTTCCGGGAGGTCTAAACATGCCGCTTGTAGAAACGCCGGGATGACGCGCGGACCCGGAACAGAATGAACAAGGGGGTTTTGACGGTGACCAGACCCACGTATCTTGTCGTCGGACAGATCAGCCATGAAACCAACGTGTTCAGCCCGATTCTGACGGGGCTCGACCAGTTCCAGGGGCGAGGACTGGCCTACAAAGAGGGCCTGTTCGAGGTGTTCAGGGGCACGAAGACCGGTGTAGGCGGTGTGATCGATGCCGTCGAACAGGCGAGGGCGGCAGGGCGGCAGGTCGAGATCATACCCACGATAGCAGCCAGCGCCGTGCCGTCAGGGCTGGTGACCAGGGACGCGTATGCCCACCTGCTCGGGACGCTCCTGGACGGGATCAAGGAGGCCAAGGCCGGCGGAAGGTTGGACGGCGTCGTGCTGATCCTGCATGGCGCGATGGTTGTTGACGGGATCACGGACGCAGAGGGCGACATACTCGAGAAGGTGCGCAAAGCGGTTGGGAAGGAGACCCCCGTCGTCAGCACACTGGACCTCCACGGCAACATCAGCGAGAAGATGGTCGCCAACGCGGATGCCTTCTTCGGCTATGACACGAACCCGCACGTGGACCCCTATGAACGGGCGGTGGAGGCCACCGGACGAATTTTGGAGATCATCGACGGGAAGATCCGCCCGGTGATGGCGATCGAGAAGCTCAAGATGATGCCGCCCACCATCAACATGAGGACTGCAGAGGGCCCGATGGTGCGGCTATTCACGATGGCCCGGGAGTTTGAGGCGCAGCCAAGGGTGATCAACGTCTCGGTCTTCGGCGGTTTCCCGTTCGCGGACATCCCTGAAGCCGGCAGCTCGGTCGTGGCGGTGACGGACAATGACCCAGCGCTTGCCGCACACATCGTGAAGACGATCGGGCAGGAGATGTGGAACACGCGGCGCCAGTTCTTGAAGCCGATTACGTCCACGGCTGACGCGGTGAGGCACGCGATGTCCCCTGAAGCACAGGCAAAGGGCAAGCCAGGGCCGATCATCCTCGCTGATGTCGCGGATAACTGCGGCGGCGGTGGCTCAGGCGACACCACCGTCCTGCTGCAAGCGCTTCTCGACATGGGGGCGCAGGACGTTGGGTTCGCCATAATGTGGGACTCTGAGGCCGTCAGGCAGGCGGAGAAGGCTGGTGTCGGGGGCACGGTCACTCTGGATCTCGGCGGCCAGACGGTCCCCGCTCACGGTAAGCCGGTCCATGTCACGGCCACGGTCAAGAAGCTGACAAACGGCGAGTTCATCAACACCGGACCTATGGGGACCGGGTTGAAGGTGTCGGTCGGCCCGACCACTCTGCTCCAGGCCGGTGGCGTGGAGATAATCACGATCTCGAACCGGATGGCTCCTAACGACCCGGAAATCTTCCGGCACGTGGGCATCGCGCCCGAGAAGAAGACGATCCTGGTGGTCAAGTCGCGCGGGCACTTCCGCGCGGGGTACGAGCCTTTCGCCAAGGAAATCGTGGAAGTCGACTGCCCAGGAGCGGCGAGCCCGAATCTCTCCTGGTTCGAGTACAGGCACATCCCCCGACCGATGTTTCCTCTGGACCCGGTGTAGGCGTATTCGCCCGGCCCGGCGCAGATGGCAGCCAGGCAGGCGCTATAGGCCGCGGCATACTAACAATAAGTGAAGAGCCGGCGCGCGACCGGCTCTTCACTTGTAGAACTCTTCCGATGCGGAGAGCGCTTTGTTAAGCTACGCCGACAGGGATCGGGCACTGCCGCGGGAACAGCGGTGCCGGTGGGCACGGGAGCGGCGTCTTCGGCAGCTCCACGCACTCGGCCGGAACGCAGAACCCGTAAGACGGGACAAGCAGCTTCACTACGGCCCTGGACTGGATGAGCAGGCAAAGGTCGATCTCGCAGCAGACCTGAGTCCCTCCAAGGATGAAGCACGGTCCGCAGCGGGACGCCCTGACCTCGACGACCACGTCGGTTCCGACCGGTGCGCACAGCGCCACCGTCTTGAGGAACGGGAAGTCAGCGGTGAACGTGCAGAGAGTGGAGCCGTCGGCTCTCAGGAGACGGAACTCCAGGGTGATGATGATCCTGATGGTGATGCGCGCGAAGCCCACGGGAGCGGGCGGCGGCAGCGGTGTCCTTGCCACGATCGCCGAGACGATGTTCGTGATCGAGCATACAACGGTCACGGCCGAGATGACGGGCGGCGCGCACGCTGCTGGTATGGTGAAGCACGCGTTCTCGATCGTGTCGTTCTGGAAGCAGAAGTCATAGACCTTCAGCGTCTCGATGCACACGATTTCCGTCGGCTCTGGGCAACACCGCGGTGGGCACGGGCCCGGGAATACTTGGCTTGACAAATGCAATCCCTCCTTTCATGTTATTCGAGCAGTACAAGGTATGAAAACGCCCGCCTGCCCGTGTAGACATAAGGCACAAGTGGCGGAAGTTTATATGTTGGTTATAGGAGAGAGTGGGGGCGCGGGCGCTCACAGGCCCGCGAGGGCCATGACGCGAGGCATTCGAAGGTGAAGCCCCCGACGTTATTGAATAAGACCTGCATGACCACGAACTCAACCGGGCCAGGGACCTCGAGATTCGCGCGCTCGGGTAGTGCGAGATTATCCCACATCGCCGAATACTTCAAACGCAAGTTGCTTGAGACAATCAGCATGCTGCCGCGGAGCAAGCGCGCCATCATCCTGGCCGAGCCTCTGTGGACCATCACGTTTGGTCTCAGCACGGCTTATGCATCGCTCTACCAGGAGAAACTCGGCCTGTCGGCGGTGCAGATCGGGCTGCTCTCATCCGTGGGGCTTGTCAGCTATGCCTTCTGGTCGCTGCTTGGGGGGCCTCTCGCCGACCGGCTGGGCCGCAAGCGGGCGCTATTCATCTTCGACTTCACGGCCTGGTCGCTCGCGATGCTCATCTGGGCGGTCTCGCGCAACTTCTGGTTCTTCCTTGCGGCCGCCATAGCCAATGGGACCGTGGGGGCGGCCGAGGTTTCATTCAGCTGCCTGCTTGTCGAGGATATCCGGCCTGAGGAGCGGCTCACTGTGTTCTCGTGGCTTCAGGTCATCGACCTGATGAATGGGCTCGTGGCGCCAGTAGCGGGAGTGCTGGTCGGCCTCTATGGAGTGGTGGTAGCTTCCCGAAGCCTGTATAGCTTTGCATTTGTGGTCATGACAACGATGTTCGTGCTGAGAAACCGGTACCTGCAGGAAACCACGGTTGGCCTGCGCCGGATGTCCGAAGCCAGAGGAACTTCCATCTTCCGGTCTTTCCGCAGTATCCCGGGCGCGATAGCGGTCGTTATCCGCGACCCCGTGCTCCGGCGGCTGTTCTATGTGTCGATCGTGAACCGGATCAGGTACGGAGTGTTGGGGGTTTACTTGCCGCTGTTCCTCACGAAGCAGGTTGGGCTGGTGCCCGCGAGGGTCGCCATCTACCCGACCATCATGTCACTGGCCATGTTCATCATCACAGTTCTCGTGCTGCCGCGGTTGGGGTATTCGGGAGCCATGTCCAAACTCGCGAAGGGACTCCTGATCGTGGCAGCCGGGCTGCTGGTCATCGCGTTGGCGCCGGGTGGCGTGTTTGGGGCCGTGCAGGCTGGTATAGGCGTGGCTCTGGTGGGCGCGGCGACGGGCATCGTGAACCCTTATCACGGGACGTCCTGGCACAATTCACTGGCGGATGAATCCCGGGCACAGGTGATGTCCGTGACGGCTTTCGTGAGAACGCTGCTGGCCGCGCCATCGGGGGTTGTCGCCGGCCTGCTCTTCGCCAGGTCCCCGGTGTACTTCATGCTGGCGTTGTCTGCGCTGATATTCACCGGCGCGGTTACGATGGCTACTCTGCCGCGGCCAGCTGCCGTGGCAGGGGAGTAGGCCGGGTCGAGGGCGATGAGCCCTGAAGCAAAGACGTGAGGCCTGGGGCCAGGCGGTGGGACCTGGAGCCAGGCGGTGGGACCTGGCGCGGCCACCCTCGAAGCAGCGGCCATGCGTCGTTCGCTACACCGTCCGCCACATTGGTCGCCAGACCGGTCGACGGGCAAACATAGCGGCCGGCATGGCCCATCACAGAACCATCCCGGCCGCTATGGTGAGCACGGTCCTCCTGTGGAACGCCTTCAACCAAGCAAAAAACACAACAAGCGCATGAGTCTTCAGCGCAATCTCTCAGCGCCCTCCAAGCACGTTCGCGCCGTCGATATACACTGCTTCCACGCGCGACATGCTCTCAAGCGGGTGACCCGAGAACACAACGAAGTCGGCGTCCTTGCCGGGCTCGAGGCTGCCAAGACGGCTGTCGAGGCCCATGATCCTGGCCGCGTTGATCGTGATCATCTGCAACGCGGTCTTCTCATTGAGCCCGTGCCGGCATGCGATCCCCGCCTGGAGTCGCAGGTCACGGATCGAGACCACAGGGTGGTCGATCAGGACGGTCGCCCCATCCAGGAAGCCTTCCGCGCCCATGGTCCAGACCTTAGCTCCTTTGATTGCCAGCAAACGCCAGCATCCTCCTTCGTGGCTGTGGGCGGCGAGTGCCGCCGCGTACCTTCCGGAGCCTACTTCAGGTAATGCTCAAACCACGAAAGCACTCTCGCGTACCGGTCTGTCCAGTGAGACGGCTTTGTGAAGCCGTGGTATTCGCCAGGGTAAGTCACCAGCACGGCTTCCTTGCCTTGCCTCTTGAGCGCCGTGAAGAACTCCTCGGACTGGCCGAGCGGGCACCTCAGGTCCGCTTCGCCGTGGAGGATTAACACAGGGGTCGTCACTTTGTCCGCAAACTGGACAGACGACCTCTCAAGGAGCTTCTCGTGCTCGTCCCACGGAGACCCGCCGGTGTGGTGCTCGGCGAAGTGCCAACCGATGTCGCTCGTCCCGTAGAAGCTGTGGCGGTTCGAGACGCACGCGCCTGTGATGGCCGCCTTGAAGCGCTGAGTCTGTGTGACTGTCCAGCAGGTCATGAAGCCACCGTAGCTCCAGCCGGTCACTCCTAGGCGGTCCGGGTCCGCGATGCCCCGTGAGATGACGTGGTCCACCCCTGCCATCAGGTCCTTGAAGTCGCTGCCGCCCCAATCCTTGACGACAGCGTACTGGAAGGCCTGCCCGTACGCGCCGCTACCCCGCGGGTTCGTCATCAGGACGGCGATGCCGTTCGACGCCAGCAGGTGGTCCTGGAACTGCATGGTGGAACCGTACACGCCGTGCGGCCCGCCGTGGACGTGCAGCACCAGCGGGTATTTCTTGCCCTCTTCATAGCCGGGTGGCTTGATGAGCCAGCCGTCGATGTCCCAGCCGTCATGGCCCTTGTACCTGATGCGCTCGCATTCACCCAGGGCGAGCTCGTCGAGCAATGCCTGGTTGAAGTGTGTGAGCTGCCTTACGCCGTCCGAGCCGAGACAGTAGATCTCTTCCGGCTCAACCGCGGAACCCGACTGGTACGCGACGATGCCTTTCTCTGCGGACATGCCTGCTATAACCCGGTCACGCTGGCCAACGACCAGTTCGGCCGGCCTGCCGGGCTTGCACTTGTAGACAAATGTGTCTCCGTCTATGCCGACGATCGAATAGATGTAGTCCCCGGACCACACCGGAGGCACCAGCATCGAGGCATAGCGCACGTCGGAAGATGGCGTTGCGCTGGGGCCTCGCTGCAGATCCTGCTGAAGGATGGTAACGTCTTTCTCCGTGGCCGGACCGTCGAATCTGACAGGGAACGCGCGGAGCTCAGCCGTTGTCGAACTTCCGAACTTGCCGCCGTGCCCGTTGTAGACGATGGTCTTGCCGTCGGGCGCCCACGCTGGGGAGCCGCTCTGGCCGCTGGCGTCAAGTAGCTGCGTCATCTTGCCGGTCTCAACTTCGGCGCACCATATGTCGGTCTTCATCAGCCAGTCCGCGCCTGGGCGCCGCGTCGCCACGAACGCGATGTACTTGCCGCACGACGACCAGCAGGGGCCCGTGTGGTCGAAGTCACCGGATGTGACCTGCTGCGCCTTGACCGGCTTGGCCGGCCTCTCGGTGGGGACATCCACCACGAAAACATGGCTCCGCCTGTCACCATAGAAGCCCACGCCGTCCATCTTGTTCCTCAAGCGGCTTATGACCTTGATGTCCGAGACCTTGCTGTCCTTGTCCTTCTTATCGCCATCTTTCTTGTCGCTGTTTTTTCCGTCGCCGTCTTTTCTGTCGCCGGACCCGTCCTGCGGCCCCTTCATCTGCATGGCTGCCTGGTCCTCAGCGCGCTTGCGGTCCCAGTCCGGTGCGCCTGCGTACGGCTGCCAGGTGGCGTCCTGCGAAAAGACGCGGGACGTGAGGGCGATTCTCTTGCCGTCGGGCGACCAGGCGGGCTCAGAGTCGACCGGCTGCTCCGTCTGCAGGCACCAGGCCTCGCCACCGCTGGTGTCGATGAGCCACGTCTGGGGCTTCTTGTCACGGCTTGAGACGAACGCAAGGGTGCGGGAATCGGGAGCCCAGCGGGGAGAACGGTCCTTGCCCGAGTTGGTGAGTTGCCTCGGGGCGCCGCCACGCGTGGGCACCATCCAGATGTCGGTGACGCGCTTATCCTCTTTAGTGTCGGTTCGCTGGACCACAAATGCCACACAAGAGCCATCCGGCGAGACTTGCGGATCGCCAGGGCTCAAGAACCGGTTCCGGTCGTCGGGCGTAACCTGTCGCTTGGCCAATCAACGACACCTCCTGCTTTTAACGCGCTGGTATAGTGGCAAATGTTCACCAGTCGGGCGCGCTTTCCTGCTGGGGGATGGGGGTTCTGGATGGCGTTGCGGGGTGGTTGCCCGTAGGGGCGGCGAGCCCTTGAGCGAGGCGGCCGGTGATGGTGGCTACAGGAGTGAGCCCGCCAGCCGCGGCTAGGGCTTTTTGGAGGTGGTGACGGAGAGATTCTTACCATCAGACATGATGATGACGGTGCCGTTCTGGTCAGTCCGGTAGACGATGACCTTGGCCTTTGCGAGGCTGGTCATCACACGCTGGGATGGATGCCCGTACGGGTTCCCGGCTCCTACGGAGATAACGGCGTACCTCGGAGAGACAGCCCAGAGGAACAAGTCCGAAGTTGCATCGCTGCTGCCGTGGTGAGGCACCTTCAGCACATCCGCCCTCGGCTGGATGTCGGATGCCAGCAGCATCTCAGACTCGGATTTCGCCTCTCCGTCGCCCGTGAAGAGGAAGACGGTGCCTCCGAACTCGACCCTCAGGATGGCTGACCAGTCATTCAGCTGCTCGTAAGACGTGCCTCTTGGGCCGATGAACCTGACATCCAGCCGCACATCCGGCCCTTCGGCTCTGGTCACTTCGACGCCGTGCCTGGCCTCGGTGATCGTCAGGCCCTTGCGCTTGACCGCAAGCAGGAAGTTCTCGTAGGTCTGGGTGGTGTGCGAGGTCTTCGGCATGTACAGCTTCTTGACAGGCAACGAATCCAGGACCTTAGCCATCCCGCCTATGTGGTCAGGGTCGGGATGCGTTGCCACGAGCCAGTCGATCTGCTTAACATTCTGAGACTTCAAGTATGACACGACCGTCGCGCCCCGGGACGCCTGGCCTGCGTCTATGAGCATCACGCCGGGGTTTGGACCGGGAATCTGGATCAGTATCGAATCGCCCTGCCCGACGTCTATGAAGTGAACCTTGATCGCGTTCTTCTCGTTCACAGGCCCGGACGCCGGAGGGGTCGTGCCGGGCAGTGTGGCTGGCGGTTGTGCGGTTGGCGGGGCGCCCGGCGCCGGTGCCGCCGGTGTCCCCGGCGCCGGTGCCGGCGTTGGGCCCGGCTGCGATGGTTGCGGCG
>JAUYEF010000076.1 GCA_030691635.1 Bacillota bacterium
TAACAACATCCGTTAGAGAAAAATCAGCCTGGCGCCGTCTTGTCTATGAAATCTGGCCAAGTTAGGTCTAACTGGCCTTGGCTTACCCATTGTGGTTCTCTGTCCGATAGAGTAGGTGGATTAGCCAGCGTCGTGATTGTCTTTGCCATGTCTCGACGTATGTGTGAGCTGGGAAATCGACCCAAGGAGGTGATGGTTCTTGCGCGGCATTCTTGATTTGGCGGTCAGGTACTGGCGTCGTGAGGACGGACAGACGATGGTCGAGTACGAAATCCTGATGCTATTGATAGCTGTGGCGTGTATTGCCTTGCTGGTCATCGTGGGGCAGTACGTCAGCGACACGTTCTTTGGCATCGGCAGTCAAGTGCCCTAATAGCCCCCATCTGTCTTTTATATCTGGGGCCTTATACTGAGTAAGAGGTTTGAGAGCCTGCGTCACATGGAGGGCGGGAGGGCAAGCGAGACCCGCCCTTCTGCTTTTCACTTCACGCGCCCGCAGTGTCGGCCTCCGTGAAGCTCGCATGGCGGGGAGAGTATCCGCTCCGAATGTGCTACGATGAAAGCGACGGAATTGCGTGATTCATGGCTCCTCCGTGATTCAGGAGGTGATTCGGTGAAACTCATTATCGCCGTCGTGCAGGACATGGATTGGCCGGGGGTGACGGATGCGCTCGTCAAGCGGAAGTTCAGGGTGACCAGGGCTTCGAGCACAGGCGGTTTCCTCAGGAGAGGCAACACGACACTGCTGGTTGGCGTCGAGGATTCAATGGTCGAGAGCGCAATAGCGATCATTCGAGACGCCTGTAAGCCGAGGGAGGCGTATGTGGCCGGCCTATCTGCTGACTCGGCGATGGACATGCCTATCAGTGTGATGGTCGGCGGGGCCACGATACTCGTTGTCAACGTGGAAAGATACGAGAGAGTGTGAGAAACGGCCAGAGAGCAGCGCCATGCGGAAGACGGCAGGAAGAGCTGCGGCACGACGAAATGATTCGACGCATCTTGCCATCTTTCAACCCCCGCTCGGCACAACAAAAGCGGGCTCTCCTTCACCGGAAGCCCGCCGTTAAAACTGCGATGGTGCCGGGAGGCCGACACCCATACTTTGCACCGATTCTCCATCTGCTCTGACGCTACCGTTCGCTCCGTGAGATCCCACCACTACTTGACTGGCGCGGGGAGCGGGGCACAGATAATCTGAACCCCCATGGACGCATGCTTCCGTTGGTCGCAGAAGACCGTTCGTGCAGGACAATATCTACCGCTAGTGAACCAACTAACGGAGGAAGTCCACGGACGTAGGAGACGCAATTATGGACAAAGTGAATATTGCCAAGAAGTTCTTGATGTTCGGCGATCACTGGCACCCCAGGATCGTGGCCGAGGTCAATGACTCGTACGTGAAACTAGCGCGACTGCATGGCGAGTTCTTATGGCACAATCACGAGACCGAGGACGAGATGTTTCTGGTAGTGAGGGGCTCTCTGCGGATCAAACTGCGCGACAACGAGATCCTGCTTGGCGAGGGTGAGTTAGCGGTGATCCCTCGAGGCGTGGAACACTGTCCTGTGGCAGATGAAGAGTGCGAGGTCATGTTATTTGAGCCCAAAGGCACATTGAATACCGGCAGTGTCAAGAGCCAGCGGACGGTGGAAAAGCTCGAGTGGATATAGGCTGGGCGGGCCACTGCAAAGGCCTCATCCTCGTCGGCAAAGAAGACGCACTCGAGATGGGCTTCGTGATTGGGCGGCTCGTGACGCACTTTGCAGAGGCACACCCCTTTGTCTTCGAGAATCCGTGCCTGCCGGTCAGTCAGCTTGATGAAGAGGACCGGATTGATGTTTACTTCCGGCTTGCAGCGCGATCTCGGCTTGAGCTGAGGTTCCAGCTCTGTCTCGGCGGGTTCGGGGTTGGAGTTGTCTTCTACCTCAACCTCGATCTTGAGCACCAGGAAGAAGCCGTTGCACTTCGTCTCAAGGATGCATCGTGACTCAACATCAATGTCAACGGACATTATCGTTCACCCCCTTTGATAGGATCTGGACGCACCGCTATTCCTCCCACGGCCGGCGACAGTGCTCATGGCACTTCGGCGGGCAGCAGCACCAGCAGCAGCACCACCAATCGTGCTTCTTGCGCTTCTTCTCCCAACGCTCACGATCATCGTGCTTCTTGTGCTCTTTCTCGCAACGCTCATCATCATGCTCTCTGTGCTCGTGTTTCTTGCAGTCGTCATCCCAGTCGTCGCACTTGTGCTCTCTGCATTCGTGCTTCTTGCAGCCACACTCGTCTTCCAGCCACTCCCACGGCACCTTGCACCAGGGTTCATCGTCCTTGTGCCTGGGTTCTTCGTGCTTGGGCTCTCTGCATTTGGCGTTCTCTCCGAACCAGCCAGGGTCTGTCTTGTACCAACTCATCACCATTCGCCTCCCTTCACGCGGCACCGGGTACGTTCTGTCAGTATCCTATGGGAATGGTGGTTGAGATGGAGCGTTGCGAGGCCGCTGGTAGAATGGGTATTCTGAATCATATTGACGAAAATGAGGCGGGTATACTATGTGGTACGAGCCGGCGCACCGCAGGCGTCTGATTGGCCTAGCCTACAGAGGTTACCCACAAGGAGTGGGAAGAGCGGTGCTTCGATATCTCGAAACGTCGTCTATCTGTGATCACGCTCAAAGGGAGCATACTCGTTGCCCCAGCCGCCGAATTTCCACTTGAATCCGATAGACGCGGGGAAGTAGTCGGCAATCGCAAGCGCCGCCGGGGCGGGCGTAGGCCGTGGCTTGGGCTGAGCCGGGGGAGCACTTGCCCCGATGCAGCCTGACAGCAGCAGGAACACGACTGACGACACGACCAGAGCTTTTCTCACTTACAGAGCACCTCCATTACGAGCTGGCACGAACGCCTCCGGTGGCCCGGCCCGACGTTCCGGGGTCTTACTTGTTCTTAGCCGTGCAAGTAGTCTTTACGTTCAACCTGGCCGCGAATCCCCTTCAGAACCAGGCGGTACGTAGTATGGATCAGCCCATCGAGCACCCATGCTGGCCACCAAAGGATTCAAGCCATAATCAAGAGCCTCCTCAACTGGTCTCTAGTCGAAGAGTACATCACGACACGCGGAGGCTCAGCATGACAAAGAGCGGGCTCTCGCCTACCGAAAGCCCGCCGCTATTCGCGATGGCGCCGTGAGGGCGGCGCCCATACAACGTAAACCCTATCTTGGGCTGTACCTGGCATTCGAGCTCATCGCCGTGGACTTCTCTACGAGTAGATCTCATGTGACCGGGGTTTGATGACACGGGAGCGGGCTATTGTGCGTACCTCATATCGCTGTATGTCTGGCTGACGCTCCGTTTCTTTGAGGACCATCTCAGCGCAAGTGAATAAGAAGGGATCTCACTCAGGCTGATCTTGCTGCGAAAGTAAGGGTGCGTCGAGAGACGCTCCTCTACCTCGAAAAGGGCATCTACAATCCATCAGTGCTCTTGGCGGCCAGAGTAGCCCATGCACTTGGGTCGGCTGTTGATGGGCTGTTCACTATTGATGACTTGCCGAGGCGTGTTCGGTGCTAGTCCAAAATCTTCCTGTGGTGCACTGTGTTCGGCTTTAGAATTTTTTGCGGCGTCGGAATGCAGGTAGTGAACATGAGCCTCGGCACTGCCAGCAATGTGCAGTCATTCCATGATGCGATCATTGCTGCGTTACAACAGCGGAATAGTGCTGGTTGCCGCCGCCGGCAACAGCGGCCCTGGCGACAATACCGTGCTGTATCCCGCCAAGTATCCCGAAGTAATAGCTGTTTCCGACGACGGATAGCGCCAACGCCATAGCCTATTGGAGCAGCCGCGGTCCCGAAGTGGAGCTGGCGGCTCCTGGTGTCAACATCAATTCGACTTACAGAGGTGGCGGCTACAGATCAATCTCCGGCACATCAATGGCTTCTCCCCATGTGGCGGGCACGGCCGCCCTGGTCATCGCCTCAGGCATTACAGACTCTAACAAGAATGGTCGGATCAATGACGAAGTCCGGACAAAGCTC
>JAUYEF010000149.1 GCA_030691635.1 Bacillota bacterium
GACGGGTTCGTTCGTTGCTGCTACGTCCACCAGGATGGTCCCTGTCGACAGTTGCTGGGACGGCACAGGAAGAATGCCGGCGCGGAACCACCGGTAAGCCGTCTTGTAGTCAATTCCTTGTTGCTTTGCCCAGGCCGATAGCTTCATGGCTTTAGTTTACTTGGTATTATATGCCCCGTAAACTCCCTACTCTGCAGACCTATTCATGCCCTCCGCTATCCAGTCATGCTCTTCCGTAACTCATCCATCACCATGATCAGCCGGCGGCTGCGCTGAAGAATGCCCGGCTCGGCTCGCCCATCGGCCAGCGCGTTCCACAGGACCTCGAGCATCTCATTCACTGGGTGCGTGTGCCACAGGCGCTGGCTGAGCGCACGCGAGTCTTGGCTCCAGACGTTCACAGTATACTTGTAGGGCTCCGCCCGGACGGCGGCTATGGTCCCTGCCACATCAATGTCTGCCTCGCGCGGTGAGGGCGAGTCCGCGGCCAGTGACTGGGCCACCTCGCCGGAGGCGATGATGTCCCCCTCGAAGCGCAGCATGAAGGCGACGGCGTCGTCGCCTCCGCCCGCAGCGCCTGGAACCCAAGCAGTGCCCGAAGCTCTCACACAGCCTTCTTCACAACCGAACAGCCGCTTCGAAAAGGCCTGTGCGCGGACGAGCGGCGCTTCAACGCACTGCAGGATGAAGTCAACAGTCTCCCAGCCGAGGTCTTCAAAGACTGCCGCGGCCGCACCTGACCGCTCCCGCAGTGCGCAGAAAACAGAGTGCAGCCGTCCCAGGCTCCCGGTCGAGACCTCGGCCAGCAGCTTCTTGCCTGCTATGGTATGGCTAAGGTCCGACGGGGTGAGCAGGATCCTGCCATCCGCCACCTCTGCTATGGCGTCGAGTTCTTCCAGGGAGAGAGCCATTGGAAGCGGGCACATCACGGCCTTGTGGGCGACCAGCGCCTCGCGGACTACCGCGGCGCGCCCTGCATGCGCTCCACCCACGAACACCGCGTCGATCTGGCTATCCTTCAGCAGGGACTTCCAATCACTCAAGAAAGGCACCCCGGTAGCGCGGGCCTGCGCCATTGCCTCAGCTTCCGCCCCGTCCGGCCCGGCGGCCCAGGAGCATAGCCTGATGGGTCCCTCCTTGAACGGGCTTGAGGCGCCAAGCCGCAGCCCAAGCGCCCTCGTCCTCTCGTCGGCCCCTACCACCCCGAGCATGAACTGGCCGTGCATCAAGCATACCCCCTTTCGAAGGCGGCTACGTCGACCGGCCTGCCGGTCGAAGCCGACCGGGCCGCGGCCAGAGCGAGCAGCAGCGCCGCCCTGGCCTCCTCCGCGGGGAGAGGGACAGGCAGGTCTTCGATCACGGCCTGGACGAACAGCGACAGCTCCAGCGTGTAGGCATCCTGGAAATGAAGCAGCGTGTGGTAGGCGTCCGGAAACCTGGCGGCGCCCTCGTCGAAGCGGACAAGCCCAAGCTGGTCAGCGTCCTTCGACTTGATGTACCCCCTGGTCCCGTAGACCTCGAACTGGTGAAAGAACGGGCATCCCTCGGGCAGGCAATTGCTCACCTCAGCCTGGCCTAACGCTCCACCTGCGAACTCCACCATGAAACTGATGAAATCGGGCACGACCCCACCTTTCTGCGTCACTTTGTGTTCTGCGTATATGCGTGAAGGACGCAGGCCGGTAAACCACCTTATCAGGTCGGTCTCGTGGATGGCGTTCGTCAGGATCGCTCCGACCGCGACATTTGGGTCGCTCGTCCAGTGGCCCGGGCTCCAGTAGCCCTCACGGCCTGGCACCGGGCGTGAGCGCCTTTCGTTCTCCCTGACTATCCTGACCACCCCAACTTCGCCCTGGTCGATGGCCTTTCTTACCTCCTGGTAGCGCGTCGTGAAACGCCGGCTGTGAGCGACCATGAGCTTCACGCCGGCCACCTTGCAGGCTTCGATCATCCTGTCGGCGTCCTGAAGCGTGGTGGCCATCGGCTTCTCGGACAGCACATGTTTCCCGGCTGCGGCGGCGGCTTCTGTCTGCACCCTGTGACAGAACTCTGGAGTGGCAAGGAGAACCATGTCCACATCCTTGCGCTCGATCGCCTGCCGGTAGTCCGTGTATGCATCGGCGCCGAAGATGCTTGCGGCTCTCTCTGCGGCTTCTCTGCGCACATCGGCCGTGGCGACAAGTTTCACAGCGCCGGGCAGCCTGAGCATCGCCGGCACGTGGGCGCTCATCCCGATCCCGCCGCAACCTATCAAGGCAATCCTGACCGGCTTCATAGTGATGCCCCTTTCCTGACAACTACCTTGCCCGCCTTCATCACCATCTGGACGTCCCGCAGACAGGCAAGATCCTGCACAGGGTTGCCGCCCACAACAATACCTCCTGATGTGTTGCGAAGGTGATTCGCGCACGATCTGGGGCAATTCCTGCCCGCCCAGGCCATGGGCGGGTGGTGTTGCCTCGACGGACGGAAAGGGCGTTTTCAAAGGGCAATGGTGGGGCAGGCCGGCCCGCCCCACTCTAAGGCCGGGCCTATTCGGCTCCGGCTCGGGCAGCTACGTGGACCTCGGTGCCCTGAACACTTGTAAGGAACCTCTCGCCTGCCTCAATCGTGGTCCGCAGGGAGGCTGCCCTCTTCTCCAGGAGGGAGATTTCGTGCAGGACCCAGGCCAGGCGGGACCTCTCTTCCTCCAGAGACTGTCTTACCATCTCGCGCACAACACCGTTCATCCTAAGTCCCCCCAGCATCAAGGCCGTTTTCCACTCGCCTTGAGCCATTCCATGAAGTCCAGTTTCATCTCGGTCAGAGTCTTGCAGAACTTGGGCATGGCCGGGTCCGAGGCCGCCGATACCTTCACATGGATGAACCGGGGCCCTGGCACCCGGGACGCTTCGAGCATGGCCTCCGTGCACCCGACCACCGTGTCGACCCGCCGAATCCAGCGATACCCGCACGCCAGAGCCACAAGCGCTAGGTCTGTGGTTACGGATGATGTCCGTTGCCCGCCCGTCGTTTCGTAAACCTCATTGTCCAGCACCACATGAGTGAGATTTCCTGGGCTGTACCTGCCGGTGGTCGCCATCGCGCCCATCTTCATCAAGGCTGACCCATCGCCATCGAGCACCACAACCTCGCGCCCAAACCCTTGTGAGACTCCCAGGCCGACCGGCGACGCACAACCCATCGAGCCCAGCAGGTAGAAGAACCCTGGCCGGTGGCCGAGTGAGTACAGCTCGCGCCATACCTTTCCGGTCGTCGCAATCACCGCTTCGTGCCCGCTCAACGCTTCCCAGACGCCACGGACAGCCTCGGCCCGGCTGATCCTGTCAGAAGCAGGCAGGATGAAGGGGCCGGTCAGCGTACCCGGCGGCGCCGGCGTCCGACGGTCACCTGGGCCTAGACCCGCTTTCTGCTGGGTTCCCGCTGGCTTCCAGCCTATCTGCGATTTCGATACCACCAGCGCAGCGGGCCGATGCGAAGCCGCCATCGCATCCTCAAGACGGTCCAGTGCGGGAGCGACGCCTGATGCCTGGTCGGGGAACTCCTCCCAGGGTAGTCCGAGAAGACTGAGCAGGCTGCCGGTGATATGGCCCATGAAGGAGTGCTGCGGTTCGTCGCCATCACCCCCACGCCTGCTCGTGATGATCAGTGTCGGAATGCGGTAGGGCTCGTTGAGAGATGTGAGAGGGTTGACCATGTTGCCGAGGCCGGAGTTCTGGCACAGCACCACAGTCTTTTGGCCCGCGAGATAGGCTCCCGCGGCTATGCCTGCCGCTTCCCCTTCGCTGGTCGCGGCGAGATACCGCGGGGCAGGAGCGCCGTCAATGCACCCAATCAGCGCGCTGAGGTACGAACACGGTACTCCAGTCCAAAAGGAGTAGCCCCGCTGAAGCAGCGCATCCACGAGTGCCTGTGCAGAAACCATGTGTCATCCCCCGCGCCAGATGCTGCGGCCAGCCGGTGCTGCAATCCAGCATATGAGCAGAATCTGGTACGGGTGTACCCTCAGACAAGGTTAATGGACCATCCGGTCTAGAGCGGCCGGCGCCGCCTTTGCCCGCGCGGCTTCTCGAACCAGCAGGAGAGTCAGCAACGCGCCTGCGACACCGAGGAGGCCGACGGCCCAGAATCCCCATGAGAGGCCCACAATGTCGCTCAGAAAGCCGACCAGCACGGGCCCGATGAACATGCCGAAGGCGTATACAGCCTGGAAAAAGCCCATGGCGGTCGCGCGGCGCTCCACGGGGACAGACCTGATGGAGAGACCCATCAGCAGCGGCAACGCTGTGCCTCTGCCGATGCCTCCGATAATCTGGGCCACGTAGAGGGGCATCATCTGCCTTGCGTACGGGATGTAGAAGCACGAAGCCGCGATCAGAATGAAGCTGCCGGCGATGGTATTGCGCTCGCCGAACACCCTCCTGAACACGGTGCCGCTCATGGCGGCCACGAACACGGTCGGTAGTATCGCGAGTGTCGCCAGCACGCCGGTTTCAAAGTCGGAAGCGCCGATGGACTTGGCGATGACGGGAGTGAAGCCGTAGACAGTACCGAACGTCAGGAGCTGGACGACCACGGCCAGAAGGGAGACGATCAGCAGGTGTGGGTCGCTGACGACAGACACGAAACCCCGCAGGTCCAGCCGGCCGGTCCCCGACGACCGCACTTCCGTCGCCCCAAGGCTGAGCACCAGCCCCATGGCTGCGCCACATGCCCCGACAACGAACGGGGCCGTTTCCCCGAACCGTCCTGCCACCCAGCCGCCCAGCAGCATGGCGCATATTTGGCCGAGGGATGTGAACGAGTTTATGAGCCCGATCGCCTTCGGTGCGTCTCCGCTATCAAAGTAGCCCACGAAGAGCACCGTGAACACCACCCACATTGAGGCCGCGACTCCTGACAGCGAGCGCGACACGAGCAGGCTGAAAGGATTTCGAGACACGTAGAGGCCCACTGCGCTCAAGAGCGAGAAAAGCACGCCGAGCACGACAAACACTTTCCTGCGTCCGGTGTTGTCAGAGAAGAGGCCCAGGGGGATACGCAGCAAGAGTTGGATAAAGCCGTAGGACCCTATGATCATCCCGACCATGCGGTAGGAAGCCCCGATCGAGCGGGCGTATGGCGAGAGGGTAGGCACATACGTGTACAGCGAGAACCAGTATAACGAGGTTATGGCGTAGAATAGCGCCACCCGCGGCGCCTTCCTGCGAGCCTCCAGGTCGACTACCTCCGTTGCACCGTCCTGACTGCGAATGACTGGATTATACATTATTACCGGACACGCAGCAATTGCCTGCCGGCATGAAGGTGTAGACTCACACGCTCGACGAACCTGGCA
>JAUYEF010000168.1 GCA_030691635.1 Bacillota bacterium
GGATACCCCTCTGACATGAGTGGCTGAGGCTCTGTTCATCGACCGCGTACGGCAAAAGCAGTTCCTTGGCATACTTGCGGGTGCCCGACTCCGCCTTGAGGGAGAACACATCGCCATGGATCTCCAGGGATACCGACTCGGTTTCGATGCCCGGGAGTTCAGCGATGACCACCAGTTCGTCTCCCTCGTCGAGCACGTCCGTGTAGGGCTCCCGGATCTCCTGTACCACCACGCCGGCGGCCGTCTCCTTCACGTTGCCGAATCGCTCAACGACAGGTTTGCCGCCCAGCCCGACCTTGACCGAGAAACCGTATACAACCTTGCCGGGACCGGGAATCTCGACTTCACTCCGCCGGTCGATCCTCTCGCCGGCTTCCATCTTGGAAATCAGATCCACGAATTCGCCGATGCCCTTGAGCAGACCGCCCAACCCGAGGCCTGTCCGGATCTCCGCCCGGTCATCCTTGGCCCCTTCCTTGCCCTGTTCTCGGCTCACTGTGTCCACCTCCTTTGGCCGTTATGGCGAGGTAAAGCTCTCCGCCCAGAGGGCCCGGAGGTCAGCTTCCATCGCCGGCGTGATCTCGTCACAAGGAGATGCGATCACGTCCCGGCACACAGCATACAGCAGCTGGTCGTGCTTATCGGGTCTGAGCTCGTAACTGGCCATCACCTTGGCGATCATGACGCACGCCCGGGTGCTCAGTTTGGTAAAGGGTCCTTCCTTTGCCCGCCCGATGAGCCTCACAACCCATCTTACCACGGCCTCGTCCAACCCCGAGTGAGCGCGGGTGATGGCGATCTCAGACTCCTCGTCATAGCCCTTTAGATGGATGGTGACCATCCGATCACGGAGCGCGTCGGGTTGCTTGTGCGAGCCGGAGTACTCGGCCGGATTGCTTGTGAAGATGACCCGGAAACGGGGGTCGACCCGGATGTAACCTTCCTGTTCGCGCTCCCCTGGTAGGACTAGAATCCTTTCCTCGAGGATGGACAGCAGGGGATTGTTCGCTTCAGCCCGCGAGCGAGTGTATTCGTCATAGATCAGAGTGAAACCAGAGCGGCAGGCTGCCGCCACTCGGCTGTCTACCCAGCGCTCGACGATGTCATCCTCGGTCTTCAAGACTAAATGAACGAACCTGTCAACCACCCGGCGGCGGTGATAGCCACGAACGCCCCCCGCCATGTCGCTTGAGCCGAGCTGCTCGTCGCCGGAAAGAAAGACGATCGGCCGGCCGAGCTTGTCGGCGATGTGGAGCGCAAGGGTGGTCTTGCCCGCCCCGGGCGGCCCGCTGAGGTTGACCGGGTTGCCGCACTCGAGGTACATCAACGCCCTTTCGACCACGCCCCTGATGCTCTTGGTTTCGACAAATGCCTCGCTTGCATGCGTATCGAGGACCGTGACGGGTTCGCCGATCATCAGTGGGCTTCGTTCCTTTCCTGGGGTTGTCTTTCAGCCGGGTAGTAGAAACGGTCTTCCTTCCGGACCAGGCCCCTCTTGCTTAGGTCGCGGGTAATATTGCCCACCCTGATCCTGGGCAAGCCGAGCTCGGCCTCCATATCCACGAGGACGATCCCTTCAGGATGGTTACCGATGAACTCAAGGACCCGTTGTGTGTGGGTCTCAGTGTCATCGTCGACGTGGTTGGGCTGCGGGGGTTGGGACTTGATCGGCGAGGGCTTCTTGGCTGCCGGGGGTTTCGCCGTACGCGCGAAAGCAGAGGCAAGCTTGGACCACGAGCCCACCGCCAGGACGCGGTCTTGCGAGAAAGCCATAAGACGGGCGTTCGAGCTGCTTCGTAGCGCCTCCCGGTACTCCGCGGCGGCCTGCCGAGTTGCGCGTGAGGTCCGCCGGCGCTCCGAACGGTACCGGTCAAGCGTAGAGCTTACGGCAATGGTCCTCTCAGACGTCTGGCGACCGAGGGCGGTTCTCAGTACCCTTGCAGCCTTTGACCGCCGGGACCGGTGGTCCGACAGGAATCGCCGCACGCCGAGCCGCCTTTCGGAGAGCACTCGATTGGCCGCCTTCCTGACATCGGCGACAGACCTCTTTCGTGTTTGAAACCACATTTCCAATGTCGTGCCCGCTTCAGTCTTGAGCTCTTCCACAAGACGCCTGAGACCGACACGCGCGGCCAGCCTTGCTGCCCGCTCTTGGGCGATCTGGGCACACAAAGACGCCACTACAGCAGCATGACCCATGTTCATCGCTCCTTACGTATGGGATGTTGGGGCCCGCGCGCCCCTCAGACGGTGCGCGGCGTGCAGGCCCCCGCCTCCCTCGATTCAGGCTGCCGCGCTAATCGGAGCGGTAAGCCCTATGGCCTCGGCATACTTCAGGTAGGTCTCAACCGAGGCGATTACCACCCTGGCCTCCACAGCGAGGAGCTCGATCCCGACCAGTGACACTCTCACCCAGGCATCAATCACGATGCCCTTGTCGAGAATCCGGTCCAAAACCTCCACTAAGCTAGACGAACCGATCGACTTCTCAACCGCCATTCATCACACCCCCCTTCACCAGTTGCTTCGCTGATCTGGTTCGACTTCTTTCGACCATTCGAACACGTTTTCGGCATTCGGGGGACGGACTTTCCGACCAAAAGGCTAAGTCAACAGGCCCAACCGGGTGGCTTTCATGACCATCTGGGTACGATTGCTGGCCCCGATCTTGCCGCAGATGGTCCGGATGTGGACCTTGACCGTACCCACGCTCACGTAGAGCGCTTCGGCGATCTCCTTATTGGACCGGCCCTCTGCGCCGAGACGCAAGACCTCCACTTCCCGCTTGGTCAAGGATGGTTCCGCTTGGCGGCGGGTCCTGCGGCGGACAAGCTCTTCGCCTAACTTGTTGTGTAAGCCCGCGCCGATGACCAGTCCGCCCGCTGCCACGATTCTGAGCGTGCGCGCAAGTTCTTCGAAGGTCGCATTTTTGGGAATATAGGCGTGCGCTCCCGCGCCGAACGCCTTGCAGGCCAGCTCCTCATCTGTATGCATGGTCAGCATGACGATCTTCGTGTTCGGAGAGCGGCGAGATAGGATCTCGGTGACGGCTATCCCGTCCATGTCGGGCAGGGAGATGTCCATCAACACTATGTCGGGTTCGCACGTGTTCGCCGCTTCAAGGGCCCCGTGCCCGGTCCCCACGGATGCCGTAACCCCGAAGCCCGCGTCCGTTTCCAGGAGACGCTGCAGCCCGTCGCGGACTACCGCATGGTCGTCGACGATCATGAGCTTGAGGGTCACCGAAACACCCCCTATCCATCCGGCAGCGGGCGGTCCGGAGGGCATTCCCTTCCCCGGCTCCCGCCCAGCGGTAGCTCAACAAGGATTACCGTGCCCTGCCGCGGCGCCGAGCAGATCTCCAGGCGCCCGCCCGCGCACTCCGCGCGCTCGCGCATGTCCTGAAGGCCGAAGCGCTCATAACGGAGGCCCTGCAGGCAGGAGGTCTCAAAACCAACCCCGTCATCGGCGATGCGTGCTTTGAGCAAGCCCTCTCCAACGGAAGCCTCGATCTGAATCATGTTGGCTTGGGAATGCTTGCGGACATTGGCGCAGGCCTCCTGGATGATCCTGTAGGCGGCAAGCCTGACGTCCTCATTGACCGCACTGTCATCGCCGGAAAAATGGTAGTCGACTCGAATCCCGGTTTCAGCCTCCCATCGCCTGAGGAGCTGGCGGACGAGAGTGCTTAGGGAGACGCCGGGAGGGGGGCGTTTCAGGTTGTGGACCAGCCGGTCGATCTCGGTCAGGAGATCCTGGAGGATGTCCTTGGCCGCGGACAGTTCCTTGGCGGCCTGCTCGGTATTTCGCGACAGCACACGCTCGGCGACCTCGACGCGGTAGAAGGCGGCGGCCAGCAGTTGTGAGAGCTCGTCATGAATATCGCGGGCTATCCGTTTGCGTTCATCGTCGCGCGCTTGCAGGGTGTTGAGACGCTCCGGGGTGGCCCAGAGGCCGAGCACGGCAGCGTAGAAAAGGCTCAGCACGCGCAGCGAATGGCTCAGGACCGCTTCGTCCGGCACCCCGGCAAGATCCTCGGGAGCAAAGAGAACAGAAACGGCGAGGTTTGAGGATTGAATGGCGCTGCCGGTCAGCTCAGTGGACTCTCCCTGAACCCATAATGGGCAGGCCACCACGCCCCCTGACTCTTCCCAATCGTAGCTCGGGGCTTTGTTGATCAAGGCCTTCACGGCGCAGCGCTTGAGGCCCTCAACCACTCGGTCTGTGGCGGCCTGCGGACGATTGGACTGGTAGACCCAAGTAAGTGACGAGCCATCCGTGACCGCGCAGTAGGATGCCGCAGCGTGCATGAAGACACGCTCCAGTTCATGCCCGAGGCTTGTCCAACGCCCAAGCGCCATGGCAGATCTCCCTTGAGTCCTCTAAGTTCCAGGTCGCATTGGCACCTCTGGCTGGTTGCGTCGGTGGAGTCTTTGGCGTGCGAAAGGACGCAGAATCCAGAAAACGCAATCAGTGTGCGCAGGCCCGACAACACGAATCATCATCAACCACCACGGGATTATTTCGCCTCCAGCATGGTACGTCCTTCCTCGGCAGGGAGGTTGAGACAACAAGCGTGTCCGGCCGTTGGACCCCGGTTCGGCCGGGACCCTCACCGGCCCAGCGGGGAACGGTGTTGGGGCGCGGGAATGCCTGGCGGCTCCGCGCACAGAATCAGTCCTGGGACAGCTCCTCCTCGGTGACCGGCTTGAGGTCGATTACAGGGGTGCCGGGCAGGGCGTCCAGGCCTTCAACGAAGAGGACGGGGCACTTTTCAACCACGTAGGCCACGATCCGCTCCCCGCGCTCGGCCGAGGAGAGCGAGGGATCACCGATCACCCCGATCGAGGAGGTGTCGACAGAGCTCGGGTAGCCGGCGGTCGCGGTAACGTTTGCGGTCACCGCTCAGGCTGCGGCGGCGGCAGCGCTACGGCCTGAGTGATGCAACCACGCCCTATCCAACTCAGCCCGCGGCCGCGTTCCGGGAGGTGCTGGCCACCTGCTGCGCAACGGGCCGCCCGGGCACGAGGGATTGAGCTGCTTCGTCCGCCGGGGAGACCTGCTGCTAGCATTCGTGAACACGATGTGGTCCGGGTTGGGCGACGGGCGCATGGAAACCGACTGGCTCAACCGTACTCTTGCCGGGAACAGCGATGCGGGCTTCAAGCTGGCGTTGGGTCATCATCTGGCCCACCCGATCAACGGCTTCTCGGGGGACTACCAGCGCAGTCTGGATGCCGACGACCGCCGGGAGTTCGCCAGCGCGACCGTCGCCGCGCGGATCAGGTCTGTGGCGATCATTATCCGCCTACGGTCCCAGCGGTCGACAAACGCCCCAGCGACGACGCTTAGCAGGGCGGGGAAGGTCCGGCAGGCTGCCACCAGACCCATCATCGCCCTCGAACCCGTCATCTCCTGAACCAGCCAGAGCAGAGACACGAAATACAGGCTGTCGCCAAACCAGCTCACGCTCTGGCCAAACCACAACAGAGCGAATTGCGGCGCGCAAGCACCTCGCGGAAGGCCGACAAGCTGCCGGTACGTGCCGTCTTGGGCTTCTCGGTCTCTGCGCTCAAGTTGCGCTACCTCCCTGCCGTGTATGCCCCGGCGGCCACGGCCTTGGCTGCGGCCCGCCCGTCGCCGGTTTCCTGAAGGAACCCAAACAGGATGGCGGTACTGGCGGCGGTCACGGCCATTGCCAGGTAGAAAGGCGCC
>JAUYEF010000225.1 GCA_030691635.1 Bacillota bacterium
GTTAAAACCATACAAGGATGATGAAAGGAGAGGAAGCAAATCGTGTTTAGACGATTCGTAGTGCTGTTACTGGTTGTGTTCATGGCTGTCGGTGCCGTCGGCTGCGCACAGCAAGCCACGCCGCCGAAGAAGGAAGAGCCGAAGACGACACCGACACCCGCGCCTTCGGCGAAGCAGGCCGGCACGACGTACATCACCATCGGCACCGCCGCGGTTGGTGGAGTATTCTACCCGGTCGGCATGGCCATGGCCAAGATCTGGAACGACAAGATCCCCAACATGAAGGCTGTCGCGATCGCGACTGCGGGATCTCCGCAGAACATCGAGATGATGAGGACAAAGGACATCGAAGTCTCCGTCCTGAGGTCGCTCGAGGGCTACAGGGCGATCCGCGGCGAGGACCCGTACAAGGAGAAGATGCCCTGGCTCAAGTCCCTCACCGGCCCCCTGTATTCGAGCGGGCAGCAGATAGTCGCCCTCAAGAACAAGAACATCAAGTCGGTCGCCGACTTCAAGGGCAGGAAGGTCGCGGTCGGCCCGGTCGGCAGCGGTGGCGAGATCGACGCTCGCGCGCTATTCGATGCCTATGGCCTGGCCTACTCCGCAGAAAAGAAAGACATCAAGCCTGAGTATGTCGAAGCCGCACAGGCAGTCGAGATGCTAAACGACGGCCTGATTGACGGCGCGATCCTTGGCTTGACCATCGGCGCTTCCGCCATCCAGGAGCTCATGCTGACAGGCAAGGTTATCCTGCTGCCTATCGACGACAAGGCATTCGCGAACCTGAAGGCAAAGCAGCCCTTCCTCACCCGGTTCACGATCAAGAAGGGCACTTACCCGAACCAGGACTACGACGTGATCACATCGGGTAGCCCGCCGACCATCATCGCATGCCGTGAAGACCTCCCGGAAGCTCTGGCTTACCAGATGTGCAAGTTGCTCTATGAGAACGTTCCCGATATGAAAGCCGCGGCAAGCATCATGAATGACTTCAAACTCGAGGATGCTGGCCAGGAACAGATCATGCCGTATCACGCAGGCGCGATCAAGTACTTCAAGGAGAAGGGCATCATCAAGTAGACGTCCGCAAAGCCGGTGGGCCCGGGCTGAGGCCTGGGCCCACCTCTTGTAGGAGGAAGAAGATATGCAGCAGGCCATTGGCGCCCATATCGACCAGAGACAGCAAGAGATGATCGATCTGCTGAGGCAGGTCGTGGACATTTATGCGCCGAGCAGCGATGCCGCGGGAGTGACCCGTGTCGGCGACATCTTCGCGTGGAGCCTTCGCCGTCTCGGCTTTACGGTCAGACGAGTCGAAGTCCCGACGTTCGGCGCCCATGTGGTAGCCGACCTATCGTTTGACCGGCCCGGTCCCCGGGTATTCCTCATGGGGCACATGGATACTGTCGAATACAGCGGCGATGTGACCACACGGCGCCTCGCCATAAGCGGCGACATAGCCAAGGGGCTTGGCGCCCTCGATATGAAGGGCGGCATCGTCTCCATGATATACGGGCTCGCCGCCCTGTTAAGAGCCGGCGAGAAGCTCTCAGGCTCGATCAGGGTCGTCATCAACAGCGATGAGGAGCCGGGCTCGCCTTCGTCGAGACCACTGCTTCCAGAGCTGCTGAAGGGCGTGACTGCCGGGCTCATCTGTGAGGGCGGCAGGCCCGGTGGCGCTCTCGTGGTTGAGCGGAAAGGCTGCGGTATCTGGAAGTTCAAAGTGACCGGCAAGGCGGCTCACGCCGGAGCCGAACCCGAGAAGGGCGCGAGCGCGATCCGCGAGCTCATCGAGAAGGTGAGGGCGGCAGAGGACCTGAAAGCGGGCCCGACCACGCTAAATTGCGGGCTGATCAGCGGTGGAGTGGCGCCGTACGTGGTGCCGGACTACGCCGAGGCCGCGATCGACATACGCGTCCCGAACCCGGTCGAGTGCCATCGGATTGAGGCTGGACTGCGAGAGATAGCGTCCCAGACCTACGTCCTGGGCACCAGCACCATCCTCGAAGGCCAGTTCCACCGGCCGCCTGCAAGTCCGATCAAGGGCACAAAGGCGCTTCAGGAGATGGCTGTGAAGTTCGGCAAAGCCCTGGGCATGCCAGTGACGTTCGTGCCCACGGGTGGCGTGGGGGATATCAACAACATAGTGGACGCCGGTGTGCCCGCACTCGACGGGCTCGGGCCACAGGGCCTGGGCGCCCACGGCATTGATGAGTACATCGAACTGCCGACCCTGTTCAGCAAGGCGAAACTGATCGCGCTGATGGCAGGAGACATACTTATGGGCAAGTACAATCCCGAATAGTCGCAAGGAGGCACAGAGAAATGGCGGAGATGGGCTACTTCTTCGACGATCCAAAGTTCACCAAGGAAGAGTACTTATCCAGGGTTGCCAAGGTCCGCGCGGAAATGAAGGCCAAGGACATCGAGGTCCTGATCCTGTTCTCGGCCAAGAACTTCTACTACTTGACCGGGTATGAGAGCGGCGCCACGTACTACCAGGCCATGATCATCACGCCCACCGAGATCATCCCGTTCCTGCGCGAGATGGAGAAAGTCATCGGCGACACAACGATGACGATAGCCGCTGAGAACACGGTGCTGTGGCAGGACCACTGGAACCCGACACAGGCGCTGGCAGACACCCTGAAGAAGAAGGGTCTCTACGACCTGCGTATCGGTATCGAGAAGAATGCTCCGAACCTCGTCGTCCACGACTACGAAGCCCTGGTGAAGGCGCTGGGCCGGACGCCGCTCGACGGGTCCCGCTGCGTGGACAGCGCGCGCCTCATCAAGACACCACAGGAGATCGCATACATCCGGAAGGCCGCCAAGATGACCAGCATCGGCATGGCAGCCGCGATGGAGAGCGTGGCTGTGGGCAAAACGGACAACGACCTCGTGGCGGACCTTGAGTCTGCGATGCTGAAGGCGGGAAGCGAGCAGTTCCGGAACCCCATCGTGTCGGCGGGGCCGATGTCCGGTGTCGCTCACGCGATGCACCACAGGTATGTGCTGAAGCGCGGAGACGCGATCCTGTTCGAGTTCAGCGGCTGCTGGTGCGGCTACCCTGGCCCGATGATGAGATCGGCCGCTGTGCTTGAGGCCTCGGATCAGGTCAAGAAGATGGCGGACGCCTGCATCGGCGGGCTAGAGGCAGCCATCAACACCATAAAGCCTGGCGTGACTTCGGGCAAGGTTGACGAGGCATGCCGGCTCGTGATCGAAAACGCCGGCTTCGAGCCGTGGTTCCGCAAGCGGACCGGGTACGGCCTCGGCGTCTTCAAGCCGTCCTGGAGCGAGGGCGAAGTCATCGACCTGAAGCGCGACGACCCGCGCGAACTGCAGGCCGGCATGGTGTTCCATATGCCTCCCGCGCTCAGGGATCCGAAGAAGTGCGGTGTCGGGTTCAGCGAGAGCGTGCTCGTGACCGAGCATGGCTGCGAAGTGCTGACGAACTTCTCGAGGAAGCTCTTCATCTCTAAGAAGTAAGCCAGAGTTGCCAAGACAGGAGCCGCGGCTGCCGTATGCGCCTGGGCCGCCGTTGGGCAGCGACCGGCGAACGGCGCCGCGGCTCAGCTTTTCATTGAAACCAGAGGGGATACGCCCTATGAACACGCTGGTATCGGACATACTGGTCGTCGGCGCAGGGGCCGCCGGGCTCCAGGCAGCAACCGGATGCGCAAGGAAAGGTCTCCAGGTCGCGGTGCTGGACAAGGGCGTGATCGGAAACGACTGCGCCACTGTAAGCGCGAAGGGGCTGGGAGCGGTCGGCCGGTGGTCACCGCCGGGGGACAGCCCGGATGTGCATATAGAGGATACGCTCAAATCGGGCTGTTACATCAATGCCCCGGCGCTGGTCGAAATCGTGGCTCGAAGGGCCGAAAGCGTGCTGCTCGACCTCGAGGAGCGGGGCATGCCTTTCGACCGTAACCCGGACGGCAGATGGAGCCTCCATGGCACCGCGGCCGGGCACCGTTTCGCAAGGAACATCGGGTTCTCTGACATAACAGGCAAGATGTTCATCGACACGCTGGTCGCGGACGCCAGGCGACACCGGGTGCAGATGCTCAGGGACTACCTGGCGGTCTCACTGCTCACAGGCCCTGAGGGTGTGGCAGGCGCGCTGGCCTTGGACATGACCGGTGGGGAGTTCGTGGTGCTGCGGTCAAAGGCCGTGATCATCGCCACAGGAGGCGTCGGGCAGCTCTACCCGCTGACCTCCAACTGCCTCCAGAACACCGGCGATGGGATCGCGATCGCGCTGCGGGCGGGCATTCCAGGTAGAGACCTCGAATTTGTCCAGTTTTACCCCGCGACCGTCGTTTACCCGCTCACCCTGCGTTCCATGAACACGAATAGCATCGGGCTCGGTGCGCAGCTGAAGAACAGGGACGGCCATAGGTTCATGCAGGATTACGAACCGGAGAAGCTCGAGGAGGTCACGCGCGACAGGCTGGCGCAGTGCATCTACAACGAAATCATCTCTGGGCGCGGCACAGATAACGGCGGGGTGTATCTTGACGCCACGGTCGTGTCGGCTCCGGTGTACTCTTCACGCATCCCGAGCGAGTGGAACCTCTGCGTCAAAGCGGGCTTCGACCTCACACGAGACAGTCTCGAGGTGGCGCCTTCCGCCCACTACTACATGGGCGGCATCAAGGTGGACACTTCCATGGCGACCGGTATCCCCGGCCTCTTCGCGTGCGGTGAATGCACCGCGGGGGTCAACGGCGCCAACCGGCTCGCTAACAACAGCCTCACTGAAGTGGTCGTGATGGGCAAGCTGGCAGGCGAGTCGGCCATCAAGCATGCCCGGGAGAACGGGTTGGCCGGCTTTGATCAGGGCAGCGTCGAAGAGCCCTGGCGGTGGGCATCGAGGCATCTGAGCGCGCCCGCGAGCGCGCCCTGGGTCCGGGAGGCCCGCGCGGCGATCCGCAACGCCATGTGGGAAGGCGTCGGGATCACTCGCACCGCTGAGGGAATTGAGGCTTCCAAGAAACGGTTGGGCGAGCTGTGGCACGCCGCATCAGCGGGGTTCCGGCTCGGCTCCCGGGTTTACGGGACGCGAGAGGCCGGCGGGGCGTCTGGTGGCAGCGCCGGTGGCGCAGCATCGAGCAACCCTGGGCGGATGAATAAAGACCTTGTCATGGCCATTGAGACTGATTTCATGCTCACCGTCGCTTCAGCGATCGCTGAGGCGGCAGCGGTGCGGACTGAATCGCGAGGCGCGCACTACCGCAGCGATTTCCCCAAGCAGGACCCGTCCTGGAGAAGGAATATCGACGTGGTGTGGCGCGGCCGGTCTGGACCGGCCGGATCCGGTGAGTTTGAAGCCAGCGCCGGCCCGGTCCTGGAGCGTGCAACAGGGGGTGGACACGCGTGAAGCAGTACCATGTGAGTATCTACCGGCACGACCCGTCGGTCGAAGGGTCCGGGCGGTATGTCGACTACACGCTGTCCACTGACGCACGCCTTAAGGTGCTGGATGCACTCGACGCTGTATCGAAAGAATACGACACGGATATCGCATACAGGGCTTCGTGCCTGATGGGCAGGTGCGGCTCCTGCGCGGTCATGTTGAACGGCAGAGCCTTGCTGGCCTGCCAGGCCCAGGTTGAGCCGGGTAATTCCCGGCTGGAGCCGTTGCGCGGCTACCTGGTCGTCAGAGACCTGCTGGTGGATAGGACACCGCACGAGCGTGTGATCGACGCAGCACGCATTCACCTCGACGACAGCGGGTTCGCCCGGCCAACGGGGTTCACGTATGGCAAAGACCTGTATGCGCTGACGTTGTGCACGGACTGCCTGGTGTGCCAGGCGTCCTGCCCGGCACGAAACGAGATACCTGCGCAATTCGCCGGTCCTGCGGTGATGACCCAGCTGGCGCGATACGCCAGGGACCCGCGCGACCAGGGCGCCAGGCCCACGACGGCACTGGTGGAGGGCCTCCACAGCTGCACCTCTTGCATGACCTGCTCTGAGGTCTGCCCGAGGGGCATAGATGTGTTCGGCCAGGCGATCGTGGCATTGAGGAAGGGCGCCGTGGGCTCCCGGCTGCCCGGGCCGAAGGTGCAGGACGACATGACCGAGATGTTCAGGGAGACGGGTCTCGCGTTCCCGAAGTCCGGGCCGCTCCTTGTTGAGGAGATGGCTGAAGCCGGCCCCAAACAGGGGGACGTCGGAGTCTTCCTCGGCTGCATGTTCCAGACAAGGCACAAGGACGACGGGCGTGCTCTGGTAAAGGTGCTGCGGGACGCGGGTCATACTCCCGTGGTCCCAGAGGGTCTCGTATGCTGCGGCGGACCGCTGCTCTGGACAGGCCATGAAGAAGAAGCGCGACAGGCCGCCGCCACGAATGTCAAGATCCTGAACGACGCGGGCGTCGGCACGGTCGTCACGGCCTGCGCAGGGTGCGGCCTAGCATGGCGCAAGGAGTACCCGAGGCTCCTGGAGGGCACCGGGCTCAGCCCGCAGTTCACCGTCCTCGACGTCTCCAAGATGCTCGACGCCAGGGAGTCACCTCAGGCTTCTGCCGGCTCAGAACGGCTGGCCTACTTCCTGCCATGCCACATCAGGAGCCAGGGGGCGGCAGACGACGCCCGCCGCGCTGCTGAGTGGAGCATCACACGGTCCGGGCGTACGTACGTCGAAGTTGATTTTCCCGAGTGCTGCGGCGGGATGGCGGCGTCCGCAGATCCACAGCTGGCAGCAAGGCTGGCGGCCAAGGTCATCGCTGCCGCTGAGGAAAACTCAATAGACGCGATAGTAACGAGTTGTCCGTTCTGCGTTGAGAACCTCGCCAGAGGCTCAAGGCGGGCTCGGAGTAAGGTTCGAGTGACCCATCTGCTGGGTGTGTGATACCGGAGCATCGAGAAAAACGACCCAATGGAGGCGTGGACAATGGAAAAGAAGATCTACTACTTCGACAAGTGGGGTCCGAGCTGCACAGAGAAGACCCTCGAGCTCGCGAAGGAGCGCTTCGATGAGCTCGGGCTCGACACCGTGCTCATCGCGACATCTGAGGGCGTGACCACGGTGAAGGCCCTCAACTACTTCAAGCCATCGCAGATAGTGTGCGTCACCTCGATGTACGGCTTCTTGAGGCCGGGAGAGCCCAGGCTCACCGAGGAAAACCGCAAGATCCTCACAGACGCGGGTGTCAGGATCGTCCACAACACGCACGTGCTTGCGGGTATCGACCGTTCGGTCAACCGGCTCTGGGGCGGGATCACGCCTGTGCAGCTGATGTCTCAGTGCTACAAACTGATCGGCGAAGGCGTGAAGGTTTGCGTCGAGATAGCCGTCATGGCTGCGGATGCCGGTGGGACTCCTGTCGATAGAGATGTCATGACCATCGGTGGCACCGGCCGCGGGGCAGACACCGCGATCGTAATGAAGCCAGCCCATTCGAACAACTTCTTTGACATGAGGTTCAGGGAATTCGTCTGCATGCCCAGCGATCGTGCTCCCAAGATGCAGCCTCTCTAGGACAACACGATGCGGAATGCAGCTAAGCGCTCATCAGATGCGCGTGTGGTGACCTGTCCCGGGCGCGCGCCGGGACAGGTCGAACTTTCCCAGATGATCGAGGCGCTCATGGATTCTATGCCATGGGTCAGGGACAAGCTCGCAGCGAGCCGCAGCATACTGGTCAAGCCGAACCTGGGGGGCGGTGATGCGCCCTCCATGACTAGCAAGGAGGTCATGGTGGCTTTCTGCCGGTACCTGAGGGAGAACTATGACGCCACATTGACGCTCGGTGACTCATCCGTGATCGGGAGCACGTCGGAACGCAGCATCGAAGCTCTCGGCCTTCGGGGAGCTCTTGAACCGCTGGGCGTGCGTGTCGTGGACCTCGCGTCGTTCCCGGTCAGGCGTGTGGAGATCCCTTCGGGCCGTGTCCTGAAAGTGGTCAGCATCTACGAGCCTACGCTGGACACGGATTGCCTCGTGAGCCTGGCCAAGCTCAAGACCAACTATGCCACCCGCACCAGCTTGACCATCAAGAACTTGAAGGGCATCCTGTCAGGCCCGGACAAGATCAGGTTCCACAGGCTGGGGGTCGCGGATTGCCTCGCAGACCTGCTCACTGTCGTGGCGCCGGGCCTCGGGGTCATCGACGGGATCCAGGGTTGGGACATAGACCGCAGTGTCGATGTTGGCGCGCTGGTGGGGGGCACTGATTTGGTTGCGGTCGACTACCTCGGCGCCATGCTATCGCAGACCGATCCGGCGATGGTGACCTATCTGACGCTTGCGCTGGAAAGAGGGCTCGGCGGCATGCCGGGCGAGGCTGAACAGGCGGCTGCCCGCGCTGCGAGCAGGCCGTTCGCTGGCCCGCTCGATAACGCTGCGGCCATGGTCCTCCCGGAAGGCATCAGGGTCGTAGCCGGAGAAGCCTGCTCTGGTTGCATCAGCATACTGCAGCGGGCTTTCCGGCGGATGGAGTCGGAAGGGGTCCTGCGCGGGCTTCCGCCACTCACCGTGGCGATCGGCCCCGGCGCCCGCCCGTCCAGGGAACCAGGGCGGCTCATCGTCGCGATGGGCAACTGCTGTGGCGCTCGGGACGAGGCGGATCGCGTGATGGTAGGATGCCCTCCGCAATCCAGGTATGAAGTGCAACGTGTGTTTGAGGAACTCCGCGACGACAAGGATCAAGTCTAGAGGCGGTGACACACCAGTGCTGTTCTTCCAGGAATCGGAGTACGGGACAAGGCTCAGACGGCTGCAGGAGGATCTCAGGAGCAAGGATGTGCCTGTTTTCCTGAGCTTTGGTCCAGAGAACATATGCTATATGACCGGTCACCAGTCGCCTGGGTACTACATGTATCAGGTCGCGATCATACCCGCCCAGGGAGAGCCCATACTCCTCGTGAGACAGGGCGAGATGGGCAACGCGCGGGCGTATTCCTGGCTGGACCGCAAGGATATCCATTTCTACGACGACACGAACGACCCGGTGGCCTGCACCGTGGCCCTGCTTCACAGGCTTGGGTTCGGCTCCGGTCGTGTCGGCATGGAGATGGACGGCTGGTTTCTTTCCCCCAAAAGATTCTCCGCCATACAAGAGGCTTTTGGCGCGAGGCTGGTGGACTGCTCCAAGACGGTTGAGGCGCTCCGCGCTATCAAGTCGGAGCAGGAAATCGCCTACATTCGAAAGGCGTGCTATGCCGTCGACCGCTCGATGGAAGCCGCCTATGACATCCTGGCGCCGGGAGTCAACGAGAACGATCTGGCCCGCGTGATTCTTGCGGCCTTGATAGACAACGGCAGCGAATACCTCGGACTGGACCCGTTCGTCGCCTCTGGGCCTCGGGCGGCCATCATGCATTCGCCATGGTCCGGCCGCACGATCGAGGACAACGAGGTGGTGCTTCTGGAGGTCGCCGGGTGCATACACCGCTACCATGGCGCGCTCATGCGTACTGTGTACGTGGGCGACCCCGGCCCCCTCGCTTTCGAGTGGGCTGAGATCTGCAGGCAGGCGCTAGATGCCGCCGTCGCTGCGATACGGCCTGGCGTTACTTCGGCTCAGGTGGATGAGGCCTGCCGCGGTGTCATAGAGCGCGAGGGGCTCTACGAGTTCTTCCGTAAGCGGACCGGCTATTCTATCGGGCTGGCTTTCGCGCCTGACTGGGGAGAAGGGCACTTCCTGGGATTGCAGAAGGGCGACCCAACGGTGCTCAAGCCGGGTATGACCTTCCATATGCCGCCGGCGCTTCGCGAGTACGGGAAGCTGGGGGTCGGCATCAGCGAGACGGTGCTGGTCACGGACACGGGCTGCGAGGTGCTGGGCCGTTTCCCGCGCGAGTTCGTGGGCAAACCCTAACCCTGCTTACTAGAGGTCGCTTTCTCGAGAACGCTCACAAACCTGTCAACGAGCAGAGGATCGAACTGTATCGCGGAGTTCTTTGTGAGCTCCGCGATTGCTTCTTGTTCGGTCCTAGCCTTGGAATAGGGCCGGTCGCTCGTTATTGCGTCGTACGCGTCCACAATCGCCAGGATCCTGCATGCAACCGGTATGTCCGTGCCCACGAGGCCGCTGGGGTATCCAAAACCGTTCCACCATTCGTGGTGGTGAAGGATCAGGTCTGCCATGTGCGCCAGTTCCGGCGAGGAGCGGGCTATCCGGTAGCCGATCATCGAATGGTGCTTCACCTCTTCGCGTTCCTCCTCGGTCAGCACGCCTTCCTTGAAGAGGATCTTATCTGGGACCCCCACCTTGCCGAGATCGTGCACTTCGGCCAGCAGCGACAGGTCAGAAAGCTCCTTCTTGGAAAAGCCGGCTGCCTCGCCCAGCAGGCGGCTCAAGCGGGACACCCGGGCGATGTGCCCTTCCGCCACATAGTCCTTGGCGGCGAGGGCGGTTAGTAGAGCTGTGACGACCCCGTGAGCCGTGCTCTGGGTCCTGTGCACCTTGTCCCGATACATGTTCTTGTCCGCCCGGTTGAGGGTTTCTTCGAGCGTGGTACTCGCGTCTTTGCATGTCGAGATGCCGATAGACGCGCTCAGCGGGAGCGACTCCTGCAGCTTGTTGTGGCTCGCCACCGCTTCCTCCAGGCTGTGCACAAGCCCCTCGGCCACCGTGCTCTCCGATGACGGCAGCAGCACGGCGAATTCGTCACCGCCTATCCGCGCCACGACGGCCCCGTCGCCGAATACGGAGCGGAGAATGCCGGCGTATGCCCTGAGCATATCGTCGCCCTTGGTGTGGCCGAGGGTATCGTTGACGAGCTTCAACCCATCGATGTCAGAGCACACGACGGTCACCGGGTACTGGTCGCACGACGCCAGCCTTCTCATCTCTTCTTCAAAGTAGGCGCGGTTGAACAGTCCGGTTAGCGGGTCGTGCACGCTCACGTGCAACAGCTGCTGCTCCATACGCTTTCGCTCGGTGACGTCCCGCAAGATGCCCTGGGTCGCCTTGAGGAGGCCGTCCGGGCCGAGCACCGGGCTGACTTTCGCCTCGAACCACACCATGTGGCCGCTCTTGTGCCTGAGGCGGAACTCCAGCGGGCTCTTCCAGTCCAAACGTCCGCCGGAAAGGGCGAGCAGGATCTGAGAATCACCGGGGTGCAGCAGGCGCTCGACGAGTTCCGGCCCATCGTAAAACTCCTCGGGCGCATACCCAAGCACGGTCTGGATGGCCGGGCTGACATATGTCCACCGTCGCTCGGGCTGGAATTCAAACAGCACGACCACGTCGTTGGCATTTTCCGCCAGCAGCCTGAAGCGCTCCTCGCTCGCCTTCAGCTCCATCTCCCGCCGGCGGTCGTCTGTCACGTCGCGGAACACCAGGATGGCGCCGAACGTGTTTCCCTGCGGGTCATGGATGGGCGCCGCGCTGTCCGCGATGGAACGCTCGGTGCCGTCCCTTGCGATGAGGGCGGTATGGTTCGCGAGTCCGGCGATCCTTCCCTCAGCAAGAACACGCCCAATCGGGTCAGGCGCGGGCTCGCGCGTGACCTCGTTTATGATCTTGAAGACGTCATAGAGCGGTCTTCCCGTCGCTTCATCGCTGCTCCAACCCGTTAGCTGCTCGGCCACAGGGTTCATGAGCGTCACAGTCTTGGAGGTATCGACCGCAATGACCGCGTCTCCGATGCCCTCCAGGGTGACCCACAGCCTCTCCCGTTCCTTCTCCACGGCTTCCGCGGACAGCTTCTGTTCTGTCAGGTCCAGCAGCACGCCCTGGAAATGCGTGATTTCGCCCTGGCCATCGTGGATGACCCATGTGAGGTCGTGGACCCAGCGGACCCGGCCGTCGGGTGTGACAACCCGGTATTCGCACGCGTATTCGTCCGCGTCGCGAGCGATGCAATCCGTCACGTAACCGCGCACTCGCTGTACGTCACCCGGGTGCATGATGCCCCAGATGGTTATGCGGTTCGAGGTGAAGTCCTGGGGCGAGTACCCGAATATGCTGACGTTGTTGGAGACAAACTCGGCTGGCGAACCGGGGGCGTGCTTCCATCTGAACACAACGACGGGGCTCTTGCTGATGATGGTCTCCATCTGCCGCAACCGTTCAAGGGCTTCCACGAGCTCGGTGCGCGTTCCGGCAGCTGCCGGCCGCGCGAGCGTTTCCCTGATCAAGAGCACGGCGGCCACTCCTGTGGCCAGCACACCCATGCTACGGACCGGATCACTCGAACCCCGGAACGCAAAAAACACCAGCACCGAAAGGTAGGCAAAAGGAAACAAGAACCGGATCATGAAGGCTCTCCTCTGGGCGGTAATCGGGCAGGAATCTCGCCACCTGCTTTGCTCGCGGTACGGCATAAGTATAACACAGGCATTGTGCCAATTGACCCCATCATCCGACATCTTGTCAGAAAATGTCGTTTCAAAAAAGGGATGCGCAGATGGACATCTGCCATGGCGGAACAACGAAAGTGCAGTGCTCCACCGGTCCGCTTGCGACCATCGCTGGTGGTGCTTATGACGAAATCGAGAGACTGGTGCTCGGAATCCAGAGACTCGGTTGGCCGCGTGTCGAAATGAGGCTGTGGAACAAGTGGCAATCCGCAAGATACGTGAGTTACCTCGAGAGCGTGCTGGCCACGGGCGTTTTGGTCCCAACCATACACGCGCCGGCCCTTACGGAGGAACTGCTCAGCCGGGCGACCCCAGACGATGCCGGAGCGGTGCTGGACCGGTGTGTTGAGGCGGCCCGCGCGGCGCATTCGCGCGCGATAGTCTTCCATGGCTGGGACATGCGGAAGCCTGACTTTGACCGGACCGCGCTGGTCGAAAACCTCCAAGCTCTACATGAGAGGTATCGCCACGAGCCGCCCGTATGGTGCGTGGAGGCTCTGCCCGGATACGGCGCCCTGCTTCCGTTGCTGGAGAGAGAGTGCCCTCACCTGCAGTTTGTCGTCGATACTCAATGGGCGGCGGTCGAAGGCGACTGGCGGCCGTTGTTGGAGCGGACGCCGAAAGTGTGCGAGGTCCACGTGCAGAGCCACATAGACTTCGACGAGGCAGGGCGAGTCGTGCTCGGCCGGGCAAGGCTCGGGGCAGGATGCGACGTGCCCGCTATCATCCGCGAGATGTATGCCCAGGGGTTCTCTGGCGAGTTGACGCTCGAGCCGCTTGGAGTCAGCTCATCAGGAGCGGGCGCAATCCGGCAGGCTCTGGAGTTCCTGGCAGGACTTGCGGACCTGGCCCCGAACAGTCCGGCGCTCAACCCGTAGTGGAACTGGAGCTCAACCTATGGTGGAACTGGAGATCAACCTCTACCGGAGGCGCGGTGCTTTTCCGCAGCCTTCCGTCGGAGCGTGAGCCGGTAGTAGCGGACCACGAGGTCATCGATTTCGCGGCTCTTGGCCATCACCTCAGGGTCGTCAAGCCCCCTTGACGACACGAGGCGCAAGAGCTCGCGCTTGCCGGCGGTTATCTCCATGAGCAGTGACTCTTCCGACATCACGTTTGATCCCTCCTGCGATACTCCAACACAGTACCATAAACAGGTGATTGTGAAAACTGCTGCGTGGTGATTGTGACAGACAAGGAGCTATGTGCTTTGTCGTCGGTGTAGCCGCCGCTGTGGCCGCCCCTGTGGCCGCTGGTGCGGCTGTCGGTGTGGCCACCGGCGTGGCCGCCTGCCAGTCACCGGAACGCGGGCCCGGGCTGCCTGTGGCACAGGGTAACTGGAAAAGCTGTGCCTGCGGCACAGGGCCGGCGGAAAACGTGTGCCGGGAGACACAGGCGACCTGCGCAAGAGGTGGCCCGCACCGGCTCATCGAATCCCTCCTCTTATGGAGCAGACAACACGGCACAATCAGGATAGCTCATCCTGCGCTGCCGCCTTGCCAGGATCCACAGCCTTAGCAGGACCTGCAGCGCTGTCGGAACCCGCAGTCACGGAAGAGGGCATGAATAGGTCTGCAGAGTAGGGACTTTACGGGGCATATAATACCAAGTATACTAAAGCCATGAAACTATCGGCCTGGGCAAAGCAACAAGGAATTGACTACAAGACGGCTTACCGGTGGTACCGCGCCGGCATTCTTCCTGTGCCGTCCCAACAACTGGCGGTTACAGCCTGTGGAGCCTGTGTAAGATCTGGCTTGCCGGGCAGCGGGCGTGTCGTATAACACAAGACTGGTTGGGGCGGGCCCGTCAGGCGGGCCCGCTGCTGATTGTAGTACGCCCGGCATGGGCGGTTTCCTGGAAGCAGAGCGCCACATGTCATACCTCTCCCTGTGCGGGGAATGCCGAGGAATATCACACCACACTGCATATTGCAGGCGAACCCTGGAATACTATTCTGGCAGAACCCTGAGCAGGGAGGGTGTGATGTATGGGAAGCTTGGTCCTGACTTCTGAGCAGCCTGTTCATAAGCGCATACGGTGGAAGGCAGGCAAGGAGGACGAGCTCTGGGACTACGTACAGAGCCGTATGGCATCGGGCATCAGCATCAGTGAGGCGCTCAAGACATTCGCGGACAAGAATAGCATTTCGTGGCTCACCGCGCGGTGGAAATACTACCGCCTGCGGCAGGACCGCGCTGTGGTCATCCCTGAGCTAGAGGAGCAGGACGCGGCGCGACATGACGCTGCTAGGGCCGTAGGTCCGGGTCTGGCCACCGACGAGGCCGCCAAGTCCGACCAGACTCTGCAAGCGCTCTCAAATTTCCTCTCCTCGGCGTCCAAGCTCGAAGGAGTCGACCTGACTGGACTGCTCACCGGCCTGTCCAACATGGCCACGGCCGCACTCTCAGGCGAGGAAGCCAGACATACAGCTGCAACCATACGGACCGAGTACAACGAACTGCTTCGCATCATGCAGGAATATGACAGGCGGTTTGCACAGGTCAGGCAGGAGTACCAGACACTTGCGGGCCTGGTGGATGAGTGGCTCAACCTACACAGCGTGGACCGTGTCACGACAATGGGCGAGTTCGGCAAGAAGCTTAGGGTGCAGGTTGACCAGTTCAACAGAGTGCTCGCGCTGGCGGAAAATGTGGCGGGGAAACGGTGAGCGAGACAGCGGGCAACCAGTACTTGAA
Source organism: Bacillota bacterium (assembly GCA_030691635.1). GTDB lineage: Bacteria > Bacillota > Sulfobacillia > JAUYEF01 > JAUYEF01 > JAUYEF01. Next base: position 15,018 of record JAUYEF010000225.1, read on the forward strand.
CAACTGCTTGCCGGCAGATCAATAACCATTTCCCCGGTTACCCTGATTTATTCTGCTCCTCACTTTTGTTCTGCTCCTCACGTTGCCGCCGGTCGCAAGCAGACGGTTCACTGCTTTACCAGCGCATTCATCCCCCGGCCGGCATTGATCCCCGAGTGCCACGTTTCCCCGAGTTTGCTGGTGTAGACCAGGGTCCCACGAACAACCACTGCTCTGCCGGCATCGCCTGAGGCGATCCTGACCCTGACCCTGCCGTCCAAAGGCTCGTGTGTTTCAACTTGCATTCCGCCGCGGGAGACATTGACCAGCCTTCCGGTCTGAGTTGACTGACCCGTCGTCACGATCACAGGCAGGGATAACGCGTGGCGCTGGTGCCTTCTGCTTTCGAAGGCTGGGTCGATATCATGGATGTGACTCCTGCAGCTTATCCGTCTCAGGCGACGCTTGAACCCCGCGATTTCGAGGTATGTGGCGCCGCATTCGCGCTACTCCAGCATAGATGACTTGCTGAGCCTGCTCACCGGCTGTGCCGTATCGCTTGTCTCTTTCCTGACTCTCACGGCCACCCCGATTGGAAGGGGCTTCCCACGGAGCGTCGCGTTCCTCGCGCCAACCGTTCTCCGAAACTTACCCATCTAGGACACCGTCCCATCAGGCGCTCGGTTCCTGCTTCCACGCCCGCTGCCCGGCAAGCCGGGTCTTACACAGGCTCCACAGGCTGTAACCGCCGAACTGGCGGCCATGTTTCTCAGA
>JAUYEF010000343.1 GCA_030691635.1 Bacillota bacterium
CTGCCTGCCGCACCCACTTGCGCAGGCTCTCATAGCTGATACCAAGATCCACGGCAATCTGCCGCACCGTCTTGCCGCTGTCTTTGACTAGCTGTACCGCCTGTGCCCGGAACTCCGGGTGATATGGCGGCTTCGTGGCTGGCATCGTGGACAACCCCCCCATAATTACACCTTAACAAGCCTTGGGTGTCCACGAAACCGGGGCAGGCTCAGATACCGAGCATATAGCCCTCTATGGAAGGAGCTGAGACGTAGACTTCGCGAGAATGACCGACAGAACTACATCAGCTTTTTCTATACGCAGTTTGCAGCTTGTCCCCATGCGATACTAGTGGGGTGGCACTCAGAGGACTGTGAACTCCTCAGCTGGGACCAGCGACGAATCATCGGTAAGCAACTCCTGCATGCAAACTCCAAGCTCGACCTTACCTCAGAGCCCGATACCCAAGAGGCACGGCGACTAGCCATGGCGCACCTCGCCAATATGCTGAGCACTGACCAGTGCACCGAGTTCGTTGACGAAACCGCAGGGCTCGTGTGTGAGCTCTACATTGACCCCAATTGCGAACGTGTTCCGGGAGATGAGATGGTCCAGGTCCTCAACCTGTTGCTGGCCTCAAAGCAGGGACGATCAGCTCTGACAAGAGCTGTGCGACACGCCTCCGCGGAAGTCATGCAGAACGCCACACCGGATGGTCCTGAGAAGCTGAGGGACCTCAGCGCTCTAATAGCGAAGGCAAGCGCCTTCAGGTACTGACACGAAAACACGTCGAACCCAGCAGCATAGGTCCTGCTTCGCCCCTAGTCGGGTCAGTCATCTTCTGCTCGCCAGGCCACTCCACCCCGGCTCTGACAGGATGCCAGCAGCAGTCGTCGAACCCGAGTTCGACAGTCAATAGGAGCCCTTCCCTCCCCGCAAGTTGTCACTCTTCGTAGCTCATAGTGTTCGCCACTAGCCGCTGATGAGTAATTCCGGCGCAAAGCGACTACCCGTTACGTCCATTCCGACCACCTGTCTGCCGCTACGAACCGGACCTTAACCCCGCCTACCAGGAATGGGCCGGACACTACGGCACGGTGGTCATCCCGGCCCGCCCCGCGACAAAGCGAGTCGGGCGTACTGCAGATGGAAAGGTGGGCCCTGAGTGATGGTGATACGCTGGCACGACCTGCAGTGGGCGCTCGGACGCTCAGACGGAGGTGGAAGAACATGGGTAGAGCGCGACAACGACCCCTCCTGCCGTCCTAAGAGCGATGCAGCAGGACCTAGCTGTTACCCAACTGCTCGCCTGCATCCCTGATGCGAAACTGCACTTCGTACCGCTTCAAGGCCAGGTGAGGGATAGTCTCAACTACGTAGTGCACCTTCGGTGAGAAGTCGTTGGCCACAATGAAGCCCCTGACCATCTTCCCTCTGGCCAGCTCTCTCTTGACCCAGCGCATGTAGCGAAGTACTTGTGCACAGGTCCGTTCGTCCGCCGTCCCAGCCTTTAGCTCAATCACGACTGGACTGCCGGTGCGGTCAAGCGCCAAGATGTCGATCCTCCCGGCGTCATCCGCTTCAAGCTGCCGCCCTTGCAGACCGTCACTCTGGTAGAGCCCTAGACCGCTTTCGAGTTGCTCAAGACGTGACACCATCCAGGTCTCTAGATCCCTCTCCAGGGAGAGGGCCACACCAGGCGAAGAGGATTCCCCCAGCTCCGCATCGCCGGAACTGATGTCCTCGTCTTCCATATCTGCTAGGACGACACCCTCTTCGGTCACCACCCATGTGCCATCGGCCTCGGCGTCCCACAGTCGGTATCTGCCCCTGCCAAGGCTGAACAGAAATGCGTGCTTCCTCACGGAATAGTGCCGGCTGCTGGGATGGTTCACGCTCAAGCCGAGCAGATGGGCTCGAATCGTCGATGCTTTCCAGGGCTTGTCGGGGTAGAGGGCATCGATCCGCGCCAGCACCTCCTCGGTCGTAAGCGCCTTTGACTCGTTTTCGAAAACTCTTTGGATAGCCTCCCGGCAACTCATGTCGGTCACTCCTTGTCTGAGGTTCGCCTCATCTGTGCGATTATCGGCCTCTGGCAGGAGTTCCCTGCAGCACGTGCAGAACCTCTCGCCAACTTGTGGTAAAGGGGCTGATGTCGGTGCCAGTTTCAGTTCCTGATTCCTTGGTTCTCACATGGAAAGGTCCCTACGCTCCCGCCTCGGTCCTGCCAGGAGATCTACCACTGAGTTCGCTCCCGACCGGGGGCGGAGTCTATCTGTGGACAGCTGCAATCAATGGGGTCCCGCATGTAATCGAAGTCGGCCAGACCGTGGGGCTCCGGAGTTACCTGTCGGGTCACAGAACGAAGACCAGGCAGGGCGAGTACTACATCTACGACCCCGTCGCCCTCGGACAAGGTCGCGTCGTGACGGTCCATAGGAACACCCGTGGCGGCCCCATGCTCAGCGGAGTCAACCTTGCCGACATCGCGGAGCGGTTCTTGAGCACCGTCCGTTTCTATGTTGCTGAGGTTCCGGACCCGACCCCCGGCTCAGGACAGGAAGACAGGAAGATCTATTCAAGGTTGCTTAAGCGGGTCGAGGCTGGGGTAGCAGCCCACATCGCCATGGATCCTTCGGCAACTGCAATCTTCGCGCCCACCAGGAGCCAGTACTATCCCCGCAGGGAAGGAGAAAGCCGGATTACCGTACACATGGCGATGGGCCAGCCCATTGCGGGTCTAGCAGGATCTCTGCAGGCATAGCTCGGCGGGGTTAGCCCGAGGTTATGGATATCAGCTCTGGGTGCGACAGGAGGTACCGCGCATGCCCAGTTGGCGGGCGATAGCGTGCTGTATGTGTGGTTCAACAAGAACCTCCGTAGCTTCCTGGAGGGCTGCCTTGACCCGCGCGTGCACCTTTGGACGTTCCACGATTTGCTGGAGACCGACCTCCCTCCCGAAAGGAGGCCCGAGCTGGTGCCGGACCGCGAGCGGCAGAGCAATCACTATTAGAGGGCGCTGCCCGAAGCCTACCTGGACTTCGCGCGGGAAACCGGACGGCAGACGCAGTTTGACTGCCTCGTCGTCGACGAGGGGCAGGACCTCCTTCGGCCCGCCTACGTCGACTGCATGGACCTGATGGTGCGGGGCGGCCTGCGCGGCGGCCGGTGGCAGATCTGCTATGACCCCGGCCAGGATATCTACAACCGCGACTCCGCGGAGATGGTCAAGCAGTTGCGGGCGCAGCTGCCGTTCCACACACGGCAGCTCCGGGTCAATTGCCGCAACACCTTGGCCATCGCCATCTACAACAGGCTGCAGACCGGGATCGACTGCGGGAGGCCGCGGCTCAGGCTGTTTCAGCTGGAGGTTAAGTCCAGTACTACGACACCGCGTCGGAGAAAACCGCCCTGGTCCGGCAAACGATCGACAACCTCCTGGGCAGCGGCGTGCAGCGGCGCGAGATCGTGCTCCTCGGCAGGCGGACGATGCCGCACAGCTGTCTGCGGGGCGACGCCCTGGCCCTCGGGGCGGACCTGCCGGTGCTGGAGCTCAGGAGCGAACTAACCCACGCCAAGCTCGACCAGGACATCGTCAAGTACTGCACAATCTGGGGCTTCAAGGGCATTGATGCCCCGGCGGTCTTGCTCCTGGATGTCGAGGACCTGGAGGACCGGAACCTGTTGCACACAGGCATCTCGCGAGCGCGGACGGCGATATTTGTCTTTGTGCGGGGCGACCAGCGGGTCGAGCATGATGAGAGGGCAGGGGGGTACGCGGAGGCGCTGAGGGAGGCGCAGACACAACTGACGGAAAGGCCGCATTGAACCGGACCCGTGCGGCCGGCCGGATTGCCGTACGAGTCCACCTGGATGCCTATACTATCCCGAACTGGTCCATGTAGGCCTCGACCTCGCGGCCAAGCCTTCGCTGGGCATGTCGGTCAAGCCGTTGGATGAAGCCGGAACACACCAGCGTGATCTCGTGGCCGTCATGCGTTACTGTGTAGGAGGTTTCGTCACTGGTGGGTCCGCGGCCCACTATCCTGCCGACCGCCGCCACCACGTCCGCGCCGTTACAGAGGACGAGCCGCGGGTGGTAGCGTGTCAGCTGGGCCTCAAGGAAGGGGAGGCAATTCGCAATCATGCCCTCCGCCGCACGCCCGAAGAGGAATCGTTTTGAGGAGCACTTCACTAGGTCAGTGTGAGCTACTCCCGATTCTCTGCCCAACAGGTCGTACAGTCTCTGAGACACGCCACGAAACCGGCGGAAGTAGCGAGTGTCCTTCAGGGTCCTGTTCTTGCCAGGTCTTTCGTTATCCCTTACTGCGGGCCCGAACTGGTTCTCCAGCGCCTCTACATCTTGGGCTTTCGGCTCGCCCAAAGGGTTCAGTCCCACTATCCACATTCTGCTGGATCGTCTTCCCTCCAGGAAAGCCTCTGGGGGGTATGGGCGGCGGTATTGGCAGACTCCGATGCAGCGAGTGCACTCAAACATCCTTCCCACCTCCGAGAGACTCCCGTCTTTCCGTTGGCAGGACTTCCCTTTGCGGAAACCAAATCCTCTTGGTCACCAGGGCAATCCCTGCATGCCGCGCACAGCGGTACGGTGTTTGTGTCAACTCCGA
>JAUYEF010000353.1 GCA_030691635.1 Bacillota bacterium
CAAGCAGCGGTCGCAGTACTTGCGGTCTTTCTTTGTCAGCGGAAACGGCTCCCCGCAGGCGACGCAGAACCCCGTCTTCTGCTGCCCGCTGCCGGTCAGGTCGAGGTAGAACTGAAACATCATCGCCGTCCGCAGGTCGCCCATGACCCAGGTCCGGGTCAGGTCCCAGCGACGGCTCCCGTGGACGGTTCGCTGGGTCAGCCGCTCTACGTCGGGCGACACAAAGCGCAGGTACCCGCGCAGTCGCCAGAGCAGGTGGGCGATGGCAGCCTCTTCAAGGGCCTGCGGCGTCAATGAGGGCACCTCGTCCTCCCGGAATATCGCACCTGGGACAGACTCTCCGTCCACCTCCAGGTCGCGAAAAGAACCCTTCTCAACCAGTCGGACGCGTGCTCGGAGCCCCGCTGCGTCGTTGCGGAGAACCAGGTCGTACAGCGACAGAAAGGTGTGGGCACGCAGGGCGTAGGTGACGATGTCGGCGACAGGCTCTTCATGCGGGATGCGGTACGCAGGCCCCGACGGCAGGTGCACCAAGGTGGGGATGTGCTGTGTGCCGAGAAGGCCGTATCGGCGAACCCAGGCCAAGACCAGAGCGTCCCGCTCCGCTTCACCTGGTTCGGAGGCCAGCTTCTCGCCCAGGCGGGCAAAGTCCCAGAAAAGGCCCGGCGTGTCTTTGAGCGGCGCGTAGAGGCGGACAGCATCGTCGGAGCCACCAACTGCCTGCACGGCCGCCCCATCGTCCTCTTGAACCACCGCGTAGGCCGGAGCCACCGCCCACCGGAACGGGAGAGTCTGCGACCAGCCCTCCACCCGTGCCACAAAGGAGGCCTTCCTGACTCGGCGGCTCTTGTCGACAAGCATGTGCTCATCCCCAGACTGCCGGCCAATGTTGGTTCAGAATCCATTGTTGCCATAAATCTTTGTAAAGATATCCGTAGGACGATTATAGCACGGCGAACAACAACGCCACCAGACAACGCTCGAAGGGGGGATGAGGGTGCCAAACCCTGTTGTTGAGGCGCGAATGCAGCTCGGGCTCACACGGCCTGAGCTGGCCCGTGGGTCGGGTGTTGCATACGACGCGGCTTATCGCACCGAGGTCGGCTTGGTGAACGCACCACACCGCCGGATAGTCCAATTCCTTGTGGCCGCCGGGTTTGCTCGGGAAGACCTGCTGAAGCGCTACGCGGACTACAGGCAATCCGCAGCCGATGACCTGCGGCGACGGGCAATGAGCCAGAAGGTCCACGAAATGTAGAACGCCACCGGGTGCGGACTTGGGCGCAGCGCCCGGTGGCCTGGAACGGAGGACAGACCAATGCATCACGACGAGGATAACGCCGAGGACGGGGATAGTCAAGCTGGGTCCCTGGGCGGTGAGGCACCGTTTGGCCCACCCTCGCTGGAGGACGACGTCGAACACGGCGACGACACGGAGCGGCGGCGCGCCCGGGAAGAGGCAACCGACCTCCACGTTGCGGTCACCATCGAGCGCTGCCCACTGTTGGTATACGAGTCGCTGGCGCAGCTCCGGGGTAAGCATGAACGCCTTCGCAGCCTCTCGGCGGTCACGGTGTACACATCACGCACGGGGGTCCTGGTCATCCAGCGAGTCCCCGCAATTCGCGAGCTGGAGACCATCCGCAAAGCCGCATATCACCAAGCCGACGAGTCAGTTCTCGCGCTGTTCTCAAACCTAACCCTGAACCCGCCAAGCCTTGTCGGCAGCCACGACCGGCGCCTTACGGCCCGGACGTTTCGGTGGGTGGATGGGGCCGTCGTAGACATCGCGACCAGCTTGGGATTGCCGCGGAATACAATTCTGACCTTCACCTTGGCGGCTGGCTTAGACCAATCGGTTCGCTGGGTGCCGCCCTCGTACCGGCTCACCTTCACCCAGTGCGTCAACGATTTTGCTGCGTACATCGCGAAGCGCGTAGAGCTGGCCAGCCGGTTGGTCAGGTAATACATATGACTTCGTCATAGGGGGGGCCCACTCAGGCACTCAAACACTGAGATACTCAAATACTCAGATACTCAAACGCCACGGGTCCCGCTACCAAAGGCAGCCACGGCGCTTCGCGCCGTGAGGGAGGCTGGGCTGGAAGGAAGAAATGGAGGTGCTACCGATTTCCCGTTTGACGGCTCACGATGTGTGTCAGGCCCGCCGGGCCGACATTGCCAGTTACCTGCGGGCGAAGGGTTACGGGTTACGGTGCGAGGGAAAGCAGTTCCGCGTTCTCGATCACGGCGGGCTGATCATTGACGGTTTCAAGTGGTTCTGCTTCTCAACAGGCCGAGGTGGCAACTCTCTCGACTATGCGACCAAAGTCGAGGGGTTGAGCTTCAGGGACGCCGTGAGCGCCCTACTGCCGTTCGCTCGCGCAGACCATGCTATTGGCCCGTCGGACATCGGGCCAGCCTGCAAGCACGATTGCGGCCGAGACCCCCTCGCGTCGCCTGCGGAGTTCACCCTACCGCCACCCAACGCGGCCAACACGCGGGTGATCCACTACCTTACCCGTCGCCGTTGTCTCCCGGTCGAGTTGGTGGAGAAGGTGGTCGCAGGCGGTCTTGTCTACGAGGATCAACGCGGCAACTGCGTCTTCCCCTGCCGGGACAGGAGCGGGCAACCACGCGCCGCCCTCCTTCGTGGGACTGACCCCAAACGCAGGTTCCTCCGTATGGTCGCCGGCAGCGACTCCGGCTTCGGCTGGCACCTACCGCCGCTGAGATCGCCTGTAGACCACGTGGTGGCCGTCACCGAAAGCCCGATCGACTCGCTGTCGCTCCTTGTCCTCCGTCCGGCCTTGGAGTGTTTTCACCACCTCAGCGTGAACGGCGTCCGCCGTCAGACGGCCCCGACCTTTCTCGACGAGCATCCCGACGTGCGTACCGCGATCCTCGGCCTTGACGTCGATGAGACCGGTCTCCAGGCGACTACCGAGCTCTCAGCCGACCTGCGCAACAGGGGGTACACGGTCGCGGTCCTACAACCGCCGGACGGGGCGAAGGACTGGAACGAGGCTTTGGCTGCCCGTCACAGATCGGGCCTAGGACAACCAGTTGCACTGGGGGGGCATCCAGGTGAGCATTGACAGACCGCTCGGGACCTTCACAGTCGCCGACCTCAGACCGTGGCAGGAGGTCCAGGCACTATTGCCTCCGCTCTCGCAGGCACAATTCGAGGAGCTCAAACAGTCGATCCAGCAGGACGGGCTCCGAATCCCGCTGCTAGCCCTGCCCGACGGCAGGCTCATCGACGGCGTCCACCGCCACCTGTGCTGCCAAACGCTGGGCATCGCTCCGCAGGTCACCGTCCTCGACGTTGACGAGGCCGAGGCTTTCCGCTTAGCGCTGACCTTGAATCTGGCGCGGCGCCACCTCGGTCATGACCAGCTACAGGAGCTAAGGCGGTGGCAACG
>JAUYEF010000356.1 GCA_030691635.1 Bacillota bacterium
AGTTAGATGGCCGAGCGGCACCCAGACTTGCACTTCCCAATGAAGCGGACTCGTGCGATGGACGGGGATGAGCCGGTTGACGATTACCTGACGCCAAACTGGGCAGAGTGAAAGAGGCGGGCCAAGTTGAACCTGAAGACCACCTCTACGTCTAAGAAAGAGCAAGACCCGGAGAACGTCCGGCCGCATGGGACTCGTTCGCGCCAGATCATCTGGAGGTGACCCGCAGGTGAGAAGAGCTCTGGTCGCATCGTCAATAGTGTTCCTGCTGCTGTCAGGCTGCATCGGGGCAGGTGCTCCCCCGGCTCAGCCCAAGCCACAGCCTACGCCCGCCCCGGCGGCGCTTGCGATTGCCGACTACTTTCCTGTGTCTGTTGGATCCAAGTGGATATTCGGCGGCTGGGGCAACGAGTATGCTCCCTTTGAGCGTGAGATTACCCACCGCTCTGGCGACAAGGTGCAACTGCAGGACGCGACAGGCGGGACGACAATGGGGTTTGTGCTCAGGGTGAACGAAGCCGAGGTCCGCATCATATACGGCATCGCGGAGCACTACGACAAGAAGAGTCTCTTAGACAGGCAACCCAATAGAGATGTGCTGTTGCTCAAGGCGCCGCTGCGAGAGGGCGAGAAGTGGGAAAGTGCCGGCTCGACGCGGAGCATAGAGAAGACCGCCCTGGATGTTGTGGTGCCGGCTGGTCTCTTCAAGAACTGCATTCAGATCAAGAGCGTCAGGGCAGACAGCGAATGGATCACCTATGAGTATTACGCCCCGGGCGTTGGGCTCATCAAGAGAGAGAATGCCGCCGGCGAACATGTCGTGATCTCAGATCTCCATTCCTACTCCATAGCGAAATGACCTGGTGGCTCTGGCGAACAGCCCGTCGTTTGGATGAACTTGAGAAACTCATCGCAAAGGGATCGCTATCCTCACCATCCCGGCCCACGGTTCAGTGTAACCCACCGGCAATAAGCAGCGCAGTCATGCCAATGAGCTTCATGAATATCAGCAGCGCAGGGCCGGCCACGTCTTTCATTGGGTCACCCACTGTGTCAGCAGCAACAGCCGCATGGTGCTCAAAGGAGCCCTTCTGTCCGGTCTCTTCGATCAGTTTCTTGGCGTTGTCGAACGCAGTGCCTGTGTTGTTGAAGAAAGGTCCTAGCAGCGCGGCACTGGCCACAGCCCCGATTAGCAGCGCACCAAGCGCTTGGGCGCCGAAGACAAATCCGACGGTGACTGGAACGACGATGCTGACCAGGCCCGGGAGAATCATCTCCCTGAGAGCGTTCTTAGTCGCGATATCGACGCACGCTGCGTAGTCCGGCATGGCTTTCCCCTCCATGATGCCCTTTATGACGCTGAACTGCCTGCGCACTTCGTCGACCATCAGAAGCGCCGTCTTGGCAGTGGAGCCTATGACGAGCGAGGAGATCAGGTAGGGGAGGGAAATCCCGACAAATAGGAAAGCCACCGTGATCGGGGTCGATATGTCGAGGCTCTTCAGCCCGACAATCGAGAAGAATGTGGCGAACAGCACAAACGACGTGATCGTCCCTGAGGACATAGCATACGCCTTGGTTATGGCCTTCATTGTGTTGCCCACGGAGTCTAGGGAAGCCAGCGTGCCGACTATCCGCGGGTCCGCCCCTGACATCTCAGCAATGCCCGCAGCATTATCTGTTATGGGTCCGAACGCGTCAGCCGTCATGATGAACCCAATCAGCAGATCAGAACCGATGTTTACCGCCACTATGGCAAGGAGCGAAGCAGCCACAGATCCCGACACGGTATAGGCCACCGAGACTGCGATGACGATCATTGTAATCGATGGGAGCGGGCTTTGTAGACCGGAAGCCAGGCCGGTTATGAGGTTAAGGGCGACTCCACGTTTCGAAGCCTCCGCAATCTTCTGCACCGGCTTGCCACTAAGGCCCGCGTAGTACCTGGTAAATACCGCTGCTACCAGAGTGACAAGTATGCCCAGGAATGCCCCGACGAAAATGCGTAGGTCATTAAGGAGGAACTTGCATACCGCGAATGCGCCGGCTGTGGCAATGACCGTGTTAACGGCCATACCCGCGTTGAAAGCGCTCTCTGCCTTCAACTTACGCGCAGCTTTCACCGCAAACACACCGGCCAGCGATGAGAGTACGCCGACGGATTGCAGCAGCAACGGGAAGAAAAGAACCTGAGGGCCATATATCCCCACTGTTGTTGCTGCAAACAGCATTCCTGTGATGATGTCATCCGAGAACGTCTGAAAGAGGTCAGATCCCCGGCCCGCGCAGTCACCGACGTTGTCACCCACCAAGTCGGCGATGACCGCCGGGTTGCGCGGGTCGTCCTCGGGTATATTGCGCTCCACTTTGCCGACAAGATCGGCACCCACGTCGGCCGATTTGGTGTAGATACCGCCGCCGACCTGCGCAAAGAACGCTGCGAGGCTCGCGCCAAAACCGAAGCCGACCAGGACATCTACGTCACGCAGTATGTAGTACAGGATGGAGAGGGTCACGAGGCTGAAGCCCGTCACCGAAAACCCCATGACCGAACCACCCGAAACAGCCGTGTGGAAGGCCTGAGTCTGGGATGTAGTAGCCTCATGCGCCGTCTTAACGTTGGCGCGGACGGCACCAGCCATGCCCACGTAGGCTATGGCCAGCGAGGTCAGAACGCCCAGAACGAAGGTAGCGGCAACCCAGAAGTCGCGATACAGATACAGCACAACGGCAAGGAACGCGGTTATGATGAGAATAGTCTGGAATTGTCTGCCAAGGTAGGCCTTTACACCTACAACTATGTAGCCAGCGATTTCCGCCATTCTCTTGGGCGGTGCGCCAGCTCGAAGTCCTGAGAAGAGCCACAGAGCTGCAAGAACGGAGGTGATACCGCTTGCGAGGGAAATCCAGAGCAAAGACATTCGGCACACTCCTTTATGCACAGGGCAACGGCTACAGGGATCCTACCGCCCTCTAACCTTGCCAGAAAAGCGAAATAATCTCTATGGTGCCCGCAAGTTCTACATTTTACAGCCTTTTTCGCAATTCGCGCAAGAGAAATCTGCGTTTATCCTTTGAAGCGCAACCACGCCGTATGCTTGCATCAATACCGGGGAGTCAATCGCTGGAGGATTCTGGATTTCGACGGCAAACTTAATGCCTTGTTGTCAGGATATGGAAGATCAAGACCAAAACAGGAGTAGATGACAGTGAGTCAATCGACAGCAGAGCATGAGCACGACCTCACATTGAACGTGCGGCAGCGTGACAGCGGCATCAATGAGGTTGGGAGTGTCCAGTGGGGTAGCCACATATGCCTCTCCTAC
>JAUYEF010000373.1 GCA_030691635.1 Bacillota bacterium
CCTCCTGGACCTGACACCAGGGCTGAAGATGAGCGTGCGCGACGTCGCGCTCCTCATGATCGTCGTCAGCGACAATGTGGCTACCAATATGCTGATAGACCTCGTGGGCATGGAAAGCGTGAACCGGACCCTACGCGCCATGGGCTTCGTCTCGACCGAGCTCCGCGGCAAGATCGACTGGTCAGTCCTGGACCGGGACAGCTACATGCTGGGGATAAGCACCCCGCGCGAGATGGGGGAGATCATCGCCAGGCTGGCCGAGGAGCGCGTCCTCACCCCTATAGCCTGCAGGGAGATGATGAGCATGCTGGGCCGCCAGCAGTATACGGACATGATAGGGCGGCGTATCCCTTACTCCCGGTACTACCGCCAACGCGATATGAAGCAGGAGGCGCTCGTTGCGTCCAAGAGCGGTGGGATGCCCGGAGTCCGCAACGATATTGGCCTGGTGACCACGGATGATGGAGCTTTCGTGTTTGCGGGCTTGACGCGGGACTGTGCCGACCTGCGATACGGTGAGATCAATGAAGCATCCACGATCGTGGCCAGGAGCGCCAGAGTAGTCTATGACCACTTCAATCGCCGCTGTGGCCCGGGCGGCACGCCGGTGCCGGGCTCAGCTTGAGGCCCAGCATCTGCGTGCCGGGACTGCTTTCTCTCATGCCACCGTGAACCTGCGCGGGGTCAACGTCCGCGACATGGGCATCCAGCCCATCATACAGGTCAGGGCGACCTTCATCCCTTTCACCTCAGTGAACAACATAATCATCTTCGTCGGAGTGCTTGGCACCCTGGCGTATTTCCTGTTTACTCAGAAGCATGAAGGAAGTTTCGGCACTCTCACCCGAGTCGGGAAGTGGGCTATGATGGTGGCGTTCGGCGGTACCTTCGGCACCACCATCTTTGAAAGGCTCTCGCTCTTGATAGGGACACTCAACACGCTGCTGGGTGATTGGCTCGGGCTGATAAGGTAGCCCAGACTAGTTGGAGGAGGCTTCGCAGTTGGACTTCGACTTCATAATCAAGGGCGGATGGGTGATTGACGGCACCGGGGCACCGCGCGTGAAGGCGGATGTCGGCATCAAAGGTGACACGATTGAGGCGGTCGGTGACCTGTCGGCAGCGGCGGCGGCCCACACGGTCGACGCGGTTGACCAGGCCGTGACCCCGGGCTTCATCGACATGCATTCGCATTCGGACCAAACCATCGCGTTTTACCCGCATGGCGAGAGTTCACTGGGCCAGGGCATCACCACGTCGGTCGGCGGCCAGTGCAGTTTCTCCCCGGCGCCTCTGAACAGGCACTGGACTGCCTGCTTCTGGGAAGGCAACTGGTGGGACAGAGTTGAGCCCAGGAAGTATTACCAGGAAGTCGTCGGCGACCTGGACAGAGCCAGGAAGGCTGCCATGGAAGTCGACAACCTGGATATCAGCTGGAAGACGTTCGGTGAGTGGCTTGACCGGGTTGAGCGAGAGAAGCCCGGGCTGAACTTCGTGCCACTCATCGGGCATGGCGCGGTGCGCACGGCGGTGATGGGCCAGGACTACTGGCGGCACGCGACACCGGAAGAAGTCGAGCGTATGAAAGCGCTTGTCGAGCAGGCCCTTGACGAAGGGGCCGCCGGTATCAGCAATGGCATGGACTACGCGCCAAACTGCTTCTGCGCGCCCGAGGAGTCCTATGAGCTCATGGGCGTGGTCGCGAAGCGCGGGCGCTATCTCTCCACACACTCCCGGCGCACGGGCCACCGGCAGGGTTTCGGCAATCCCGGCCTGATCGACGGGCTCCGCGAAGCCATAGACATAGCACAGAGAACGGGCATCAGGCTGGAGATAGCCCACCTGTACCCCGGCTACCTGACGGTGCCGTCAAGTACGCCGAAGATCGCCAGAGTTACGGCCGAGGAAACGCTTGAGCTCGTGGACGGCGCGATCAAGAACGGGGTGGACCTGGCGTTTGACGTGATCCCGAACCACAACGCCGGGGGCGTGAGCTTCAACAAGTACCTGGCTGCCGCGCTCACCCCGTGGTTCAAACAGGCGGGCACCTTCGAACAACTTGCCCAGAACTTGAGAGCGCCGGACTTCAGGCAGGAGATCAAGGACTATATCATGGCCGGCAGGTGGTTCAACCTCAACCCGATCACCTCGCCGAATTGGGCCGGTAACCTCCGCATAGCGAAGAGCCGCGTCGACGAGTTCGTCGGCAGGAGCATCGCGGAAATCGCAGGCGTCAGGAAACTGCACCCGCTGGATGCTCTGATGGACGTCCTCGTGACCGACCCCTACGCCCAGACAGGCAGCAAGTGGTCCGATAAGGATGAGATCAGGGACGTCTACTACAAGCATCCACTTGCCATGGTGGCGATAGACACCTTCCTGGTGGACCCGACGTACGAGATCAGGATTCCCCCGTACACGCTGCCGAACCCCAATACCTTCGGCGGCATGGCCCGGTACATCCGGCTATACGCGAACCAGTTGCTTGGGTTGGAGGAGGGCATCCGGCGAATCACCAGCCTCGCTGCGAGCAGGCTTGATTTGCCCGACCGCGGCCAGATCAAGCCCGGCAAGAAGGCAGACATCGTCGTGTTCAGGCCAGAGGCTGTAACAGAGAAGTTTGACGGCGAGGAGCCGCGCCAGTACCCAGAGGGCTTCTCATGGGTCTTCGTGAACGGCACAGCCGCGATGGCGGATGGCAATCTTACGCTGTCGAGCAGCGGCAGGGTCCTCAGAAAGTAGTCCCGGCAGCCGGTACTGCCCGCGAGAGGCGCCAGGATGGTCCTGGCGCCTCGGCACAACAGGGGTTACAGCATAGCCCAGCAGACTGGCCATCAAATGATCGCTTCCTCGACGATCAGCTTCCCGGCGGCAAACCTCGTTGGGCTCAGGTCAGACAGGTCCAGGGTGCGGAACTCGTTCCGCATGATGAGTTCCGCGAGGCCCTTGCCGGCCGCCGGCGCCTGCATCAGCCCGTGGCCCGAAAAGCCGTTGATCAGGTAGAAGCCCGGCAGGTCCGGATGGCGCCCGATGATAGCGTTATGGTCGATGGGGTTCTCATCATAGAGACCGCCCCAGCCTTTTTCCAGCAATAGCGTGTCGAAACACGGGATGCGGTTCGCGAGCGCAGGCCATATCACGTCCTCGAAAGCGGGTTTGTCCCACGCCACGTCAAAGGTGACACTGTCGCTCGCGGTGGCGCCGGCGGCCACGATGCGGTTGCCCGTCTCGCTCCGGAAATGAACCCCGGTTGTGTCCACTACCATGGGGAACTCGCGACCGGAAAGCGGTGTCCGGCAGACATAGACCTGTCTGCGCCATGGGCGCACGGGCACTTCGACTCCGATCTGACGGGCGAATTCGCCTGCCCATGCGCCTGTGGCGTTGACCACGGTACGGGTGGCGATGGTCTCGGTCTTGGTCTTGACGGCGGTGACGCCTTGACCGTCCTTCTCGACATCGATGACTTCCGCATACTCGCACTTGACACCCAGGTGGCGCGCCTTTGCCTCGAAGCCTTGCAGCACGGAATAGGGGTCGAGATACCCGTCATCAGGGCAGAATGCGGCGCCAACCACTCCCGTTGGGTCCATTTCTGGAACCAGCTCGCATGCCTGTTCGGGGGTCATCAGGCTGACCTTGATGCCCAACCGGGTCTGGAGTTCGTGGCGGCGCTGGAATGCGGGCCAAGTCTTCTCGCTGGCGAGGAATAGATACCCGTTCTGCCGCATGGATATGTCCGGCCGGCCGTTGGGAGTCTCCATCAGTTCAGCGAAGTCCCGGTAGACTGATACCGCGTAGCGGACTACCCGGATGTTGATCTCGGTGGCGAACTGCTGGCGAAACCCGCCCACCGCGAGTGAAGTGGAGGTGTTACGGCGCAGTGGATCCCGCTCGATCAGCAGCACACTGCCGCGAAACCCATCGGCCATCAGGTTATATGCGGTGCACCAGCCCATGACGCCTCCGCCCACGATCACAACGTCGGTCGTCTTCATATGGTGGTCAGCTCCCTCTTCAAACAGTCATTGATGTTCGACGAGGAATCCTGGTGGTTCCTCCATCGCCCGCATGCTGCTGTTTCCTGCTTGTCACAAGCTCTCAAAAAGGTCCGTGCTGAGGTATTTCAGGCCAGAATCATTGATCGTGAGGGCTATGTTGGTTCCCTTCTCCCTGGTACGCAGGAGGTTCAGCGCAGCGGCCACGTTCGCTCCGGACGAGAACCCAGCAAAGATGCCCTCGAGCCGTGCAAGGTCCCTGGCCCCTCTCATAGATTCCTCATCGCTCACTTGAAGGTAGTCAGTCACGAGCGACCGGTCCAGCAAGGGCAGATCCATCGAGTAGCCACCGCCCTGGATCCGGTGGTTCGATTTCGCGATTTCCTTTCCCGCAAGATACGCCGCAGCCGCAGGTTCGACGACATAGCACCGGATGCCTGGGTTCTTCCTCTTGAGGGTCAAGGCGCACCCAGCGAATGTGCCTCCAGACCCCACAAAGTCCAGGTAAACATCCACCTGGCCGTCGGTCTGGCGCCAGATCTCCTCGCCGGTTTTCTCGTGAGCGTGGAGGTTGCCCTTGAGCACGAACTGGTCGGCGCGGAACGCCTTCCGTTCAACGCTGATCCGGCGGGCTTCCTTCTCAACCAGGGCCAGATCCTCTCCCGAGACTTGACCGTGCGGCGATCCTGGCGCCTGGTCGACCAGAACGACTTCGGCGCCAAGGGCTTTCATCATCCGGGCGCGTTCCAGCGAGTTTCCTTTGGACATAACCGCGATGAACGGGTGGCCTTTCACAGCACACACTATCGTCAGTCCGGTACCCGTATTCCCGCTCGTCAGTTCGACAACTGTCTGGCCAGGTTGGAGCTGTCGAGACTCCTCGGCTTCTTGTATCATCTGAAGACCGATGCGGTCTTTTTTGCTGAACCCTGGGTTCAGGTACTCAAGCTTGGCGAAAATGCTGCCCTCCAGACCCGCAGTCAGGCGTGACAACCGCACCATTGGTGTGTTCCCGATCACCTGGGTGATGTCGTCCGCGACTCCATAGCCCCTTAGCTCCATGACCCTGACCTCCTGCGTGATGTCTCACCGGTGACAACTGGTGCGCATCCGCCCACAGTCGTCTTGGCCACTGTGGTCCCATACGTTGCCGCGGCGCTGGTTACCTTCCGTGGCGTGATGGCAAGCCACATTTGCCCACCGGTTGTCCTCCGATCAACAACCCAAGGGGGCCGAACATAACATGGCATCGGGGAAGTCTCAATCCCCGAGAGAGGGTGCGAACATGACCTGGTTCAAGACAGCGCTCGAAGATGCCGGCCTCGCCAAGAAGCCCCAACCCGCCAGCCCACTGACACCGAGGGTGC
>JAUYEF010000415.1 GCA_030691635.1 Bacillota bacterium
ACGAGGCATGCCGTAGCGTGATTGAGAAAGCCGGCTACTGGTGGATGATGAGAAAGCGGCTCGGCTACTCAATCGGCGTCTTCAAGCCTGGCTGGAACGAGGGCGACGTCATCGATCTGAAGAAGGATGACCCACGAGTCCTGCAGGCAGGCATGGTGTTCCACATGCCTCCCGCGCTACGGGACACCAAGAAGTGCGGCGTCGGCTTCAGTGAGACGGTCCTTGTGACGCGTCATGGCTGCGAAGTGCTCACCGATTTCCCGAGAAACCTCTACATCACAAAGAAGTAGACCAGGCCTGCAAGACCTAGTCTGGAAGCTGTGCAGTTATGCCGCCTGGCCCAGCCTTACGCTTGCCACCGGAGCACGGCTCCGGCCTTTGTGCCGAGGTGCTGGCTGTCCTTGATCGTGTGTTTCCCGTTGACGAAGACGTGAGCGATCCCGGACGGGTACTGGAACGGATCGGTGTAGGTCGCGTTGTCGGACACCGTCTCGGGGTCGAAGACCACCAGGTCGGCCTTCATGCCCGGCCTGATCAGCCCGCGGTCATACAGCCTCATCCTCTCGGCCGGGAATGAGGTCATCTTCCTGACGGCTTCCTCCAGGGTGATGGTCTTCTTCTCCCGCACGTAGTGGCCGAGCACGCGGACGAATGTCCCGAACGACCGGGGATGCGGCTTTCCGCGGGCCAGAGGCCCTTCAGCCGCGATGGCGCTGGAGTCCGATCCGACCATGACTGCTGGGTGGCGCATGATACGCTCGATATCCTCATCGCCTATCGTGAAGTAGACGACGGGGACCCGCCCTTTGTACTCGAGCAACAGGTCAAACGCTGTATCGAAATCATCCGCGCCGCGCTGTGTGGCGATTTGTGATACGGTCAGGCCCTCAAGCTCGTGATTGGGGCAGTTCGTCACCATGGTGTTGTCCCAGCCCACGCCCTTGTGAAGGCTGACCCATCCCGGCAGGCCGTCGAGGATCTCCTTCCTGAGCTTCGCCCTGGCGGCAGGGTCCTTGAGCCTCTCGACCATGGCATCGGGGCCACCCACATGCAGCCAGGCAGGCATATATGCTCCCAGGCCGGTTGCGGATGCGTTGTAGGGGTACTGGTCGCAGGTGACATCTACGCCCGCCGCCCGCGACTCATCGACTAGCCGTAGAGAATCGACGCTCCTGCCCCACATGTGCCTCCCCATGGCTTTGAAGTGCGCGATTTGAACCGGAGCCCCGGCGCGACGGCCGATCTCGATGGCCTCCGCCACAGCATCGAGCAGGGTGTCGTTCTCGCCGCGGATGTGTGAGTTGTAGCTTCCACCGTAGGATGCTGCGACGGCTGCCAGTTCCGCCACCTCATCGATGCCGGCATAGCTTCCCGGGACGTAGATGAGCCCGGAACTGAGGCCGTACGCTCCGTCTTGCATGGCGGCCGCGACGAGGTTCCTCATCTCATCGAGCTCAGAGTCAGCCGGGGGCCTATCGGCAAATCCCATCACGCTGCCCCGGATGGTGCCCTGGCCCACCAGGGGGACGACGTTGACGCTCACGCCCTGCCTCTCGAGCCTGTCCAAGTACTCGCCGAGCGTGCTCCAGTCCAGCTCGACGCCCTCAAACTCGCCAAGCCGGCCGGCAGCATACTCGCGTGACTTCGCGGTCACAGGAGCAAGCGAGCCGCCGCAGTTGCCTATCACGTTCGTGGTCACGCCCTGCCGTATGTGGGAGTGACCCTCTCCCTGCACAAGCAGCGGGCCATCGGAATGTGTGTGAATGTCTATGAACCCCGGCGATAAAGCCATGCCTTCCGCGTCAATGGTGACGTCCGCGCTCTCGCTGGCCAGGCGCCCCACGGCTCGTATGGTGTCACCCACCACGCCCACATCAGCCCTGAACCAAGGATTGCCACCACCGTCAATAACCTTACCGTGCCGGATGATCAGGGTATACATAATAATCACTCCCTTTCAAACGCTTAATTCTAGGCCGGTGTTTCTTAATCCCCCTCCAACAAACAAAACTGCCGGGATGCGTGTTCCCGGCAGTCTGCAATCTACAGGTGCATGGCTCGCGACTTATGCGCGGTGCCTGATGACCTTGCCCGGAGTCTTCCCGGTACTCTCGCCGTGGTCAACAACAATAACCCCGTTTACCAGCACGTATGGGATTCCAACCGGGTAGCGGAACGGGTCGCCAAAGCCGGCTTGATCCTTGACGGTGGCGGGATCGAAGATGGTGATGTCTGCCCACGCGCCCGGGCGAAGGATGCCGCGGTCCCACAACCCCAGCCGGGCTGCGGAAAGCGAGGTCATCTTCCTGATGGCCTGCCGCAAGGATAGTACCTTCTCTTCACGCACGTACTTGCCCAGTACTCTTGGAAACGTGCCGAAGCTCCTCGGATGGGGGAGGCCGGTGCGCATGGGGCCCTCTGTCTTCATGGATGTGCCGTCGCTGCCGACCATGACGAGCTCCGACTTCATGATGGTCTTCACGTCCTCATCGGACATGCCCCACCGGATGCGGCTGACGTCAAGCCTCTCTTCCACCATCAGGTCGATGGCGAAATCGCACGGGTCTTTGCCTAGTTCAGCGGCTATATCGTGCAGGCTGCGGCCTTCATACGGCCGGTTCTTTTCTGAAGCAACATGGGCGATGATGTAGCCCTTCCAACCGGCGAGCCTTTCGATGTCTTCAGTGAACTCCTTCTTGATCCGGAGTCGTGTGGCAGGATCGCTGAGCCTGGCGATGACCGCGTCTACCCCGCCTTCGTGGACCCACGGCCTCAAAGTCGAGGCCAGTGAGCTGGACGATGCCGTGTAAGGGTACTGGTCTGCGGTGATATCCACTCCGCGGTCGCGCGCGCGTTCCATCATCTCAAGCGTTTCCGCGGCCTTGCCCCACGCCTTCTTTCCCGTGCACTTGTGATGGGCAATGTGGACCGGCAGCCCGGCCTTCTCTCCGATCTCGATGGTCTCCGCTACGGAGTCCATGAGGCCGTCCTCAGAGCTGCGGACATGAGTGAAGTAATAGCCGTTGCGAGCGGCCACGACCTTTGAGAGTTCGACCAGTTCGCTCGTGTCCGCGAATGAGCCGGGCGCATAGATCAGGCCTGTAGACATGCCCAGCGCGCCACCGTCCATCGCTTCCGCCACCAGCGCTTTCATCTGGGCCAGCTCATCGCAGGTTGGGGGCCTGCGGTCATAGCCCATCACCGCGTTGCGGACGGCGCAGTGCCCCACGAGGCCACATAAAGTTCACGCACGGGCCTCGCTTTTCGACCTGGTCAAGGTACTCGCCGAATGTGCTCCAAGTGAGCGGCAGACCCACTTCCCGGACTTCCTTCTCCACCTGTGCACGGGACTTTCCGGCGACGGGAGCATGCGAAAGGCCGCAGTTGCCGGCCACCTCAAGCGTCACACCCTGCTTGACCTTGCTGTCGGCGCAAGGGTCCACCAGAAACGATAGGTCGCTGTGAGTGTGGGTGTCTACGAAGCCGGGGGACACGACAAGGCCGGCGGCGTCGATGGTCCGCTCTGCGTCGCTTTCCGCGACTATCCCCACTGCCGCGATCCTGCCGTCCTTCACCCCGATGTCCGCGCGGACCCACGGTGCTCCTGTGCCGTCATACACCCTGCCGCGCCTGATAATCACGTCGTACATGGTGCACCTCCAGGGTTAATTCAGACCGCCACCTCGCCGTTTGCGAGAACCGTCCGGCCGTCCGCC
>JAUYEF010000431.1 GCA_030691635.1 Bacillota bacterium
GCGTGACCACTCTGGAGCTGCACCAGAAGTTTCTCAAAGACCCGAACCTTACCTCGATCGTCGTTCCAGGAAGCTCGTACAGCACGATTCAATTCATCGTCGACCATCCTCTCTGGCAGGACAAGCGGGTGAGGCAGGCAATTGCCTACGGCATAGACAAAGAACGGGCAATTCGCGAATACCTTGGTGAGCAAGGCTCACTCGCCTGGAGCCCGATCCCACCCATAAGGGGATGGGCCCATAACCCGAACATTAAACCCTATCCCTACGATCCAGAAAAGGCCATGAAGCTGCTCAATGAGGCAGGCTGGAAGCTTGACAGCAAAGGCGTCTTGCGCAACGCAAAGGGCCAGGCATTTGAGTTCGAGCTCGGGACCTTTGTGGGTGTTGAGCGTGCGAGCATGAACGTTATCTTCCAGGAAAACCTGAGGAAGCTCGGGATCAACGCAAAGGTTGCGACCAGAGCCTCTGCGGAGCAGATGTACATCATGTACGACGCCAAGGGCCCCGACGTAACGTTCATCAACTGGGGCATGACGCTTGACGTTGATGTGGAGATGTGGCGACGTTACCACTCATCAGAGGAGTATAACAACTACTTCAACTGGAAGAACAAGAGAGCAGACGAACTCCTTGAGCTCGGAAGGAAGGAACAGGACCAGTCCAAGCGCCAGAAGTACTATTGGGAGCTTCAGGAGCTCATCCACGAGGAGCTCCCGGGACTGGTAGTGTTCTGGCGGAACAGCGCCTATGCCTTCAGGAAAGAAGTTAAGGGATACGTCCTTGACGCTGGGAGCGGCTGGCTGTCATACATCCACCTGGTGTCTCTGGAGAAGTAGGACGCGGGTACGCTCTCTCCTCGCAGCACATACGGGTCGGCAGGATGGGGCAGTCGCGCCCCGTCCTGCCATACAGAAAGGATGAGAACCAAATGGCCGACACGCTGACGATAGACGCTGCTGCCATATGGACGGGAAATAAGGGACAGGTCATCAGGGACGCGAGGCTGGTAACCAAGGGCAACACTATCATGCGGGTAGGAAGTCGCGCTGAATTCCCCGACGTGGAGGGGCAGTACGTCGACTTCTCACAGTACTGGATAGTGCCGGGACTGATCGATGTG
Source organism: Bacillota bacterium (assembly GCA_030691635.1). Classification (GTDB taxonomy): domain Bacteria; phylum Bacillota; class Sulfobacillia; order JAUYEF01; family JAUYEF01; genus JAUYEF01. Next base: position 1,124 of record JAUYEF010000431.1, read on the forward strand.
CACGCCCATCTCGTGTTTGGGGACCAGGGCCGAAGGTACGAAGATTACATCAGGGAAGACGGCGACGACCTGATGCTGCTGAGAGCGGCGCGCAACGCGCAGACACACCTGGCGGCAGGCGTCACCACTCTGCGTGACTGTGGCGGGCGCAACAATGTGGTGGTTTCCCTGCGCAGCGGTATCAGCCGCGGCCTGCTTGAGGGTCCAACGATCGTGGCGTCTGGGCGCCCGCTGACGATCACAGGAGGCCATTTCTGGTGGTGCAACCAGGAGTGCGACGGGGTGGAGGGTGTACGCCAGGCGTGCAGGCAGCTGATCAAGAACGGCGTGGACTTCTTCAAGATAATGGCCAGTGGAGGCGGCACCAAGGGCACTGACGCCAAGGTTGCCTCCTTTACTGTGGAGGAGATAAAGGCGGCCACGGATATTGCCAGAAACCACGGCATGCGGACCACGGCCCACTGCGAGGCGACCGCGTCTGTGGAGAGGGCGATCGCAGGCGGGATACACTGCGTGGAGCACGCGGGGTTCCAGGAGCCCGACGGCACGCGCACGTACCGCCCAGACCTGGTGGAGCAGATGGTGGAAAAGGGCATATACTACTCGCCCACCATCCAGACCGCGTTCGGCGGCGTGAAGCGGTATTCGGGGCGTACCGGGCTGTCAGAGGCGGAACAGCGGGGTCTGAAGGCGCAGCGCTACAAGCTCGAGCGCAAGCTAGAGAACCTCGCGAAGATATACGCGGCAGGCGTGAAAGTCATAGCTGGGACCGACGCGATCAGCCATTTCGGGGAGTATGTCACCGGCCTGGAGCTGTTCTGCCACTCTTGCATGACGCCCGAAGAGGCGCTGGTGAGCGCCACGTCTCTTGCGGCAGAGGCCATCGGGCTGGGGGATAAGGTCGGCATGATCGCAAAGGGCAAGATGGCGGACCTTTTGGTGGTGGAGGCAGACCCGCTACAGGACATAAGCGCGCTCCGTAAGATCGCAGCCGTGATCAAGGGCGGCCGCTTTTTCACGGGAAGCCCGGTCGGGGCAGCCTACACGCCCTTCCCTCCCGTGAGCCGTGAGCCCGCGGGAGTGGACGAAGTGCTTGGGCGCAGATAACGCACGGTCTCCGACACCTGTGTTGCGTCGGGACCCAGGAATAGCTCCAGAGGAGTGGTACTTCACATGGCCATGGTTGCAGGATACCTTGAACAGCACAGGAACGGATTCGAACAGGAACTGTCATCGCTGCTCGCCCAGCAATGCGTGAGTGAAGGCGCGCGAGGCGCGTCTGAGTGCGCCGGTCTGATGGCTCGTCTGCTGGCGGGCTGCGGCTTTGACGAAGCAGAGGTCATTCAGACTGAAGGGCTTCCGGGTGTCTGGGGTTACTTCGACACCGGCAAGCCGCAGACTCTGGCCGTATATGCCATGCTTGATCACGCCTTTGTGTCACGGCCCTGGAAGAGGGCGCCGTACAGCCCGGTTAAAGAAGTGCTGGAGCCGTACGGCTCGGTCATGTTCGGCAAAGGGGTGGGTACTAAAGGTCCCATGCTGGTGCTTGCCTGGGCGCTGAAGGCGATGCGCGCGACGGGCGTGGACATACCCGTCAACGTTGCGTGCATCCTGGAGACTGAGGAGTTCATCGGCAGCACCAACTACCACCACATGGTGCATGCAAAGGCAGGGAAGCTGAAGGGTTGCGTGGGCGCCGTATCCCCCTCGGCCGGCCAGTCAGGCACCGGCAGCGTGAGCATAAGCCTGGGCTCGAAGGGCTGCGCGTATTTCGAGCTGGTCTGCGAGGGCGCGCGCTGGGGGAAAGGCCCGGTGACTCCGAGCGTGCACAGCTCCGCGCAGGGTGTGGTGCACAGCCCGGTGTGGAGGCTTGTGGAGGCTCTGAACACGCTGATGGAGCCGGGCTCCGCGGGGTTGGCGTGCAAGATCCCGGGGTTTTACGATAACATCAGCCTACCCAAGGGCCACGATCTGGAGCTTTTGAGGAAGATCGTGGACTCCAACAAAGGCAAGGACTGGCGACGGGTTGTGCCGGGTGTTGGGGGCCGGGGCAGGGTGGAGGAGCTGGCGTTCGGGCTCGAAGGTGAGGAGCTGTTTACCCGGGCGCTGTACTACCCGACGTTCAACATCAACGGGCTGCGAGCGGGGTACATCCACCAGGATTCGCCTCTGTTCTCGCTGCCAGGCCGGGCGGTTGCGAGGCTCGACATGCGGTTTGCGCCGGACCAGCGGGGCGCTGAACTCATGGCTTCACTGCGCGCGCACCTGGACAAGGCCGGCTACCCGGACATAGAGATCAGAGACATGGGCACTCACGACTGGGCGAAGGCAGAGATGGATGACGCAATCGTGCAGGCAGCCCTGAACACCTACGAGGCGTATGGATGCCCTGTAACCATCTGGCCCATGAGAGGCGCGGGCGCGCCGCTGGGCGTCTTCTGCTCAGAGCTCGGGGTGCCGGCTATGGGCGGGATAGGCATCGGGCATTGCGGTAGTGACGGCACGGACGAATACATGGTGCTCGACGGCAACGACAAGGTCGCAGGTGTCTCGCGCGCCGGCCAGTTCCTTGCCGATTACCTGGCCCAGCTTGCAAAATAGATAAAGCAGGAGGGGAGACCAGTGCCAAGGACAGTGATCCGGGCACGACGGCTGTTCGACTCGTGCAGCCCCAGTGGCTCGCACGAGCATATGGCGGTCGTCGTCGAAAACGGGCGAATCACCGATATCACACAGGCCCAGGACCTGGGGTCTGATCTCGGTGACGCGACCGTATACGACTATGAGGATGGGTGTCTGCTGCCAGGGTTTGTGGACTCGCATGTTCACCTGATGTACGGGACGGCAGGGCGAATGGGAGGTCCCCGGTCATACCATCACGTGAATGATGAAGACTCCGACTCGCTGATGCTCCTGCGGTGCGTCCGGAATGCCTATATACACCTTCTGGCAGGCGTTACGACCATGCGGGATTGCGGCGCGAGAAACCGGGTGACCTTCGATTTCAAGGCAGGCCTCAAGGCCGACCTGTTTGGGCTGGCTCCGAACGTGCTAGTCAGCGGCCGGAGCCTCACACACACCGGCGGGCATTTCTACTTCTGTGGTGAAGAAGCCGACGGCCCCGATGAGTGCAGGAAAGCGGTCCGGAGGCTGGTTAAGGAAGGCGCAGACTTCATCAAGGTGATGGGCTCCGGGGGAGGCACGTACATCACCCAGCCCCGGCTCCCGGGCTTTACGGTCGAGGAACTCAAAGTCATACAGGATGAAGCTCGGCGAAACGACAAGCGCACCACGATCCACGTGCTGGCGACCCAGTCCATCGTCAATGCCGTTGAAGCTCGATTTGACTGTCTAGAGCATGTTGAGTTCGTGGAGCCCGATTCGAGTCGGCAATACCATCCCGAAATCGCCCGCATGATCGCCGATTCAGGTTGCTGGGTAAGCCCCACCATTCAGACAGGGTTCCGGGGCTACGAAAGGCTCTCGCACAAGCGCGAATCGGAAGGGCTGATGCCAGGCGAGGAGGCGTCGTACCTTGCTCTGAAGGCCAAGCAAGAGACAAACCTTCACACCTGCGGAGAACTCCACAGAATGGGTGTGCGCATGATAGTGGGGACCGATGCGATTGGAGATTTCGGCGACTACTCGCCGGGCCCTGAGCTCATGGTTAAGGCAGGTATGTCAGCAGGAGAGGTGTTGGTTGCCGCCACACGTCACGGCGCGGAGGCTCTTGACCTCTCCGATGAGGTCGGAACAATCGAACGAGGGAAGGCAGCCGATCTAGTGGTGGTCGAGGGCAACCCGACGACGGATATCAGGGCGATCCGCAATGTAAAGCAGGTATTCCGCAGGGGAACCGCAGTACCGATGGATGCGAGTCTCCTGTTCTACAGAGGGCCAGGCGCTATCAGGGGACGGCGCCGTCTTATATTGCCACAGCCGATTCAAAAAGCACTACTGGACCGTTGACACACGCTTCACTGTCGGGCCAGCGGGCCAACAAAGCCCGCTGGTTTTCTTATGAGTCGGGTCTGAGTGGTTTCTCGAAAGTCGACAAGTCGGCCAATGTAGCGATTCCCGAACAGAGAGGTAGACCCCCATATTCCAGGCCTTCGATATATCGAAATACTTGTAGGGACAAGTATTTACATGTTGCACTCAGCAGCGTTAGCCTCAGCGCCGATGACAGAGAAACCGGCGGTTTTGACCGTCGGAATTCAGACTGGAGGACTGAGGATAATGGACAAGGCGAGTTTCGAGCAGCTGCTGGCGACCGTGGGAAATGGTGCCGTGGAGAAGCTCAAAGCGAAAAGGGTGGAGCTCCACAAACAGAAGACCGGGCTCCAGGAGAAACTGGCCAAGGTTTCAAAGGAGCTGCAGGAAGTCGAGTCCCAGATTGGTCTCCCCATCAGGAACGCCACGAAGGCGGCGCAGCTGCTGGGAATCGAGGTGCCGGAGGAGTACAGGAAGTTCGGAGGAAACGGCGGTAACGGCGAGCGGCCGCAGGGCAAGTTCTACTGGGAGGCCAAAGGGCACATGCCTTTCAGGGCCGACGTATCGAGGGCCATGTGGCGGCTGTCGCCTGGCTCCGGTGGTTCGGTGGGTAAGCGTGGCGAGGGCGCGCTTTCGTCGGAAGAGTTCTGGGCACTGGTGAAGCTCGATGAATCCAAGGTACAGGTAGGGGATAAGTACACTGTGACGCTTCCCAACGGCAAGGAGATTGGTTTCCAGCGAGTGGAGTAGACCACTGACCACATAGGTCAGAGCACGGCGCTCCAGGGTCAAA
>JAUYEF010000047.1 GCA_030691635.1 Bacillota bacterium
GTCTGACCAAGGCAAGGAGGCCCAATGGCTAAGAGAGCTCTTGTTACCGGAATTACAGGACAAGATGGCTCCTACCTGGCCGGGTTTCTGCTTGGCAAGGAAGAACTACCCTTGCGGTGGCACGTCGACGAGGTGAAAGGGGTCCGGCACTGAAACCAAGAGACTTCTACGAAGGGCGTCAGCAGCGGTATCCGAGTATCGGAAATAGCCACCGGCTCGCGAAGGTCGCTAGCTTGGCCTGCAAGTACGCTTCAGGGGCTCACCGCATCCTGGATATCGGCTGCGGGGATGGCACTTTTGCCGCCGAAATCAAGCAAGCAGTGGGAGACGGGGAAGTCTATGGGATCGATATCTCTGACGCCGATGTAGCGCTGGCCCGCAAGCGAGGCGTGGACGCCAGAGTGGCAGATGTCGACAGTGGCCGTCTCCCCTTCGAGGCTGCGACATTCGACCTTGTCTACGCTGGAGAGATTATCGAGCATCTCTACGATCCTGATCACTTGCTGGACGAGGTCGCGCGCCTCTTGACGCCCCGCGGTGTCGCCATTTTGGACACGCCAAACCTGGCCTGCCTAGTGAACCGGCTTGCCCTCTTGCTTGGCTACCAGCCATTCTTGACGGATGTGAGCCTCCGCCACAACGTCGGGAAGCTACTATACCCGATGGGCTCCAGCGGCGGGGGGGGCCACATCCGGGTGTTCACCAGACGGGCTCTGGAGCAGCTGCTGCGGTTGCACGACTTTCAGATCGCCGAAGTGGCCGGTGCGCCCGCGCTGGAGTCAGCCTACGGCTCCTTCCCGTCCTATCTCAGGCTGGTCGACGGCGTTCTTGGCCGCTTTCCGACAGTCGCGCCGGTTCTCATCGTAGTTGCGAGGAAAGATCACAGGGAGGGCGGTAGATGAGTTCCTTGCCCGGCAGCAGCTCAACGTAAGGCTAAGGTGGGTGGATCCGGGGACGCGCTGCTTTTGGAAGCCGTAGGGAGCGGTGGGCCCAGTGATCAGCCGTGTTGGGGCGACCAAATCATGCGGAGGGTAGCCAACTCGGATGAAGAGTTCATCCACGTCAATGCTCTTTGGTCCGTACGGTTTCTCAAGGAGCACGCTAACCGCTACGTTTTCGCGGCTCGTTACGTCCAGGATAAGGTGGTGCTCGATGTCGCGTGCGGTGTCGGTTATGGGTCGTATCACCTAAGACGTTCGGCTAGAAAGGTCGTCGCGGGTGACGTCTCGGCGGAGGCTTTGTCCAGCGCTCGAGATTGCTTCGCTGCGGGCATAGAGTACATCCGCCTTGATGCCCAAGAGTTGCCTTTCGTAGATGGAGCATTTGAGGTAATTTGCTCCTTTGAGACTATTGAGCATCTCCAAGATCATGTGAGATTTCTAAGAGAATGCTCCCGCTGCCTTCAGCCTGGTGGAATTCTCCTGTGCTCAACACCCAACAAAGCCGTCTCCTCCCCGGGCCACTCAGGGACATCGAACCATTTCCATACGCGGGAGTTCTACCCTAGCGAGTTGTGCGAACTGATGGGGAGATATTTCCCCGACTTTGAATTGTTTGGACAGGAACAATGGTGGGGTCAGCGAGAAGTTCGCCTTGCCAAGTTCGCAAGTGCTCTAAAACCGATAATTGGCAAACTGCCTGGCGCTCAATATGTTATCAACGCAGTTACCCATTTCACACTGAAGGACTACCGCCTTGCCAGCCTCTCCACTGTAAGCTTAGAGGATCTTTACGATAATAGGTTCACACCTGTGCCAGTGAAGACTACTACGCTTGCACCCTTTGTCATCGCAGTTGCGAGGAAGCAGTGAACGTCGTTCAGGTGGGGACGGGATTCATACCAATTTCGCCCAGTGTCACCGGCGGCGCCGAGAAATACATCCACTATCTGAGCACCGCCCTCCAGCGCCTGGGCCACCAGGTGACGGTCATCGACATGCCAGCACGCCCGGATGCGCCCTCGCCCTATCGCCGGCTGGAGGTGCCCCTCCTCTGGCGCTACGATTCCAATCTAGTGGCGCACGCCGTGCGAGGCCTGCTCTTCGGCCGGGCCAGCGCCCGACAGTTGGAACGGCTCATCCAGCAGGGCGAGGTAGAGCTAGTCAATTTCCACAGTCAGTTCACCGGCGTGACGGGCATCCCGATAGCCCGCCGGCACGGGATTCCCGCCGTGTTCACCATGCACAACCCCCTCTGGTCGGACGCCGCGGCTTGCCAGTCTCGCCTCCAGCGAATCAAGTTCTGGCTGGAGCAGCGGACCGAGACGCAGGCCGATGCCGTCATCGGTCTCAGCGGGCACGTGACGGAGCACCGGGTTCGCTATTTTGGACTTTCGCCAGCAAAAGCGACGGTGGAGCCCGTGGGTGTGGATGGCTTCTGGTTCGAGTCGAGGCCTATTAGCGCTCCGGTGAAGGAGCGATATGCCCCCGGCGGAGAGCTGCTCATCCTTCATGTTGGGCGCATAGCCCCCTACAAGAACCAGCTTGTTCTGGCCCAAGCCCTGCCGCGCTTGCTAGCAGCAGTGCCTAACGCCCGCTTGGTCTTCGTAGGGCCCCAGGACTCCTCGCCCTATCTCCGCCGGGTGCAGGCCGCCGTATCCGAGGCTCGCGCCGAAGCCAACGTCGTCTTCGCGGGAGCTGTGTCGCTGGAGGAGCTTGCGCAGCTTTACGGGCTAGCCCGTATCTTCGTGCTGCCGTCCTTGCAGGAGAACTGCCCCCAGGTGTTGCTGGAGGCGATGGCACAGGGGAAAGCGATTGTGGCCTCCGCTATTCCGCCCCTGCGGGAGATGCTGCCGGAAGGAACTGGTGAGCTGGTCCCGCCCTTAGACCACGAGGCGCTGGCCGAGACGTTGATCCGCCTCCTGCGGGACGACGGTGCCCGGGAGAAGCTAGGAGCGCGCGCCCGCCAACGGGCTTACGACGTGTACCGGTGGGAGAAGGTGGCTGGCAGAGTGGTCGAAGTCTACCACCAGCTAGCCCGCCGCCCAGCCGAGGTAGCGGGAGGAGTTCGGTAGACGTTGAGCAGTGGTCCTAGCTGGCCCTCAACCGCTTGCGAACCGAGGCCCAGCCTGCCGAGTTGGCGATGGTAGCGCGCATTCGAGCGCTTGCTCTCGCCTCCCCCGTCCTACGGCCTGCCCTCTGGCTTATTCTAATCGGACTAACGGCTGCACTTCTGGCCTATCCGCGACAAATGGCGCTGGAGTATTCTCCGATCCAGTCGTTGGAGGCGGTCGAGCCAGTACTCCTATTCGGCGGCCTCTATTACGCTTGGATGGCGGTGCTCGTGTCCCTGCTCCTGCTAGAGGGACCCGGCGGGGCTAGCGTCTGGCGAGGGTTGGCGCTGGTCGTGGTATTCGCTCTCATCTATTGGGGGTTCTGGGACATCCCGCTTGCCGCCAACAAATACGCGGACAGCGTCCTCAACGCGGCCACTACGGAGTACATACGCTCAGCCGGCGAGATACCGTTCGGCCATCCCAACATCATCTACACCGATTTCCCCGGCCTACACACCCTCACCGCTGCCCTGGCCAGCGTGACCGGCCTTGCTACGCCGGATGCAGTTACGGTCATGACGGTGCTAATGGATCTGCTTCTGGCCGGCATCTTCTACCTGATTTGCCTCCGCCTGCTCAACGATCCTCGCTGGGCAGGAATCGCTGCCCTGCTGGCGATTCAGGGAAGCATCGTATTGACACGGCTGCCGTTCTATCCTGGCAAGCTGGGCTTAGTGTTCGCGTCGATATTCCTTCTGTTGATCCTAGAGCGGCGTGAGGCAATCCTCGAACGTCCATCAAGCGCCTTGCTGGCCATTGCCCTGCTGGCCGCGACCACAGTCACCCACTTCGTGACATCAGTGCTGCTGCTCTGCCTGTTGGTGGGAATGTTGCTCGTGCCGCGCGCCCGCGGCGAGCTGAAAGAGCGCTTCCCAAGTTCTAGACTCGCCGTGTACCTGGTGATTCCCCTCGCGTGGTTGATCTATGCCACCGTGCAGACCTTCGAAGGCCTGACACATATGGGAACGGAGGTTCTGGATAACCTCGGCCACGAGACGTTCCTGCGCGAGGTCTTCATAGTAGGCGGTTCCAACTTCGGGCCCCAGGTGCCGCTATGGGCAGTGATAGTGAAACTATTTTGGCTGGCTCTGCTGCTTGGGGCAGGGACCATGGCCGCGCTGTCTAGGCTCCGTCGCCCCAGGTCCTTGCCGCCCATAGAAGCAAGGGCGTTGGGGGCTCTCTTAGGCATCCTCTTGCTCAGCGTCACGGCCACCCTCGTCAGCACGGCCGGCTCCCAGTTCCTCCGCTACTCCATGTACGCTCCACTTGTGGTTTCGCCGCTCCTGCTGCTGACCCTTGGCCGCTTCACCCCGGGGCTGCGTACGGCGGGGCTGGGTGCGGTGGTAGTGTCTCTGGTAGCCCTGGCCGTTCCCACCTTCCTTGCATCTTACTCGACCGTCCGAACGGACGCGTTCTATCCATACGAGGAGGCAGCAGCCCAGATGCTAGGTCGGGAAAGCGACGGCACGGGTGTACGCCTTACCGCGCCTGCGGGCGATCAGGCGCAGTACGTTGGCTACCTGCCGCAGGCACTGTTTGCCAGCACACTGGAGAAATTTGACCTGAAGGACGAGAATGGAGTCTGGGCTTACCTAGATGAACAGGTGAACGACTTCGCAAGCGGCCGCGGCGAGCGAGTGGACATCTATGTACTGTCCGCTCGACCACTAGTGTACTTTAGACACAACTTCGGCATTCCTCTTGATGATCCACACTGGGATTCCATCCGAAGCCGGCTGCAAGGACAAGCCGTGGTGTACGACAACGGATTCGTCACCCTCTATGAGGCGATTCCGCCGCTCCCTCCGGTAGCGGCGAAGGCTAGCAGGAGGTAGCGGCTCCGGCACAGGCCGCTTGCCGCCAATAGTCCAGCATGTCGGCCAGGGTCTTCTCCAAAGGTATCTGAGGCTTCCAGCCCAGGGCCTTGAGCTTGAGGTCATCCCCTATACAGACGGGGGCATCGTAGGGGCGCATCTTCTCGGGAACGACCCGGTATCGGATCTCGTTTCCAGACAGGGTGATGAGCAAATCCAGGACCTCCCGCACTCGGTGGCCCACGCCGGAGCAGACGTTGTAGACCTCGCCGGGAGTGGCCTTGTCCGCCAGGAGCCAAAGAGCTTGCACCGCGTCCCGGACGTCCAAAAAATCCCTCACCGCCTCCAGGTTTCCCACTTTGAGGGCCTCTTCCTCCCCCCGCTCCATAGCCACGATACCCCTGGCAAAGTCAGAGCAAACATCGCCAACCTTGCGCGGGCCGATAACAAAGAAGGGACGCACCCGCACCACTTTCATCCCGTAGGCCTGCCAGTACAGGCGAGCGAGCAGGTCGGCGGCTACCTTGCTGACGCCGTAGGGACTGGCAGGGAGAAGGGGCCTTCCCTCCTTGATGGGCATCTCGTCCTCGGGGACCAGCCCGTATTCGGCGCTGGAGCAGGCGACCTCTACCACTGGGTCTCCACCCGCCTCTCGGATGGCGTCCAGCAGACAAAGTGTGCCCGAGACGTTCACCTGGAAGGTTGTCTCGGCATCTCGCCAGGAGAGCATAGGCAAG